>NZ_JAJIRR010000015.1:0-131448 GCF_025717595.1 Kinneretia sp. DJ1R-11
GTTCAACCGTTCTTAGTGTCAACCTAATTCAGGACGGGTCAGGATCGAACACCTACCCAGAAGCAGCTGAGGGCTTTGTGGGGGCAGTGACCGAGCAGTGAGAAGCCACTGCCCCCGGCCCTTCCTCCGCCTCCGGATTTCTGATCTTGATTGCGATCCTTACTTCACGCCGTCACTGATGGCCTTGAGCAGGGTCGAGTTGGCATCGTCGCCGCTGAACTCCCAGAAGAAAGCGCCGCCGAGGTTCTTGCTCTTCAGGTAGTTCATCTTCTCGGTGATCTGCACCGGGGTGTCAAAGCTCCAGAAGGTGGTGCCGTTGAAGATCCACTGGGCGCGGCTCACCGGGTCGACATAGCTGGGGTAGTTCAAGGTCTTGAGCACCTTGTAGTCCTCGTTGCCCTTCTCGTAGGTGGCCGGTGCCGGGATCGCGCCGGTCTGGTAGAGCCCGTTGTTGGTGTTGGGCACATTGGTCCAGCCGCGGCCGTAGAAGCCGATGCCCAAATTCAACTTCTTGGCCTGCACACCGCGGTCCAGATAAGCCTGGATGGCATCCGCCGTGTTGTAGACCCGCGCATCGCCGGTGGACGGATCCTTGGGCGAGCCGTACAGCGGCGCGTGGAAGTTGGTGGTGGTTTCCCAGCCGCCGTGGAAGTCGTAGGTCATCACATTGATGAAGTCCAGCGAGTTCTGGGCCACTTCGGGCTGGTACTCGCGGATCTTGTCAATGCCGGCCGGCGCGGCCATGGTCAGCAGCAAGCCAGGGCGCACCGCATCGAGCTGCTTGCGGAATTCCGCCACCAGGCCGTTGAAGTTCTCCTTGTCTTCGGGCTTGCCGCAGGAAAGACCGCAGGCCACGGGGTATTCCCAGTCGATGTCGATGCCGTCAAACACGCCGGCCGCTGCGCCCGGGCCACCCGCGTAGTCGGTCACCGGCAGGTCACCCTTGATGTAGGCGTCGATGCAGGACTTGACGAAGGCCACACGGTTCTCCGGGCGCGCTGCGCTGGAGAAGCCGCGCGAGTAAGTCCATCCCCCCAGAGAGATCAGCACCTTCAGCTTGGGGTATTTGGCCTTGAGCTTCTTCAGCTGGTTCCAGCTGCCGCGCAACTTCTGGTCCCAGAGGTCACCGACACCGTCCACGCTCTGGCTGCCCTGGAAGGACTTGGTGTAGTCGGCAAAGGCGTCGCCGCCCACGCCGGTGTTCTCGTTCACAGGCACGGTCAGGCCCACCTCGCAGACGTTGTTGCGCACATTGCCGAAGGCGTAGTTGATGTGCGTCAGGCGCGCCGCAGCACCGCCCTTGTCGATGTCTTTGACCAGATAGTTGCGGCCGTAGATGCCCCACTGGGCGAAATAGCCCACCACGTTCTTGGCACCGGTGTTGGTGTCGGGCTTGGCCGTGCGCACCGAGATGGCCGGCGAAGCAGCCGAGGCACCGGCTTGGTTGAAAGCCACCACGCTGAAGTTGTAGGCCGTGTCGGCCACCAGGCCGGTCACGCTGGCATTGGTGTTGGCGACTTGCGCGGCCTGCGCGCTGCCCTGCAAGACACGGTATTGCACCGTGCAGTTCGGGCCTGCGGCCACGGCCGACCACGTCAAGTTGACGCTGTTGCTGGTCTGGCTCGGTGAAGCCAGTCCGGACGGCACCGCCGGAGGCGCGGCGCAAGCGCCGCTGGCCGTGCTGGTCAGCAGAGCGGCGCTTTGGGCCGAGGCATTGCCGGCCTTGTCACGGGCCCGCACTGTGTAGCTGTAGGCGGTGCCGGCGGCCAGGCCGGTGTCGGTGTGCGTGGTGGCTGCAGGTGAAGCCACCAGCGTGCCCGCACGATAGACGTCGTAGCCGGCCACGCCGCTGCCGGCGTCGGTCGAGGCGCTCCAGTTCAGCACGATGCTGCTGGTGGTCTGGCCGCTGGCCGTCAGGCCTGAGGGCACGGTGGGCGGCGTGGAATCGGCCGGGCCGCCGTCGCAATCACCGAGCGGCTTCCAGACATCCCATTGGCCGGCGTTGGTCGCCGGGGTCTGGTTCTGCGTCCACCACTTGGCCGAATAGGCCTTGTTGGCTTGTTGCACGATCTTGCCGCCAACGTAGGCGGTCTGGGCGTTCCACTCGGCCACGCCGGTGCAGTTGTAGGCCATGGCCAGGGGGCTGGCCAGCCCGAAGGCCAGGGCCAGGGCGGGCGGGATCATCGTTTGTTGCAGTCTCATATTGTCTTGCTCCGTTGAGAGGGGTTGAGTGCGTTCACTTGCCTGCGGCCTTGGCGGCAGCGGCCTTGGCCAGGGCGGCGGCGCTCAGGTCCGCGCGCCGTGCCTCTTGCTTGAGGCTGTAGGACTTGCCACCGAAGCTGACCACCCAGTTGCTCGGCATGGGCATGGGCAGGTAGTAGTTCAGGGCGATGGTCACGCTCTGACCCGGGGCCAGGGTCTGCCAGGTCGGCAGCTTGAAGGCAGCGCGGTGCATGTCGTTCTTCAGGCCGCCGATGTTGTGGCCGGCCGGGTTGGCACCGCTCTGCACGATCTTCAGCCCAAAGCCGCTCTGGTCAGCCAGCGTCGCAGGAATGGCGGTCGGGACATCGAAGCTGAAGTCGGTGCCGCCCGGCAGGGTCTGCGTGCTGTTGTTGGTCAGGGTCAGCTTGGGGTTGATCGGGTAGTTGGCGTCACCCAGAGCGAAGCCGGCGATGCTGTAGCGGATGTCCAGGCTCTCGGTCGGCAGGGCCGTAGCGCTCAGGCGGTTGCCGTAAGGCGTGGCCGTCTTGAACTTGTTGTACAGCGCCTGGGTCAGCGTGCTGCCCATGAAGTACTCGGCCTTGGCGTTGTCGTAGGCGTAGTCACCCGCCAGTTCCCAGAACATCACACCCCCGATGCCGCGGTCGGCCACGTACTGCGCCTTCACGCCGATGCTCTGCTCGTCCTCCGTGGAAAGGAAGACCCGTTTCTGGGCATTCCACAACCAGGGCGCGACCAGGGTGCCGTCGTAGTAACGGGTGTAGCTGCCGGTCAGCTGATCGGCCGGGTTGGTGGCCGGGTTCAGGCCGTAGGCGGCCAGATAGCTGCCGGGCTTGCCGGCGGCCAGGTTCATGGTGTGCCAAAGGGGGTTGGAACCGGCCGGCACTTCCTTGCTGGAAACATCCAGGTCATGCCAGAGGTTGTCGATGCCGATGGCACCCGCACCGCACTTCTGCACCGTGCCGCCACCCGTTCCCGGCGGGCACTTGGTCTGGTCGGTCTGCGCGGCCGTGCCCCAGAGGCCGTTGGTGCCGCCCGTCACGTCCTTCCAGCCTCGGGTGTAGTAAGGCACACCGATGTTGATGCGGCCGGCCGGCAAGGCGCCGCGGAAGTAGTGATACGCCCAATCGGTGTTCAGGTAGCCGATGCGGCCGTACTGCGGCGCGGTGTAGTAGCTCCAGGCCTCCAGCTCCTTGTCCTTGCCGTCGTCATAGAGCGCTGCATTGGGGCCGACGAACTGGTTCCAGGCTCCGTGCAGGTCATAACTCATGATGTTGACGTAGTCCAGGTATTGGGTGACCTGGTAGTTCTCCATGCCGCGCAGCAGGTAACCGGAGGCAGGGGCGGCCACGGTCAGCATGTAGTGGCGCTTGTCGGCCTGGCCGCCGGCGTCCAACTTGGCGCGCAAGGTTTGCATCAGCAACACATAGTTCTTCACCAGGCTGGCGCGGCGCGCATTGGAGATGGCGAAGTCGTCCGGGTTGCCGGCGTCCTTCATGCTGGTGGCGTACTCGTAGTCAATGTCCACACCGTCAAAGCCGTACTGGCGCAGGAAGGCCAGGGCCGAGTCGGCAAAGGCATTGATGCCGGCCGTGTTGGCGCTGCCGTCGGCATTGGTGGTCATGGTGTAGAAGCCACCGCTGGCCACACGCTTGCCGCTGTCGTCGAAGTAGCCGCCGGTCTCGGCCCAGCCACCCACGGACACCAGAGTCTTGACCTGCGGGAACTGCTTCTTGTACTTGCTCAGCAGGTTGAAGTGGCCCTTGTAGCTCAGCGTCGGGTCCATCTCAGCACCGGCCACTCCGGGCCAGCTGATGCCGGTGGCCGGGTTGTTCGGGTCGTTGACATTGCCGACCGAGAGCTTGTTAGCGCCGTCCACATGCGCGAAGGCGTAGTTGATGTGGGTCAGCTGCGCCCAGGGGATGTTGCTGGCCAGGTAGGCGGGCTGGCCGTTCTTGCCGGTGCGCCAGCTGGTGAAGTAGCCGATGATGCGGCGCGGCTTGTCGGCACCCATTTTTTCGCGGCCCTGCTCGTCGTAGACCTTGCAGTAGGCGGGCGAGGTACCTGGGCTGGTCAGCAAGCCTTCGGGACGGCAGCGTTCGTCGCCGGTGGCGGTGCCACTGACGGTGATGCGCACAGCCGGGCTGTCGGTGCTGGCGCCCTTGTCATCGGTGGCGCGCGCGACGACGTCGGCCACGCCGGCACGCGCCGTCCAGGCCACGCTGAAGGGCGATGTGCTGTCTTCGGCCACCAGGGCGCCGTTGACGTAGAAGGCCACCTTGGCGACCGTGCCGTCGCTGTCGGCGGCATTGGCGCTCAGGGTGACGCTGTCACCTGCGCCGGGCGTGGCGCCGGCAGTCGGTGCGGTCAAGGCCACCGTGGGCGGCTTGTTGACCGGGCCAGCCGTCACGGTGACGGACTGGGTCTTGGTGTTGGTGGCGCCCTTGTTGTCGGTCACCGTCAGGCTGACGTTGTAGCTGCCGGCGGCCGAATAAGTGCGGCTGGCGGTGGCACCGGCGGCGCTGCCACCATCACCGAAGTTCCAGGCATAGCTGGCAATCGTGCCGTCCGGGTCGCTGGAGCTGCTGCCGTTGACACTCAGAGTCAGGCCACTGGCGCTGCTGGTGAAGGCGGCCACGGGCGGCTGGTTGGCCACGGTACCCACAGTCACCTGGCTGCTCTTGCTGCTGGTGGCGCCCTTGTCATCGGTCACCGTCAAGGTGATGGTGTAGGTACCCGCTGCAGCATAGCTGCGGCTGGCGGTGGCGCCTGTGGCCGTGCCGCCATCACCAAAGGTCCAGGCATAGCTGACCACGCGACCATCGGCATCGGTCGAGCCGCTGCCGTTGACGCTGACGACCTGGCCGCTGACGCTGCTGGTGAAGGCGGCGACTGGTGGCTGGTTGACCACGCCGTCGCAATCACCGAGCGGCTTCCAGACGTCCCACTGGCCCGAGTTGGTGGCCGGGCTGTTGCCCTGGGTCCACCACTTGGCTTGGAAGGCCTTGTTGCTCTGTTTGGCGAGACCGCCAGAGGTGTAGACGGCGCTGGCCGACCATTCGGTCAGGGCCGTGCAGTTGTAGGCCAGGGCCGGTGTGGCGGCCATGGCGGCCATCAGCACGGTCAGGCTCGGTAGTGCGTGTTTCATGGATGAATCCTTGCTTGTCTCGGGGCTTGGTTCTCAGGGCGTCAAAGTGCGTCGCGCAATGCAGCCGCCCCACCCCTCGCTCGAACGAGGGCTGCAGGAACGGTCTTCGGGAGAGCGGCGGGCGCGGAGCGACGCGACTTGCCCGCCGGGGTTTTCAGTGCCGGCTCATGGCTTGATCACCACGTCAAAGTACTTCTCGACACAGCGCTGGTAGTCGCCGGCCTTGAGTGCAAAGTGGGCGGTCTGGTAGCCGACCAGCTTGCAGGCGAAGGCCTTGCCTTCGGGCATGTCGGGGTAGTAGGCCCAGTCCTGGTCCCAGTAGATGTCCAGGGCGCCGGCACCGCCGACCACAAACGGCTTCTGCGTCGCGCAGCCCAACTCTTCATTGGCCGCGATCGGCACGCCGAGAGAGGCCGCATGCTGGCGGTAATAAGCGATGCGATTGACCGACTGCGGCTTCTCGGTGATCTGGCCGCATTCGATACCACCGTTGATCACATTGGTGGTGGCGCCGAAGCCGGGCTTGATGCCTTGTGCGGCATCGGTCGCGTTGGGCTTCCAGCTGCCATCCACCACATGCAGCATGCTGGGCTTGGGCGAGGCCGGGTAGACGAAGAAGAACACCGCCGAGGCCAGGTTCAACCAGGTGTCGGCCACCTGCTCAGGGTTGTTCAGCAGCACCTTCACATCACCGAACATGGCGTCCGAGAAGGGCCCGTAGTTGAAGCTGTAGGACAGCTGCTTGGCACCGCGGCCGAAATACTGCTTGTAGCGGCCCTGCGCATCCTTGCCGCAAGGCCAGACCTGACCCTGCCAGGTGCTGGGCAGGCATTCGTTGTTGTAGGGGCAGCCGTAGCTGTCCTCGCTGCAACCGGACTCGCGCACAAAGTACAGGGCCTGGCGCCATTCGGGAATGGCGTTGTTGCGATCATGCGCGCCGGTCTCCTGCGTGAAGTGGGCAAACATGGTGGCCAGGGTCTTGCGGCAGATGGCATCGGCATCGCGGCCGTCGCTGTAGCTGCTGCACACGCCCGAGAACTTGGCCACGGCCTGCAGCAGGCCGGTGTAGCTGTAGCTGGCATTGCGCAGCGGGAACAGGAATTCCCACTGGCTGGCCGGAAGCAGGCGCTCCACCCGCTTGACGTTCTCGGGGTTGCTGGCCGCGCCGGGCTTGACGGCGGTGACGACCGCGTTATCACGGGTCGCCACCGAGGCCTTGACCGAGGCGAACAGCGGCGTGCCGGTCAGCCGCGCCTCATTGGCCAGCACATCGGCCTGGCGCAAGAGGTATTTGCCGGTGACCGGATCCTTGATCACGGCCGCCAGGCTCAGGCTCAGGGCCTTGCTGCCGGTGGCGCCTTTGTCGTCGGTGACCGTCAAGGTGACCGGGTAGGTGCCGGTCTTGGCATAGGCATGGCTGATCTTGGCGCCCGTGCCGCTCGTGCCATCGCCGAAATCCCAGCGCCAGCTGGCCACCGTGCCATCGGTGTCGCTGGAGCTGCTGCCGTCGAAGCTGACGGTCAGGCGGTCCACCGCCGAGCTGAAGTTGGCCAGCGGTGCCTTGTTGCCACCCGTGCCTCCGCCGCCACCGCCATCGCAGGCGCCCAAGGGCTTCCAGACCGCCCAGGCGCCCGAGTTGCTGGCAGGCGCCTGGCCTTGCGTCCACCAGTTGGCCGAGTACGCCTGGCCAGCGTCCTGCACCTGCTTGCCCGCCGTGTAGGCCGTGGCCGAGGCCCAGACCGGCAAGGCACTGCAGTTGACGGCCCAAGCCGGGGCCGCAGTCAGCAGCAGGGTCAAAGCCGCCCAGTGCCGGGCGCGCAGATGACGACCTGTAAGGCCTGACAGTAGGCCGAACGGCCGATTCGTGGAAACCTCGCGCGCTCCGGTGAGGCGCTCTTGGCCGCATGCCAGGTGGGTTGCGATTTCAGGACTTCGGTTCATGAACAACTCCCATCTCTCACGCGCCAAAAGGCTGCAGCGCCGGTGTGATTCAAGCCCCAAAGCCCATGGCAATCGAGGCAACCGCTTCAAGACCAGAACAAGTCTTTGGCCCTTCAGTGGTATTTACTTTAGATACCAGTTGATCGCAAAACATAGATGAAAACACCTAGTTAGCGCGAAACATCGTGTAAACAGCAATACCAAACGCAGTCCAGATCGCTTAGCGATACGGAGCGGCGGAGCCTTGCCCACGGCGCCTATCAAGCCCACTTGCTGCGGACGGCCGCGAGCCCGGATCGGGCGCAGTACAGCCGAAATCGGACGCGGTCTTGGATACAGAAAGACACGGAATCTCACCGTTAGCAAGACCTCCCGATCCTGCATCTGCGCATCATCAGCGGCTGCCGTGCCGCGCTTCGCCGCCTGCCGCAAAGGCAGGCCGCGGACTCAGGCGCCCAGATCGATCAGCTGGTCGTCATCGGCCGCGCTGCAATCAGCGGACAAGGGCAGCCAGCCACGGCGCAAAACCACCTGCTGGCCACGCAGGCAGAGCTCGATACGGCGAGCTTCGGGCCAGCGCTGGCGCACAAAGTGTTCGATGGATTCGGGCATGCTGACCCGGTAGCGCAGCTGCGCCAGGTCTTCAGCCGGGTGGTCATCGCTGTGGACCCAGGGAATCAAGGCGCCGGCCCACATCAGCGGCCGCCAGCCCAGCTCCACAGCCGTGGGCTGGTAGCCCTGGGCTTGCAGCCAGACCTGGGCCTGGGCGCGCAGACCCGCTTGGTACACGCCCGCTTGGGCCTCAGCCGAGGGCTGCAAGCCGGCCCAGCCGGCGGCCAGCAGCTCGAGAAGCCACTGGTTGCAGTTCTGGTAACTCAGACCGAAGGCGTAGGCGTTGGCGCTGTAGCGCGGTGCCAGCAGCTGCAAGGCGCGGCCATCATCGGCCGCCAAAGCCTGCACCGGCGCCGCGGCCTCGGGCGGCAGCAAGAGCAGGGAGATGACGCTCAAATCCGGGGTCAGCGTGCCCAGCAGAAAGCCGGCCAGGCCCTGGTCGAACAGGCGAGGTCGGTTCTCGTCGCAGGCGAAATAGAGCTGGCGCACCGACCAGGGCGTGTTGGGACTGGCCTTCAGGCTGATGCCTGCATGGGAATAGCGCAGGCCAAAACGCTGCAGATCCAGCCCGGCACGGGCGACGATGGCCAGCTCCTGGCCCGAGGCTTCCAGCTGCTGCTTGACCACGGCGCTGAAGCGCAGCAAGCGGTCCTGCTGCGCCACGCTCATGGCCTCGGTGGTCTGCGCGCAATAGCGGAGGATGTCGGCGTGGCAGGGTGCTGAGGCCAGAGCGAGAACCGCGGCCACAGCCGCCAGCAAAGGCAGCCCGGCCGACACCTTCACGCCCATTTCAAAGCGTCACAGCGCGCGAGGGCAGCTCGCGATAGAAGGCGTCGTCCAGCACCAGGAAGAAAGCCTGCTGCGTGGCCTGGCGCGAAAACTCCAGGCCATAGGACGTCGGCCGGGCGCTGACCCATTGGCCGGTCTCCAGGCCGGCGGCTGCCAGGGTCGTCTGCGGCAAGAACAGGAAGAACTGCTCGGCGCTCTGCCCATCGGCGGTCGCGTCCTTGGCCTGCAAGCTCAGGCGCATCTGGCCCGGGCGACCCGGGGCCTCGGCCACCTCGATGATCTTGTAGTCGCCGGCCGCCACCTTTTTGTCGCCGCTCGAGCTTTCGCTGGATTTCTGCACCGAGGTGGACAAGCTGCCGATCGAGGTGCCGATGCTCTCGGAGGCCGAGGACGCCGACAGGCCTGCGGCCAAGGCGGGCGCCGTCAGGGCCCCGGAGCCCAGCGCCAACAAAGCAGCCGCGGCCCGGGCCGAAAGACGCAAGGAATGGGTGTTCATGAGGGCTCCATCCGGTTCAAAGCAAGGATGCGCGATGTTAGCGGCTGCCCGAGGGCAAGCCGGGCCTAGACTGCGCACTCTTCGCCCCTCTTTCATCCAACACTCATGAAGCTGAAGAACAAGGTTTGCATCATCACCGGCGCCGCCCAAGGCATTGGCCTGGCCACCGCCCTGCGCTTTGCCCAGGAAGGCGCCATCGTCATCTGCGGCGACATCAAGCCCGAAGCCGTGAACGCCGCCGCCGACCAATGTCGCGCGCTCGGCGCCGAAGCCTTGGGCCTGGTGCTCAATGTCACCGACCGCGCCCAGGTGGACGCGCTGGTGGCCGAGGTGCTGGCGCGCTACGGCCGCATCGATGTGCTGGTCAACAACGCCGGCATCACCCGCGATGCGCGGCTGCAGAAGATGAGCCTGGAGCAGTTCGACGCCGTCATCGACGTCAATCTGCGCGGCGTCTTCCACTGTGCCCAGGCCGTGGCCGACACCATGGTGGCGCAGGGCGCCGGCGTGATCCTGAACGCCAGCTCGGTGGTCGGCATCTATGGCAACTTCGGCCAGACCAATTACGCGGCGGCCAAGTTTGGCGTGATCGGCTTCACCAAGACCTGGTCGCGCGAGCTGGGCCCCAAAGGCGTGCGCGTCAACGCAGTGGCGCCGGGCTTCATCGAAACGCCCATCCTGGCCACCATCCCCGAGAAGGTGATCACCGAGATGCAAGCCCATGTGCCGCTCAAGCGCCTGGGCAAGCCCGAGGAGATTGCCAGCGTCTACGCCTTCCTGGCCAGCGAGGATGCCAGCTATATCAATGGCGCGGTGATCGAGGTCTCGGGGGGCATGACGGTATGAGCGGCCGCGCCCTGGGCTCAGCGGCCGGTGCGCTCTTGGCGCTGGCCCTGAGCAGCCCATGGCCTGCGGCGTGGGCCACTGAAGCCTCTGCCTTCAACTGCCATGCCAGCAGCGAACAACTGCGCACCTGGGCCGGCACCTGGGTGGAGCAAGGCTTTTTCACCAAGGCCGTGCAAAGCCGGCAGTGGTTCCACGAGGGCGCGCTGGAATCGACTGCGCCCTACACCGAGCTGAGCATCAGCGCGGATGGCCGCAAAGTCCGCTTGGGGTGGAACTGGCATGAGGGCGCCGAGGCGCGCGACGAGCATCCCGAAGCCGACCCCAGCGGCATGGTGGCCCTGCCCTGCTTTGGCGACACCCGCGAGCCAGGCCAAGGGCCAGCGGCCGCGCGCCTGCTGGAGCTGCGCGATCCTCAGAGCGGTCGCCAGGCTTGGTATCAATACCTTGCCGGCCCGGGCCAAAGCCCTCAGCGGGCCTACTTCAAGGCAATCTTCCAAGGCTGCTTTGCCAACGCGCAAGGCCAGCGCTGGTGCTTCGAGCCGAATGGCCAGCTGCGAATCGGGAATCAGGTGCTGCGTGCCGAGCTGATGCTGGACGGCATCGAACAGCCCAGCGGCGTCAGCGTGCTCAAGGTCCAGGGCCAAGGCCTGTTCTGGCTCTTCAAACCCAATGCCGATGGCGGCTGGTCGGTGGAGCGGCGCGGCTGGGCCAGCGAGCCGGGCTACCGCGAGCCCAACTGGCTCAAGCCCTGGCACACCCTGCGGCCCGAAGCGCTCACGAAGCCAGCAGGCCGCTGACCCGCTCCCGCAAGAGCTCCGGGCTGACTGTCTGGGCCGCCAGCGGCGCCCCGGCCAGCAGGCCGACCCGGCTGAACAGCCCCCGCCGGAAGGGCCGCACCATGGCCTGGCCCTGCTCCACGCGTGAGAAGAAAGAGCCCCAGAGGTTCTGCAGCGCCAGCGGCACCACGGGCACCTGCTCGCGCCCTTCCAGGATCTTCATCAGCCCGCCCTTGAAGGGCTGCAGCGTGCCGTCGCGGGTGATGCCGCCCTCGGGGAAGATGCAGAGCAATTCGCCCTCGTCCAGCACCTCGCGCGCCAGCTCGAAAGCACGCTCGTAGGTGGCGGGGTCTTCCTTCTGCGGCGCCACCGGGATCGCCTTGGCCAGGCGGAACAACCAGCCCAGCACCGGAATGCGGAAGATGCGGTGGTCCATCAGAAAGCGGATCGGCCGCGGGCTGGCCGCCATCAGCAGCACGGCGTCGATGAAGGAGACATGGTTGCAGACCAGCAGGGCCGGGCCGCGCGCCGGAATGTGCTCGTCGCCGCGCACGCGGAAGCGATAGACCAGGCGCGAGGCCACGAAGGCGACAAAGCGCAGCAGGTACTCGGGCACCAGCATGAAGATGTAAAACGCCACCACCGCATTGGCCAGGCCCACCGCCAGGAAAAGCTCGGGGATGCTGAAGCCCGCGCCGAGCAAGGCACCGGCCAGCAGCGAGCTGGCGATCATGAACAGCGCGTTGAGGATGTTGTTGGCCGCGATGATGCGGGCGCGGTGTGTTGCTTTAGCGCGCAGCTGGATCAGCGCGTACATGGGCACGCTGTACAGGCCGGCGAACAACGCCAGCAGGCACAGGTCGGCCAGCACGCGCCAATGCGCGGCCTGGGCCAGAAAGTCGCCCAGGCTCAAAGCCGCCGCAGGCGCCGGCAGGCCGCGCGAGGCGAAGTACAGGTCGATGGCAAACACGCTCATGCCGATGGCGCCCACCGGCACCAGGCCGATCTCGACATGGCGGCGCGAGAACAGCTCGCACAGCAGCGAGCCCACACCGATGCCCACCGAGAACACCACCAGCAGCAGCGAAGCCACCTGCTCATTGCCGTGCAGCACTTCTTTCGCAAACGCCGGGAAGTTGGCCAGGAAGACGGCGCCGAAGAACCACATCCAGGAAATGCCCAGCAGCGAGCGGAACACCGCCAGCTGCTCACCAGCCAACTTGAGGTTGCGCCAGGTCTCGCTGACCGGGTTCCAGTTGATCACCAGGCCGGGGTCGGTCGCCGGGCAAGCTGGAATGGCTTGCGCCGTCAGCCGGCCCAGCACCGCCAGGCCCAGGCAGGCCAGGGCCACCTGATGCGCGCCGACCTCTGGCCGAGCGATCAACACGCCACCGGCCACATTGCCCAGCAGGATGGCCACAAAGGTGCCCATCTCCACCATGCCATTGCCGCCGGTCAGCTCGCGCTCGTTCAGCTGCTGCGGCAGATAGGCGTACTTGACCGGGCCGAACAGGGTCGAATGCAGGCCCAACAGAAAGACGCAGACCAAAAGGGCCGGCACATTCGTCGCGTAAAAGCCCCAGGCCGCCAACGCCATGATGGCGATCTCCAGGCTCTTGATGAACTGGATCAGCCGCGTCTTGTCATGCTTGTCGGCCAACTGCCCGCTGGTGGCCGAGAACAGCACAAAGGGCAAGATGAACAAGGCGCCGATCACCAGCCCGGCCTGGGCCGGCTTCAACCAGCTCAGCTGCAGTTGGTAGGTCAGTAGCACGGTGAAGGCGAACTTGAACAGGTTGTCATTCGCCGCGCCCAGGAACTGGGTCCAGAAAAACGGGGCGAAGCGGCGCTGCGCCAAAAGGGCGAACTGTCCGCCGGATTCGTGTTGTGTCATGGGGTCCGTCCTCTCCTGAGGGTGATGCTTGTTTTTGCCGTTACTGCGATGCCTCGCCAGCTTCGGCCTGGCCCGCTTCAGTCCTGTGCGCTGCACTCTAGCCGAGCCGGAGCGGGCTCATTCAAGCGAAATGCCGGCGTGTTGCGAACACCTCGAGGCCCAGACCCCGCCCCTGCCAGCGAAGGGTGCGCTTGAGCAAGAGGTCAAAGAGCAAGGGGTTGTGTTCGCGCAGCTGCTCCAGAAAAGGCTGCTGCGCAGCATCCAGCAGCCCCGCCCGCACCAGGCTGCCCAGGCGGTAGAGCGGGCCGACGCCGGGCAGCGGGTAGTCCGAGCCGTGGAGCAAGCGGCCGTGCCAGTCTGGCCGGCTCAGCACGCTGCGCCAGACCTCGGGCCGACGGTTGAACTGGAACAGGGCCGAGACATCGCCGAGCAGCAGGCCGCTCCAGGCCGGCTCGTCCAACAGGCGGGCGAAGAGATCAAAAGCCGGGCGCAGGCGCGGCCGGGGCTGGTCCAGATCCAGCGCGTCGCCGAGTGAGGCGCAATGGGCCGCGATCACGCGCACGCCTTGCGACAAGGGCTGGCGCAGCAGCAGCGGGTTGCCCAGTTCCTCGCGGCCGGCGCCGGGCACGGCTTTCTCTTCGCCGCAGTGCACGATCAGCGGCAGGCGGGCGGCGGCCAGGCGTTCGTAAAAGGGGCGCAGGCGGCGGTCGCGCAGATCGATGTTCATGCTGCTGGGCAGCCATTTCAGCGCCACGGCGCCGCCGGCGATGGCCGCATCCAGGCGGGTCAGCCCATCCTCGCGGTAAGGGTGGATGGAGGCCACCCAGGCAAAGCGCTGCGGGCCGGCCTGCGCCACGCTGCGGGCGTAGGCATCGGGCACATGGAAGGTGGTCCAGTCGGCTTGGGCCCGGCCCTGCTCGTCGTGGGCCTCGTCAAAGGCATAGAGCATCCAGCGCGCGCCCTCGGGGAAATCTTCGGTCAGCGCACGCAGGCGCTGCAGATAGGCGCGGTCCACGCTGGGCGCATCGGCCGGCACGCAGGCGCCGTCCATGATGACGCGCCGGCGCAAGCTCTCGCCCGGGTGCCACCACTGGTGCATGGCAGGGTGGATGCGGCAGCCGCTGCCGGCATCGCCGGTGCCGAGGAGATGGCAGTGCACGTCCCAGAGCTGGCGGGCGTCGATGTCCTGCCAGAGCTGCTGCAGGGCCGGATGCTGGCGCTGGGCCTCGGGCAAGGCGCCACGGCAGGGCTTGCGCAGATAGCCCGCCTGGGCCGGGCGCACCAGGCTGGAGAACAGGCCGGCCACCGCCGCAGCGCCGCAGCATTGCAGGTGGCGGCGCCGCGTGGTTTGAAAGTCAGCATCGTGGTGCATCGCGTGTCTCACTCCGTCTTGATTGAACTGAGCCCGGCTGGGCGCGGGCTGGGAATGAAAGCGATGCTCGCGGCGGCGCGGCGCTGGCGTGCGAAAAATGCCGTTCGGTGGCAAGACCTGGCCCCGACGGTGGCACCATGCGCTACTGCTGCGCCCGCCCCACACCGTTTTTTTCTTACTTCTTCTTCGCACCGAAGCCCGCATGTCCACCACCCAAACCCTGATCGAAGTGATCAAGGCCGAGCTGAAGAGCCAGGGCCTGAGCTATGCCGATGTGGCCCGCGAGCTGGAGCTGTCGGAATCCAGCGTCAAGCGCATGTTTGCGCCCGGCGGCGAGATGCCGCTGTCGCGGGTCGATGAAATCTGCCGGGTGCTGAACACCGATTTCGGCGAGCTGAGCCGCTCACTCAGCGAACGCCAGCCCCTGCGCATGGAGCTGAGCCTGGCGCAAGAGAAAGCCGTGGTGGCCGACCCCAAGCTGCTGCTGGTGGCGATCTGCTGCCTGAGCCAGTGGACGGCCGAGCAGATGCACCAGCACTACCGCCTCAGCGAGGCCGAGGTGACCCTGCACCTGGCCGAGCTGGACCGGCTGGACATCATCGAGCTCAAGCCCCTGAACCGCTACAAGCTGCGCGTGGCCAAGACCTTCCGCTGGCGCCCGCATGGGCCGGTGATGAACTTCTTCCGCGAAGAAGTGGCGGGCGATTTCTTCTCAGGCGGCTTCGACGGCGAGGCCGAGCTGCTAAGCCTGGTACACGGCCGCCTCAGCCAGGCCAAGGCCCGCGAGCTGGTCGAGCGCCTGCAACGCCTGGCCCACGATTTCGCCCGCCAGCACCTGCTGGACCAGAAACTGCCCGAGGCCGAGAAGCGCCAGTACACCCTGGTGATGGGCATGCGGTCCTGGTTGTTTGAGCACTTCAGGCATTTGCAGAGGGCGGGGCGGGGGTAGAAAGCACAAAAACAGGTCGCGACACACATGCCCATGATGCGTTTTGCTGCACGCAAGTGATGGAGCTTTTGCGCAATCGGATTGCCGCGGTGGACAACAGCCCCCTCACGACAGCCTAGCCACCGCTCTGCCCTCCGCGGCACGCGCCCTTCACCCAGGCACCACCTGCATCCAGGCACTTGTCCTGTGCCACGAACCTGAAGCCATACAAGGCCACAGGCCAGATCACGAGAGCCGCACAAATCACCGCGCCCATTGCGACAGCTGTGAATCCAAGCCGCGACTTCTCGAAATGAGAGTGAACGGTTTGAATTCCAGCCAACCTTCCGGCGCCTGCCGGCCCGATCCAGTACCGGCTGTTGTCCCCGAACGGTTCTTCAATGACGAAGGTCTCGCCGGCGACTTGAAATTCGCAGAAAACATCGCTGCGCAGATTCGAAGCGAGAACCCGAGCGCCGGGCACAGAGGCTGCAATTCGACGCGCGAATCTCCGGCCCAGAAGCGAACTGATCTCAAAGCCGAGAAGCCGGCCTTCTTCGTCATGAGTTGGGTGGATTCGCATCGACGGTGCTTCGAGTTTGAGTCAGTCGGCCTTCGACGGCAGTACATCGTAGTGCCAGAACGAGTGGGGACTGGAAGGCGGAACGCTGTTTTCAGGCCCCGGTACCGGCGTGTCTGTCGCTGCGGGACGATTCAGCGAAAGAGCTTGGGAGTCAGGTCTTGCCTTGAGATTTAAGGTCTGACCCTCATGCCCCTCATGCCCTAGGAGATCCGCTTGAGTGACTGGGTATGCCTCGAACTTGGAGATTGAGCCTTAGCTACTTGCGTTCTGAGTGCGAGCCCGATTGAACCGGGCTGCCACTCGCGCGGCAGACAAAGCAGCAAGCATTGCCGAAGCCGGGCTCAAAAGAGTCATAGTGCTGTAGCGCAGAATCAGTTCATCATGGCCGCTGACGAATGTAAGGCCAAGGAACAGGGACGCCACAGCCCAGAAGGCTCCATAGGCAAATATCCAAGCCATCGGATGTCTTGCCCGCAAGATGAGGCCGAGTGAGAAGGCTCCGACAAAGACTGCCGATCCCAGGGCTATAGGCACAAACAGCTCCGAGGCGGGAGATTCAATCTCAATCCCGAGTAAGGGCAATAGCTGTCCAATGGTCGGGCCGATGAGCAAGAAGAGTGCTGCAACGGTGAGGAGCATCGACCCCAGCAGGCAAGCAAGGTTCAACAACGCGCGATGCATTTCAAAGACCAAAGAGGTTATCCAATACCCCGAAATCCACAACCACTCGCACCATTCAGGGCGTGTGAACTTCGGCGATGGCGAGTTTCTGGGTTCATCGGCGAACTCGGGCTGTAAGCCGCAATCGCGGCGCATAAGCACGATTGTGCCGCCTCTGGACTGCGCTACTGAACCCCGGTTTGCCCCAATCCCGCTTTCGAGAGCTTCTCGATGTTGTGCACCATGCAGGGTCGGGCGCTGGGGTCAGCGCGGGGGTCAGGCCTCAAATCTCCAGGCCACATCTACTCCGCGACGACGTTCAGGCTGGCCAGCGAACGGCTGCTCCAGGCACATTGCAGCCAGCCCCTCTGGGCGTCTGAATGAGCGGATCCGCTGTGAGCGGACGCCCACCTTCTCTTGGCGACCGCCAGCAAGCAATGCGCTGCAGATTTCCCCCATACAGTTCCACACTTCGCCCTTGAGCACTGTGCCGCCGCTGACCACTGAGGACCGGCATGCTCTTGCCATGCGCCAGGCTGCCCAGACACCCGAGTTCGACATGGCGACAGATCAATCCCGGTGCAGGTCGTGAATTGACTTGCTCTGTGCCGACTCATTACTCACCAGCACATTCACCCCATCACAAACCTTTGGCTTTCAGTGATTCCATTTCGAAATCACCGTCGTCATGCAGGCGCAGCCAGCCGTCGAACTTGCCCAAGCCCAGTGTTTTTGCAAGCGACAAGAGCAGACTCTGGCCCGCTGCCACTCGGTCGGGGTAGAGCTGGTACACCGGGTCTGTATAGGCCTGCACGGGTGTCGTGAAACTCCAGCCCATGTCTTTGAATTGCTGGATGACATCGTCCAGCCACAGCGCGTTCACCAAATTGTGGTGCAGCAACAAGACTTGCGCGATGTCACGACCTTGCAGTTTGCGAGAGAGCTCGCGATACGCCAGGGCGCGCTGCTTGATGTGAGCCAGATAGGCCGCCTTGATTTCGCCAAGGTCTGCCAGATTGGCTTGATGGACCAGATTGGGTTGGCCATCCGGGTTCATGCGCTTCAAGACCTCAAGCAGTTTTTCATTGAAACGCCAGTCGCTGGTATCCAGGCTCACGTAAGCATTGCGGTACTGCTGCTTTTGCAAAAACTCGCGCATGCCGTCTCGCTTGTCCGGGGTCTTGCCTTCACGCAAATAGGTGTAGCGATACCATTTTTGGTAGCCCGGCAGCGTGGCGATGATCTTGTCGCAGTCGATGATTTCTTGCTGGTAACTCAGCAAGCTAACCTTCTCGCTGTTGAGATCCGGGTGGCTCATGGTGTGATTGCCAATCGCATGGCCCGCATCGCCCCAGGCTTTGGCCATGGCATAACCCTGTGGTGTGTTCGCTCCGTTGTTTGCCGTCACAAACAAGGCGCCTTTGACGCCATGTTTGGCCATGGCCGCCAACATGGCTTGATTGCGCTGCTCCGCACTCAACAAGGGCGTGGCTTCTATGTTCGGACCATCATCAATCGTCAAGGCAAGCGATTGTGAAGAGGCCGCTTGATGAAACAGCATGAAGCAAGCAGCCAAGAACAGCGAGCCCATATGTCGAGAGAAACAGAACATGAACGGCCGTTTGAAGTGATGCATCGTTGGCAAAGTCGCATAAAGAAAATGAGGGGACCAGCCTCCACAGACCGTTGAGGAGGCTGGGGGCGCTGGGGGCATTCAAGAAGGCAAGCCGGCCCTAGGCAGAGAGAGAGCAAGCCCACAATTGGGGTCGACCGCCATCACGGCGAGGCGCGAGGAGCGCAGCCCCCCTCACCCGCGAGCCAGGTCTCATTCGCCCTGGTCATGTCTGCTGCGACAAGCCTTGCGCTTCAGAGCAGACAAGTATGGCGGCCTGCGTGGCAGAGACTGACAGCACCAAGGCTGTCAGGCCCGACGCTCACCGCTTCGGCGCAAACCCCGCATCCCCAAACTGCCAGAGGAAGAAGCTCCACACATCCGCCGTTTCGTCCAGGCGCTGCGACACGCTCGAGCCCATGCCGTGGCCGCCTTCAAAGTCCACGCGCAGCAGCGCGGGCTTGCTGGCGTAACGCTCGGGTTGGGCGGCTTGCAGGCGAGCGGCGAATTTGGCGGGGATCCAGGCTTCGACGCGGGGGTCGTTGGCGCCGGTGGTGACGATGACGGCCGGGTAGTTCACGCCGTCGCGCACGCGGTGCACGGGGCTGAGCGCATACATGCTCTTGAAATGCGCCGGGTTGGTCACCGTGCCGAACTCGGCGATATTGGGCGCGCCGTTGAGCGTGGTTTCCATGCGCAACATGTCGGACAGGCTGACCGCGCTCTGCGCCGCGGCAAACAGCTCGGGCCGCTGGGTGATGGCGCCGCCGATGGTGATGCCGCCGGCGCTGCCGCCGGTGCCGGCCAGGGTGGCGGGCGAGGCGTACTTCTGCGCGATCAGGTACTCGGCGCAGGCGATGAAGTCAGAGACCGTGTTCTGCTTGGTCAGGATGTAGCCGCCGCGGTGCCAGTCTTCGCCCAGCTCACCGCCGCCGCGCACATGGCAGATGGCCGAGACGCCGCCGCGCTCCAGCCAGGCCAGGCGAGTGGCGCCGAAGCGGGGCTCCTGGGTGATGCCATAAGCGCCGTAGCCGCTGAGGATGGTGGGGCGCTTGCCGTCGCGCGGCGCGCTCTTGGACGACAGAATCGACAGCGGCACCATCACGCCGTCATGGCTCTTGACCATGACGCGCTCGGCCTGCACGCCCGAGGTGTCCACGGCCACCGGCTTTTGCAGGTCCACGCGACGCGCCGATGCGTCAGCTGCGCCAGGCTTCATCAAGACCAGACTTTGCGGCGGCTGGGTCCAGCCCTCGTGCAGCACCAGCAGCTCACCGCCGGGCAAGGGGCTGATCTCGCGCAGCGTGCCTTCAAACGGCAGGGCCACGGTCGAGATGGCGGGCTTACCCTTGCTGGGCTTTTTCTCCACCCGCCAGAGCTTGCTCACGCCGGCATCCAGGGCCTTGACGTAGACGGCATCGCCAGCCAGCTTGATGTCCTGCAGCACGCTCTCGCCCGCCGGCAGCAGGGGGCGGAAGAGCGTGGTGCGCAGGCGCAGGTCCAGCTGCAGCAGCTCGCGGCGCGAGGCTTTTTTCTGGCTCAGGGCATAGATCTGGTCGCCCGAGATGGTGGCCTCCGTGACCTTGTCTTCCGGGCGGATGATGCGGCGCCAGGCGGTGGCCGCGCCCTTCTTGAGCAGATCCTCGGCCGGCGCCACCCAGTAGGAGCGCTCGACCGCATCGCCATGCAGCACCTCGGCCAGGGCCCAGCGCGAATCCTTGCTCAGGTACACATAGGGCAAGTCGGCCAGGGCATGCTTCTCCTGGGCATTCACCTCCCAGCCGAACAGGGGCGCGTCTTGCGCCGGATCGGCGCCGAGCTTGTGCAGGAAGACGGCGCTCTTGTTGTAGCGCTCTTCCGCCGGGTGGCGGTTGTAGGCGAAGCCGCTGCCGTCCTTGAACCAGGCCACGCCGAACTGGTTGAGGCCGGTGTGGGCGATGGCCTCGCTCAAGAACTTGCCGCTGGCCACATCGAACACGCGCAGCACGCTGTTCTCCGAGCCGCCACTGGACAGGCCGATGGCCAGGCGCTTGCCGTCCGGCGAGGGCGTGTACCAGTCGATCGCATGCTTGCCCGGCTCGCCGGGGATGTTGTTCGGGTCCAGCAGCTCGCGCTCGGCACCATCTACGCCCGCACGCAGCCAGAGCCGCGACTGGTTCTGGCCCGGCGCGCGCTTCATATAGAAGAGCTGGCCGGCCACGAGCTTGTAGCCGCCGGTGCTTTCGCCCGCGTCGGAGAGCTGGCCCAGGCGCTCGCGCAAGGCGGCGCGGCCGGGCAGCTGGGCCAGGCTGGCCTTGGCGTAATCGGCCTGCGCGCGCAGCCAGGTCTGGAACTCGGCGGACTTCTGGTCCTCCATCCAGCGGTAGGGGTCGACCACGGCGGTGCCGTGATAGACATCGGTGACGGGCTTGAGCGGGGTGGCGGGGTAGGGTGAATTGGGGCCGGTCTGTGCGAACAGCGGAGCGGACAGCAGGCTAACGCTCAAGGCCAGTGCCAGGCGAGACGGGTTCAGTTTCATGTGCGGCATGCTCCAGTGGTGAATGACATCGGCGGCGCGGTGGTGCCCCGAGTAGAAAGACCTGCCAGCCGATGGGCCGGCGCTGCGAAGGGTGGCGGCTTGAACCCTGAACTGCATCAAGACGGCGGCCCATCTTAATAATGATCGGCAAGGCGCCACACCCGGGTCGACGAGGCGGTCGCTTTGATCAGCGACAATGCCGCCCATATGTTTGCCCTGTTCGATGACGCCGGAAAATTCCTCGCCGGCCGCGTGATGTCCGAAGCCGACAGTTCGATGCAAATCGAACTGGAGTCGGGTAAGCGCGTCAAAGTGAAATCAGCCAATGTGCTGCTCAAGTTCGACAAGCCCGCCCCGGCGGAGTTGATCGCGGAAGGCCAGCGCCTGGCCCAGGAGATCGACCTGGACCTGGCCTGGGAGTTCGCGCCCGACAGCGAGTTCGGTTTTGCCGACCTGGCGCGCGATTACTTCGACGCCAAAGCCGGCGTGACCCACCAGGCCGCCGCCCTCTTCCGCCTCTTCGAAGCGCCGCATTACTTCCGCCGCGCCGGCAAGGGCCAGTTCAAGAAGGCGGCCGAAGAGGTGGTCAAGGCCGCGCTTCTGGGCATCGAGCGCAAGCGCCAGCAGGCGCTGCAGATCGAAGCCTGGGCCGAGGAGCTGGCCGCCGGCCGCTGCCCCGACGCGATCCGCGACCAGATTTACAAGATCCTCTTCAAGCCCGACAAGAACGGCCCCGAGTACAAGGCCGTGGTCGAAGCGACCCGGCGCTCGCACAAGGCACCGCTGGACCTGCTCAAGAGCGCCGGTGCCATCGCCAGCCCTTATCAGTTCCACTGGAAGCGTTTCCTGTTCGAAACCTTCCCCAAGGGCACGGGTTTCCCGACCCTGCAGGCGCCCGAGATCAAGGACGAGCTGCCGCTGTCGCCGGTGCAGGCCTTCTCGATCGACGACTCGGCCACCACCGAAATCGACGATGCGCTGTCGGTCCAGGGTCTGGGCACGGGCACCATCGTCTTCGGCGTGCACATTGCCGCGCCGGGCCTGGCCTTCCAGCCCGACTCGGCCGTGGACAAGGTGGCGCGCGAGCGCCTGTCCACCGTCTACATGCCCGGCTGGAAGCTGACCATGCTGCCGGACGAGGTGGTGCAGGCCTACACCTTGATCGAAGGGCGCGACTGCCCGGCGGTGTCGCTTTACGTCACCATGGACGAGGCCACGCTGGCCGTGACCGGCAGCGAGACCAAGCTGGAGCGCGTGCCCATCAAGGCCAATCTGCGCCACGACAAGTTGGACGGCATCATCACCGCCGACACCTTGACCGGCGCCGCCCCGGCCGACTACGCCTTCGCGCCCGAGTTGGCCTTCACCTTCCGCCTGGCCAACCATCTGAAGGCACAGCGGGAAGTCGTGCGCGGCAAGCCCGAGAACTTCAACCGGCCGGACTACAACTTCCGCCTCGATTCGAATGGCGAGCGCGAGCCCAATGGCAGCGAGACCGTCAGCATCAGCACCCGCTTGCGCGGCTCGCCGCTGGACCTGATCGTGGCCGAGGCCATGATCCTGGCCAACTCGACCTGGGGCGGCTGGCTCAACGACATGGGCCTGCCCGGCATCTACCGCAGCCAGGCCAGCATGGCGCCCGGCGTCAAGGTGCGCATGGGCACGCGCGCCCTGCCCCACGCGGGCATGGGTGTGGCCCAGTACACCTGGGCGACCTCGCCGCTGCGCCGCTACGTCGACTTGGTCAACCAGTGGCAGATCATTGCCTGCGCCAAGAACGGCCGCACGGCCGCCCTGGTGGCACCGTTCAAGCCCAAGGACGCACAGCTCTTCTCCATCATCTCGGGCTTCGACGCCGCCTACAGCGCCTACAACGGCTTCCAGAACGGCATCGAACGCTTCTGGACCTTGCGCTATCTGGTGCAGAACGAGATCACCGAGCTGACCGCCACCGTCATGAAGGACGGCCTGGTGCGCGCCGACGAGCTGCCTCTGGTCTTCAAGGCCCTGGGCTGCGAGCCGCTGCCGCGCGGCGCCCATGTGCGGGTGCGCATCACCGGCACCGATGAGATGACGCTGGATGTGCACGCCAGCCTGATCGAACGCCTGGAGGCCGAGGACGCTGGCGCCACCGGCAGCGAGGACGCCGCCGAGAGCGAAGACGACGAGGTGCTGGAAGGCGGTGGGCCCCTGACCCTGGCGCTGGACATGAGCGCCGAGGGCGACGATGCCGCCGCCGCTGGCGCCACGCCAACCGAGGCGGCTGCGAACTGACGATGCGGCGCGGCCCGTTCTCCACCCTGCAGATCGCGCTGCTCGTTTCGGCCGCTGTGCATGCCGGTCTGCTGGCGTTCCGCTGGGTGGACCCGGAGCGCTTCAATCGCCTGTTTGAGGAAACGCCGCTCGAGGTCGTGCTGGTCAACAGCCGCAGCACCGAGCCGCCGACCAAGGCGCAGGCCCTGGCCCAGGCGAATCTGGCCGGTGGCGGCCAGGCCGAGTCCGGCCGCGCCACTTCGCCCTTGCCACCGTCCAAACTGCTGGAAGTGGGCGAGGCCAATGAGGTGCAGCATGCTCAGATCGCCGAGCTGCAGCAGCAGCAACAGCAGCTGCTGAGCCGGGTGCGCCGCGAGCTGTCCATGCTGCCCCCGCCCGACCCCGAACGCGACCGCGGCACGACCGAGGCGCGCGAGCAGGCCGAACGCCGCCGCCAGCTGGTGCAGCTGCTGGCCGAGATCGAACGGCGGGTCAACGAAGAGAACGCCCGGCCGCGCAAACGCTATGTCAGCCCGGCCACGCGCGAAGTCGTCTACGCCCAGTACTACGACCTCTTGCGCCGCAAGGTCGAGGCCCGCGGCACGCGCGACTTCCCCACCTCCAAAGGCCGCAAGCTGTACGGAGAGCTGACCATGAACATCCATGTGGACCACCTCGGCCGCGTGATCGAGACCGACATCGTTGCCTCCTCGGGCAACAAGACACTGGACCGCCGCGCCGTGGCCATCGTGCGCGCGGCCAGCCCCTTCGGCAACTTCACCCAGGCCATGCGCAAGGGTGCGGAAGTGCTGGTGATCAGCTCGCGCTTCCGCTTCACCCGCGAAGACGGGCTGGAAACCACCTTGAGCCCGCAACCATGAGTGCGCCTGCTATGGATCTGTATGCCGTGGCCGGCAACCCGGTGGCCCACAGCCGCTCGCCGGTCATCCACGCCCAGTTCGCCGCCCAGACCGGCGAAGCCCTGAGCTACGAGCGCCTGCTCTGCCCCTTGGACGACTTTGCCGCCACCGTTCAGGCCTTCGCCGCCAGCGGCGCCCGCGGCTGCAACATCACCGTGCCCTTCAAGTTCGAGGCTCACGCCCTGGCCGCGCGGCTCAGCGAACGCGCCCGCCTGGCCGGCGCGGTCAACACCTTGCGATTCGACAGCGACGCGGACGGCCGGCCCGCCTGGTTGGGCGACAACACCGACGGCGCCGGTCTGGTGCGCGACATCGAGCACAACGCCGCTCGCAGCCTGGCCGGACAAACGGTCTTGCTGCTGGGCGCCGGTGGCGCCTCGGCCGGCGTGCTGGGCAGCCTGATCAGCGCCCGACCGGCCGCCATCACCGTGGCCAACCGCAGCGTAGACAAAGCCGCCGCCCTGGTCGCCCAGCATGCCGACTGGGCCGAACAGCATGGCGTGGCCCTGCAGGCCCGCAGCTTGCAAGACTGTGGCCAGGGCTTCCAGATCTTGATCAATGGCACCAGTGCCAGCCTGGCCGGCGCCGCCGTGCCGGTGGCGGACGGCGTGCTGGCCCCCGGCGCCTTGGCCCTGGACATGATGTATGGCCCAGCGGCCGCGCCCTTCCTGGCCTGGGCCGCCGCCCAAGGCGCCGAGGGTCGCGACGGCCTGGGCATGCTGGTCGAGCAGGCGGCCGAAGCCTTTGCCCTCTGGCGCGGCAAGCGGCCGGACACCGGCCCGGTGCTGCAAGCGCTGCGCCAGGAACTGGCTTCAAAGCCATGAAGCCTTTGCGCTTCTTGACCCGGCTGGCCGCCCTGCTGCTGCTGGGCGCCCTGGCCTTGCAGCTCTACTTTGCCGGGCGCATCGCGCTGATGAATGTGCTGGCGCCGCAGTCCACCACCTTCCAGCGCGCCGAGGCCTGGCGCATCCTCAGCGAGCAAGGGCGCCTGCCCTGGAGCCAGCAATGGGTGGATGGCGAGGCACTCTCGCCTCAGCTGCGTCGCGCCGTGATCGCCAGCGAAGACGCCAGCTTTGCCGAGCATGGCGGCGTGGACTGGGAAGCGCTGGAGAAAGCCTGGGAACGCAACCAGCGCGCCCAGGCCAAGCTGGAAAAGAAGCTGGCCCAGGTCGGCCCGGCCGCCAAGACCGTGAAGCCGGCCAAGGTGGTCGGCGGCTCCACCATCACCCAGCAGCTGGCCAAGAACCTGTTTCTCAGCGGCGAGCGCAACTTCGTGCGCAAGGCCCAGGAAATCGTCATCACTTATATGTTGGAGGGGCTGCTGAGCAAGCAGCGCATCCTGGACATCTATCTGAACAATGTCGAATGGGGTGAAGGCCTGTTCGGCGCTCAAGCCGCTGCCCGAAACTATTTCCGACTCGATGCCAGCCGGCTCAGTGCCAACCAGGCCGCTCGCTTGGCCGTGATGCTGCCGGCACCCAAGCGCTTCGAGAAGCGCCCGGCTTCGCCTTATGTGCTGTCGCGCGCCGCGACCATCGAAGCGCGCATGCCGGCGGTTGAGCTACCCTGAGCGGCGATGAACAGCGAATCCACCCTCAGCCAAGAAATCGCCGCCACGGCCGCCCGCCTGGTGGTAGAGGAAGGCATGGAATACGGGCCGGCCAAGCAGCGAGCGCTGAAGGTGCTGGGCCTGAGCCGCCATGGCCGTGCGGCCTTGCCCAGCAACGAAGAGTTGGAAGACGAGGTCCGCGAGTACCTGGCCATCTTCTGTGCCGACACCCAGCCGGCCGAGCTGCGCGCCTTGCGCGAGCTGGCCGCGCAGTGGATGGCGCGCCTGGCCGAGTTCCGCCCGCATCTCTGCGGCGCCGTCTGGCGCGGCACGGCCACGCGCCTGAACAACATCCACCTCCAGCTCTATTGCGACGACAGCAAGGCTGCCGAAATCGGCCTGATCAATCTGGGCGTGGACTACGAAGTCGGCGCCACCCACGATGCCCGCGGCCGCCAGATCGATGTGCTCTCGCTCGCCGCGCCCTGCCGGGCGCTGCAGGAGCAGGTCACGGTGCACCTGAGCATCCTGGACTTCGACGATTTGCGTGGCGCCCTCAAGCTGGACAGCCGGGGCCGCAGCGAGCGCGGCGACCTGGCCGCCCTGCAGCGCCTGCTGAACGAACCCACCGAACCTGAAAGCGACCGCCTCCCATGAGCAGCCAGACTCCTTCGCCCGAGCACGACACGCCGCCCGTCTCCAGCGGGCGCCGCTGGGCCTTGCGCGCTCTGGCCGGCGCCGCCGGTCTGGGCGGCCTCTACCTCGGCGTGCGCACAGCACCTCAGGCGCCTGCCCCCGCTGCGGCCGTGCCTGCCGCCGCCCTGCCGCCGGCCGAGACCGAGCTCTGGGCCGCCAGTTTTGAGCGACCGGAGGGCGGTGATCTGCGCCTGGCCGACTACCGGGGCCAGCTTGTGCTCCTGAACTTCTGGGCCACCTGGTGCCCGCCCTGCGTCAAGGAACTGCCCGAGCTGGCCGAGTTCCAGCACGAGTTCAAGCCCAAGGGCTGGCAGGTGCTGGGCCTCGCCGTCGACGCACCCACGCCGGTGCGCGAGTTCCTCAAGAAGCTGCCCCTGGACTTCCCCCAGGGCATGGCCGGATTGACCGGCGCCCAGCTGGCCCGCACACTGGGCAACAGCAACGGCGGCCTGCCCTTCAGCATCGCCCTGGGCCGCGATGGCCGCATCATCTGGCGCAAAACTGGTGCCACCAGCCTCAGTGAACTGCGCGAGCTGGCCGCAAAAACGGTCTGATTGAAGAAGCCACCGGCGCTTGCGGCGCACTTCTGGCGGGCGGAAGCCAGGACTTGGGCAAGCGTATTTGCGCAAAAGGGTCAAGCGATTTATTTACGGCGAGCCGTCTCGATCGCCCCCTAAAACGCGTAAAGTCCGGCCTTCTTCGCTTCTAGTGTCCGGGCTCTAAATTTGAGTGCGGCCGCCCAAGACCTTGCCGATGCAAATTCTCGTCATTCATGGCCCCAACCTCAACCTCCTCGGAACCCGGGAGCCAGGGGTGTATGGATCACAGACTTTGGCGCAAATTGACGCTGATTTGGCTGAGATGGCAACCAATGCCGGAGCTGAACTAAAATCCTTCCAGAGCAACCACGAAGGTGCGCTGGTGGACCGGATTCAGGCCGCCGCGCAAGACGGCTGCCGCTTCATCATCATCAACCCGGCGGCCTACACGCACACCAGCGTGGCCATCCGGGACGCTTTGGCCGCCGTGGCCCTGCCTTTCATCGAAGTCCATCTGTCCAACGTCCACAAGCGCGAAGCCTTCCGCCAGCACAGCTATTTTTCCGAGCTCGCGGTGGGCGTGATCTGCGGCCTGGGCGCCCAAGGTTACCGGCTGGCACTGAATTACGCACTGACGCAGTTGCAGACACAAGCGCAACACAAGCAGTAGTCGAGGGTGGCGGCCCATCCGGCCGCCCTGTTTCACCAACAATAAATATCAATTCGCTGGAGAAATTCTATGGATCTGCGCAAGCTCAAGACCCTGATCGATTTGGTGTCCGAGTCGAACATCTCGGAACTCGAGATCACCGAAGCCGACGGCAAGGTCCGCATCGTCAAGTCGGATGGCTCGGTGGCCGTGCCCATGATGATGGCAGCACCCGCCGCCGCACCGGTCGCAGCCGCCGCACCCGTGGCCGCCGCAGCACCGGTGGTCGCAGCGCCTGTCGCAGCTCCGGCCGAAACCGGCCACATCGTCAAGTCGCCCATGGTCGGCACCTTCTATCGCGCCTCCGGCCCGAACGCCAAGCCCTTCGCTGAAGTCGGCCAGCAGATCAAGGAAGGCGAGGCGATCTGCATCATCGAAGCGATGAAGATCATGAACGAGATCGATGCAGATTTCAGCGGCACCATCACCAAGGTGCTGTGCGAAAACGGCCAGCCCGTCGAATTCGGTCAACCCTTGTTCGTCATCGAATAAGGACCTGCGATGTTCAAGAAGATTCTGATTGCCAACCGAGGCGAGATCGCCTTGCGGATTCAGCGCGCCTGCCGCGAGCTGGGCGTCAAGTCGGTGGTCGTCTACTCGGAAGCTGACCGCGACGCCAAGTATGTGAAGCTGGCCGACGAGGCCGTCTGCATCGGCCCGGCCGCGTCCGCGCAAAGCTACCTCAGCATGCCGGCCATCATCGCCACGGCCGAGGTCACCGACGCCGAGGCCATCCACCCCGGCTACGGTTTCCTGAGTGAGAACGCCGACTTTGCCGAGCGTGTCGAGCGCAGCGGATTCACCTTCATCGGCCCGACGCCTGAATCCATCCGCATGATGGGCGACAAGGTCTCGGCCAAGCAGGCCATGATCCGCGCCGGCGTGCCCTGCGTGCCGGGCTCCGAAGGCGCCCTGCCCGAGGACCCGAAGGAGATCATCAAGATCGCCCGCTCGATCGGCTACCCGGTCATCATCAAGGCCGCTGGTGGCGGCGGTGGCCGCGGCATGCGTGTCGTGCACACCGAAGCTGCGCTGGTCAATGCCGTGCAGATGACGCGCACCGAAGCCGGTGCCGCCTTCGGCAACCCCCAGGTCTATATGGAGAAGTTCCTCGAGAACCCTCGCCATATCGAGATTCAGGTGCTGGCCGACGAGCACAAGAGCGCGGTCTGGCTGGGCGAGCGCGACTGTTCCATGCAGCGCCGCCATCAGAAGATCCTGGAAGAAGCACCGGCACCGGGCATCCCGCGCCGCATCATCGAAAAGATCGGTGACCGCTGCGCCGCCGCCTGCCGCAAGATGAACTACCGCGGTGCCGGTACCTTCGAGTTCCTGTACGAAAACGGCGAGTTCTATTTCATCGAGATGAACACCCGCGTGCAGGTGGAGCATCCGGTGACGGAATTGGTGACCGGCATCGACATCGTGCAGATGCAGATCAAGGTGGCGGCCGGCGAGAAGCTGCCCTTCACCCAGCGCAATATCACGATGCGCGGCCACGCCATCGAGTGCCGCATCAATGCCGAAGACCCGTTCAAGTTCACGCCCTCGCCGGGCCGCATCACGATGTGGCACGCACCGGGCGGCCCGGGTGTGCGCGTCGACTCGCATGTCTACACCAACTACGTCGTGCCGCCGCACTACGACTCGATGATCGGCAAGATCATCGTTCACGGCGACACCCGCGAACAGGCCCTGGCCCGCATGCGCATCGCCCTGAGCGAGACCGTGGTCGAAGGCATCCTGACCAACATCCCGCTGCACCGCGAGCTGATGGTGGACGCCAAGTTTGTCGAAGGCGGCACCAACATCCATTACCTCGAAGGCTGGATGAGCCAACACAAGCGATGAGCGACACCACTGCACAAGACTCGGCCGACGAGCCGAACCCGGCCACGCTGCACGAGCTGCTGCTGATCTGCGGCGAGGATGATGTCGAGACCGTCAGCGATGCGCTGATGGAGCTGGACGCGCTGGCGGTGTCGGTGGAAGACGCCGATGCCGACACCGATGCCGAGAAAGCCCTGTTCGGCGAACCCGGCATGCCGGCGCCGCGCGGCGGCTGGCAGCGCTCGGTGGTCAAGGCCTTGTTCCCGGACGAGAACGAAGCCACCGAATGCGCCACCCTGATCCTGAGCCAGGATTGGGCGGCCGATGTCCATGTGCAGGCGATCCAGGCGGTGGCCGAGCAGGACTGGGTGCGCTTGACGCAGTCGCAGTTCGCGCCGGTCGAGATCACGCCCGAGTTCTGGATCGTGCCATCCTGGCATGAGGCCCCGGCCCAGGCCCAGCGCATCATGCGCCTGGACCCGGGCCTGGCCTTTGGCACCGGCACCCACCCGACCACCCGCATGTGCCTGCGCTGGATCGCCACCCACAGCGAGCTCAGCCCCGGCTGGACCCGCGTGCTGGACTACGGCTGCGGCTCCGGCATTCTGGCCATCGGCGCGGCTCTGCATGGCGCGCAGAACATCGACGCGGTCGACATCGACCCGGCGGCCATCACCGCCAGCCGGGACAATGCCAAGGCCAATCAGGTCAACTTGACCGCCGCTCTGCCGGACGCCGCGCAAGGCGAGTACCCGCTGGTCATGGCCAATATCCTGGCCACGCCGCTGAAGCTGCTGGCACCGCTGCTGGCCGCTCATCTGGCGCCAGGTGCCCACCTGATTCTGGCCGGCATCCTGGCCCGCCAGGCCGAAGAACTGAAGGAAGCCTACGCCCCCTGGCTGAAGCTGGACGTCAGCGACGAGGAAGAGGGCTGGATTCTGATGACGGCACAGCGCCCTGCGGCTTGATTCGGGCATGGTGCGGAGCCCGAATTCGCGATCGAGTTCGGGCTTGCCTAGCCCTGAGCCTCGGCGGACTCATGGCATGATCACGCCATGAGTCTTGCCACCCGTTGCACCGCCTGCGGAACCATTTTCCGCGTCGTGGAAGACCAGCTCCGGGTCTCGGAAGGCTGGGTGCGCTGCGGCCGCTGCGCCGAAGTTTTCGACGCCCGCGAGCAGTTGTTCGACATCGACCTGGAAGCGCCGCCGCCCTGGCCACCCGTTCCCGCGCCGGCCGCCCTGGCCACCCCGGCCATGGACCTGGCCATGCGCGACGAGCGCCAGCACGCGCCAGCGCCCGCCAAGGCCGTGGTCAAACCTGCTCCCGAACCCGACTTGAACATCCGCCGGGCACCGCCCGCTCCGAGCGAAGTCGACTTCGCCGCCGAAACCGAACACCCGCGCCTTGAGCTGAGCGACCCTGGCAGCCCGCGCATGGATTTCGGCGCGCACGACTCCATCGTCGCCGCCGCCATGGACTCGCGCCATGAGCCGCGCTGGATCGATGAGCCAGCGCCTGGCGCCCCTCCGGCCGCGTCACCGCAGGATGCAGCACCGCCTTGGACCGAGCCTGAGATCGAACAGCAGATCGAGCAGGAAGTTCAGGAGGAAATGGCGCGGCTGCTCGCTGAGCAAGCGCAGGCCAAGCAGCGCGCCGAGATCGCGGCCGAGATCGAATCGGCGATGTTGGCGGAAAGCGAGCGCCAAGCCCAGCTGAACCGGGGCGCTGCAGCAGCCCATGAGCCGAAAGCATCGAATACCGTCGAGGAAGACGATCACGGCTTTCAGGCGACCACGTTGGGCGCCGGCGGCGAGTTGCTGGCCGAAGCCGAAGCAGCCGCGCAAGCGAATTCAGCGTCAGCTTCCGCAGCTGCAGCCGCCACTGGAACTCAAACGACCGGCTCAGCCGAGCTGCCCGAATTCCTCAGACCCACTCGCAGTCACGCGCTTTGGGGGCGACTCTGGGTACGGCTGAGCCTGGGACTGCTTTGCGGCCTGGCCCTGGTGGCCCTGGGTGCGCAAGCGACCTGGCAGTTCCGCGATGCCTTGGTGGCCCGCTATCCGCAGCTGCGCCCCGACCTTCAAGCCTTCTGTGAGCTGGCTCGCTGCGAACTCAAGCCCTGGCAAAGACTGGAAAGTTTCAGCGTCGACAGCAGCGCGCTGAGCCAAGCCGGCTCAGGCCATCATTACAAGCTGGCCTTGAGCCTGCGCAACAAGAGCGAGTTCGAACTGGCCCTGCCCTGGGTCGAACTGAGCCTGACCGACGCCAGCGGCCAATTGATCGCACGCCGGGCCCTGTCGCCCCAGGATTTCGGTTTGAGCAAGGACGCCTTGGCGGCCAGCAGTGAACTGCCGGTGAACACCCTCCTGACTACCGGCGAGCGTGCCGTGAGCGGATACAGCGTAGAACTCTTCTACCCTTGAGCGGCACGGTCGGTGCTGACCGGCTGCGACCTGCTGGGCCACAACAAAAACAAGCGGCGTAAAAAAACCCGGCCGAGGCCGGGTTCGAAGCGGGAAACCACAAGCCGGCGTAAGCCGGCTGCGGTCACCCTGTTCCTCAGGGCTTGTTGCCTGTGGGGAAGGGCCATGCGGCTTGCGGGCTCAGCGCCGTCTTGGCTGCGGGAGCAGCAGCAGCGGGCTTGGCAGCAGCCTTCTTGGCAGCCGGCTTGGCGGCAGCAGCCTTCGGTGCAGCAGCCTTCGGAGCGGCGGCCTTGGGGGCAGCGGCAGCCTTCTTGACCGGCGGCTTGATCGGCGCGGCGGCCTTCTTCACCGGCGGCTTGATCGGCGCAGCAGCCTTCTTCACGGGCGGCTTGATCGGCGCAGCGGCCTTCTTGGCGGGTGCAGCGGCCTTCTTGGCAGGAGCTGCCGCCTTCTTGGCGGGTGCAGCGGCCTTCTTCGCCGGTGCAGCTGCCTTCTTGGCAGGAGCAGCAGCCTTCTTCGCCGGTGCAGCTGCCTTCTTGGCAGGAGCGGCAGCCTTCTTCGCCGGTGCAGCAGCCTTCTTGGCAGGAGCCGCGGCCTTCTTCGCCGGTGCAGCAGCCTTCTTGGCAGGAGCCGCAGCCTTCTTCGCCGGTGCAGCAGCCTTCTTGGCCGGAGCTGCAGCCTTCTTCGCCGGTGCGGCGGCCTTAGGCGCAGCAGCAGCCTTCTTTGCCGGTGCAGCAGCCTTCGGTGCAGCAGCAGCCTTCTTCGCCGGAGCGGCGGCCTTCTTGGCCGTAGCCTTCTTTGCAGTTGCCATTTCAGTTCTCCTTGATCAAGTGAAAAGAGCACTGCCTACAGTCAGCGAGGCCGCTGCAGCGCAGTTATTCACCGTCCAGATGTCACCCAGGAGGAGTGCTCCGGTACGGTAAATCGGGATGCCGCTTGAGCGCACCGGCCTCGGGCCGGTGGCGCTGCAAATGGCGGTTACGAATGTCTCTGATCTCTCTCGATGAACTGCTATGGAGTGCGAAGGCCAGGGCCCGCGCGGCTTCAGTCCCAGCTCAGCGCACCACCGGTTTGATATTCGATGACGCGGGTTTCGAAAAAGTTGCGTTCCTTCTTCAGGTCAATCATTTCGCTCATCCAGGGGAATGGGTTCTCTTCATTCGGGAAGAGCTCCTCCAGACCGATCTGGGTGGCACGACGGTTGGCGATATAGCGCAGATAGCCCTTGAACATCGATGCGTTCAGGCCCAGCACGCCACGCGGCATGGTGTCTTCGGCGTAGGCGTACTCGAGCTCGACGGCCTTCATGAACAAGGCCTTGATCTCGGCCTTGAACTCGGCGGTCCAGAGCTGCGGGTTCTCGAGCTTGATCTGGTTGATCAGGTCGATGCCGAAGTTGCAGTGCATGGACTCGTCGCGCAGGATGTACTGGTACTGCTCTGCCGCACCGGTCATCTTGTTCTGGCGGCCCATGGCCAGGATCTGGGTGAAGCCGACGTAGAAGAACAGACCTTCCATCAAGCAGGCGAACACGATCAGGCTCTTCAGCAGGGTCTGGTCGGTTTGCAGCGTGCCGGTGTGGAAGTTGGGGTCCATGATCGCGCCGATGAAGGGGATCAGGAACTCGTCCTTGTCGCGGATCGACTTGACTTCGTTGTAGGCATTGAAGATCTCGGCCTCATCCAGGCCCAACGACTCGACGATGTACTGATAAGCGTGAGTGTGGATGGCCTCTTCAAAGGCCTGGCGCAGCAGGAACTGGCGGCACTCGGGCGCCGTGATGTGGCGGTAGGTGCCCAGCACGATGTTGTTGGCAGCCAGCGAATCGGCGGTGACGAAGAAGCCGAGATTGCGCTTGATGATGCGGCGCTCGTCTTCAGACAAGCCGTTCGGGCTCTTCCACAGCGCGATGTCGCGCGACATGTTCACTTCCTGCGGCATCCAGTGGTTGGCGCAGGTGGCCAGGTACTTCTCCCAGGCCCACTTGTACTTGAATGGCACCAGCTGGTTGACGTCGGTCTGGCCGTTGATGATGCGTTTGTCGGCGGCCTTGACGCGACGCTCGGCAGCCTGGGCCGGCGACGCAGCCAGCACGGCCGCGGCGCTGGCCGGTGAGGAGGGGGTTAGGCCAGCTGCCGGGGCGGCGCTGTTTGCAGCGCCGACGGAGGCATCAACACGCGCATTCGCAGCGGGGCTGGATGCGGCATTTGCAGTGGCTGAATCAGCAGGCTTCAGGTCTTCTTCCCAAACCAACATGGTGGACTTCCTATCGTGTCGAATTATCAGAGTGTTGTGTTCAAACACCAAGGACTTCTTGACATCAAGACGCCTTGCGCGTTGCTGGCCTGCATCGATTTCTGGAACAAATGCACACCGGGCGCTTCAACACATAACTTCAAATCTATGCATACAAACGGCCGGCGATATCGATGAACATTGACATCGCGGGCCACAGACAAAAAGAGGCGATTTGCGATCGCCTCTTTTTCATTCGCTTACTGGCAAGCTTCGCAATCGGGGTTGTCGATCGAGCAGAACTTCATGTCGGTGGCAGGAAGCTCGGGCTCGGCGGCCACCGGAGCGGCAGCAACCGGTGCCGACACCATGCCGCCGGCGGCACCGGAGGACACCGCATTGAGCTGACCGGACTTGGTCACCGTGCTCTTCTCGGCGTGGGTCGCGCCCATGGTGCGGAGGTAGTAGGTGGTCTTCAAGCCGCGCAGCCAGGCCAGCTTGTAGGTCTCGTCGAGCTTCTTGCCAGAGGCACCGGCCATATAGATGTTCAGGCTCTGCGCCTGGTCGATCCACTTCTGACGGCGCGCGGCGGCTTCCACCAACCACTGCGTTTCCACTTCGAAGGCGGTGGCATAGAGGTTCTTCAGCTCTTCAGGCACACGGTCGATGCGACGCAGCGAACCGTCGAAGTGCTTCAGGTCCATGACCATCACGTCGTCCCACAGACCCAGGGCCTTGAGGTCACGCACCAGCGCTTCGTTGATGACGGTGAACTCACCCGACAGATTGGACTTGACCGAGAGGTTGCCGAAGCAAGGCTCGATCGACGCGTCCACGCCGATGATGTTGGAGATGGTCGCGGTCGGGGCGATGGCCACGCAGTTGCTGTTGCGCATGCCGTGGGTGGCGATGCGGGCACGCAGCGCGTCCCAGTCCATGCTGGTCGAGCGGTCGACTTCCACATAGCCGCCACGCGCTTCAGCCAGCAGCTCCAGCGAGTCGATCGGCAGGATGCCACGATCCCACAGCGAGCCGCGGTAGGAGGAGTAGCGGCCGCGCTCTTCGGCCAGCTCGGTCGAGGCCTGGTAGGCGTAGTAGCAGATCGCTTCCATCGAACGGTCGGCAAACTCCACCGCTGCGTCGGACGCGTAAGGTGTGCGCAGCGCATAGAGCGCGTCCTGGAAGCCCATCAAGCCCAGGCCCACCGGACGGTGGCGCAGGTTGGAGTCACGCGCCTTCTTGACCGCGTAGTAGTTGATGTCGATGACGTTGTCGAGCATGCGCATGGCCGTCGAGATCGTCTTCTTCAGCTTGGCGTGATCCACGCCGCCATCCTTCAAGTGCTGGACCAGGTTGACCGAGCCCAGATTGCAGACGGCGATTTCGCTGTCATTGGTGTTCAGTGTGATCTCGGTGCAGAGGTTGCTCGAGTGCACCACGCCGACATGCTGCTGGGGCGAGCGCACATTGCAGGCGTCCTTGAAGGTGATCCAGGGATGGCCGGTCTCGAACAGCATGGACAACATGCGGCGCCACAGGTCCTTGGCCGGCAGACGCTTGAAGAGCTTGATCTCGCCACGGTCGGCCTTGGCCTCGTAAGCCACGTAGGCAGTCTCGAAGGCCTTGCCGAACAGGTCGTGCAGGTCCGGGCAGGTCGAGGGGCTGAACAGGGTCCAGTCACCACCGTCCATGACACGGCGCATGAACAGATCGGGGATCCAGTTCGCGGTGTTCATGTCGTGGGTGCGGCGGCGGTCATCGCCGGTGTTCTTGCGCAGCTCCAGGAATTCTTCGATGTCCAGGTGCCAGCTTTCCAGGTAGGCGCAGACGGCGCCCTTGCGCTTGCCGCCTTGGTTCACGGCCACGGCCGTGTCGTTGACGACCTTCAGGAAAGGCACAACGCCTTGCGACTTGCCGTTGGTGCCCTTGATGTGCGAGCCCAGGGCGCGCACCGGGGTCCAGTCATTGCCCAGGCCACCGGCGAACTTGCTCAGCAGCGCGTTCTCTTTTAGCGCCTCGTAGATGCCGTCCAGATCGTCGGCCACCGTGGTCAGGTAGCAGCTCGACAGCTGCGAGCGGCGCGTGCCCGAGTTGAAAAGGGTCGGGGTGCTGGACATGAAGTCGAAGCTCGACAGCACTTCGTAGAACTCGATGGCGCGGGCTTCGCGGTCGATCTCGTTGAGTGCCAGGCCCATGGCCACGCGCATGAAGAAAGCCTGCGGCATTTCGATGCGCTTGTCTTCGATGTGCTGGAAGTAGCGGTCATACAGGGTCTGCAGGCCCAGGTAGTCGAACTGCAGATCGCGCTCGGCCTTGAGCGCGGCGCCCAGGCGGGCCAGGTCGTACTGACCCAGGCGCTCGTCCAGCAACTCAGCGGCCACGCCCTTCTTGATGTACTTGGGGAAGTATTCGGCGTAACGCTCTTGCATCTGTTCTTGGCTGATCTCTCCGCCCACCACTTCGCGGCGGATGGTGTGCAGCAGCAGGCGCGCGGTGGCGCGGCTGTAGCCCGGGTCTTTTTCGATCAGGGTACGAGCAGCCAAGATGGAGGCCTTGTACACCTCGTCGATCGGCACGCCGTCGTACAGATTGCGCTTGGTCTCGGCCAGGATGGGCTCGGGCTTCACGTCAGCGCCCAGATTGGCGCAGGCGGACACGATCAAGCTTTGCAGATGCGGCAGGTCCAGCGGCACGCGCTGGCCGTTGTCAATCACGGTCAAGGTGTTCTCGGCCGGCGGTGTGTCGACCACGCCCTGGCGCTGGCGCTCCTGGAAGCGACGCTCGCGGTACAGCACATAGGCACGCGCCACTTCATGGTGGCCGCCGCGCATCAGGCCCAGTTCCACCTGGTCCTGGATGTCTTCGATGTGGAAGGTGCCGCCGCTCGGACGCGAGCGCAGCAGGGCACGCACCACCGCTTCGGTCAGGCCGTCCACCGTCTCACGCACGCTGGCCGAGGCCGCGCCGGTCGTGCCATGCACGGCCAGGAAGGCCTTCATCAGGGCCACGGCGATCTTGCTCGGCTCGAAGGCCACCACCGCGCCGTTGCGGCGCAGGATCTGGTAAGCCTGGAAGGCCGACTGGGCGGCCAGACTCAGTGTCGACGAGGCCAGGCGGCTGGCGCCTTCGGGGGCCGGGTTCACAGCGGGAGCGGCTTGTGTCTGCATGGATCTTCCTTGGGGTGTCACGTTTGATTCAAAAATACATGGCGATGCGGCGGCGTGCAGCGGGAGCCGTGAAGCTCCGTTCAGACACGCCGGACCGCATCGGGTCTGGCAATGGTTGTTGTTGGCTGAGGGCCGAGGCAGCTGCCTTGCAAAGCAAGGATGCCCGTCGGCCGAACGCTACGAGGATGACGCCGAAGCCCGCGATCCATAGCGGGTGGCGCCTGCTCCTGCTTGGCTGCCGCAAGGCCTGAACCAGACCTTGAGCAGCCACCGAAGCCTCGACGGCGAACCGGGGTTTCTGCGCCCACCCGAGCTGCCCGAGGGCAGCAAGCAGGCGATTCAGAGCACCGCAGCCAAGCGTGAAGGATACCATGACGGACACTATATCTGGGGGCGAGAAGCCCCTCAAGCACTACCAATAGCGTATCTATCCCGTTGACGGGCCGGTACGAAGTGGCTATGCGATGGTGTCTTTGCCGGCGTGCAATCAAGGGCCGTACTCGCCCCCCGCGAGGCCCTGTCGCGCGCCGACCCCGATGCCCAGGGGCCATGGGCGCGCAGACCCGCATGGCGCTTGGCTTGGCAGCCCGAATCGAGCGCCAGGCCGCGCCAATCCTGGCGGTGCCAGAGGCAGTTTCAGCAATCAATTCGCGCGCAAGGGCGCTGGCTGGTGCTCAGCTCGACGTAGCGCTTGGGTCCGCAGCCCTCAGCGCCACGCCAAGCAGGCTGCCACGCTTACGTTTTTTTACCTTGCTTGGCTGCGGCCGTCCGGCCTCAGACCCTGACTCTCCGGATCACTCGCCCGCCGTGATGCCCAGGCGCGCCATGCGATAGCGGATCTGGCGCAGGCTCAAGCCCAGGGAGGCGCCTGCCGCTGTGCGGTTGAAGCGGTGGCGGGCCAGCGCGCGCAAGAGGATGTCGCGCTCCACGTCGTCGAGGTAGAGGGCCAGGTCGGCGGGCAGTTCCGCAGCCGCCAAGTCTGGGGCGGACTCGACCGCACCGAGTGCAGCCGGCTCTGCGCCCAAGCTGTCATCCAGGGCATCAAAAGCTGCCAACTGGGAATCATCGAGCACCGCATCGGGCAAACCCAGATCGCTGGCCGAGATCCACTCCCCACCCGACAGAGCCAGCGCCCGGTGCAGGAGGTTCTCGAGTTCGCGCACATTGCCTGGAAAGGCATAGCGCGCGAGCAGCTCCAGTGCATCCGCAGTCAGGCGCGGCACCGGCGAGACGCCGGCATCGTGGGCAATGCGCGCCAACACCTGCTCGCCGATCTGGGCCACGTCCTCGATGCGTTCGCGCAGTGGCGGCACGCGCAGCTGGATCACATTGAGGCGGTAGAACAAGTCCTGGCGGAAACGCCCGGCCGCCACCTCGGCACCCAAATCCTTGTGAGTGGCACTGAGGATGCGCACATTGACCGGCGCCTCCACCACGGCCCCCACAGGACGCACCGAGCGCTCCTGGATGGAGCGCAAAAGCTTGCTCTGCATGGCCAGGGGCAGGTCGCCGATTTCGTCAAGAAACAGGGTGCCGCCATCGGCCGCTTGGAAAAAGCCCTCGCGGTCTTCATGCGCGCCGGTGAAGGCGCCCTTGCGGTAACCGAAGAACTCGGCCTCCAGCAGCTGCTCGGGAATGGCGCCGCAGTTGACCGCCACAAAGCGCTGGCGCGCGCGTACGCCGCTGTCATGGATGGCGCGGGCCACCAGCTCCTTGCCGGTGCCGGACTCGCCCTGCAAGAGCACCGGCGCCATGCTGCGGGAGACCTTGTCGATCAAGGCCCGCACCTCTTGCATGGCCGCTGACTGGCCGGCCAGTCGGTCCAGAGCCGAGCCGGCCGGGGCCGCGCGGCGCGGTGCGGCGGCAGCCTTGGTCGGCAACAGTGCGGGTGCAGCCGACGCGACGGCGACCGGCGCCGATGGCAGCACGGGAGACGGCGCCGCTGCCGCTGGCGCAGCCTGGACCGCGCTCACCGCGGCCACACGCCCCAGAGCGGAAGCCACCACCAGGCGGAACTGGCGCAGGTCCACCGGTTTGGTCAGGTAGTCATAAGCCCCGGCCTTGAGCGCCTCGACGGCGTTCTCGGCCGAGCCATAGGCCGTGATCACCAGCGTCTTTTCGCTCCGCCTCTGCTGCTCCAGCCAATGCAGCAGGTCCAGGCCGCTGCCATCGGGCAGGCGCATGTCGGTGATGACGGCGCTGTAGCTCTGGGCTTGCAGGCGCGCCAGTGCATCGGCCACGGTGCCGGCGGTCTCCAGCTCATAGCCTTCGCGCAAAAGCGTCAGCTCATAGAGCGTGCGCAAATCGGGTTCGTCATCGACCACCAGCAGCCGGTGCGTGGGGCCGATGGCGGCAGGTTGACTGCTGCTGCTCATGGGTGTCTCAGATCAGGTTGGCGGGGCTGCTGGCTGGCATCAAGCGCAGGCGCAGCACGAACTCGTTGCCGGGCAGCGCTTCGTCATGGCGGCGCTGGTAATCGATGCGGGCACCGTAGCGCTCGCACAGCTCCCGGCAAATGTACAAGCCCAGGCCAGAGCCCCGGCTGCGGGTCGAAAAGAAGGGTTCGAACAAGTGGCGTTCGACCTCGGGCGCGATCGGGCGACCGGCATTGAAGATGACCAACCGTGCCCAGCCCGGGCCGGCCGCGGACGCTTCGCTGTCCAGATGCACCTGGACCGAGGCGGGCCCCGGGTCGGCATGACGCAAGGCGTTGTCCAGCAGATTGACCAGCACGCGGCGCAGATGCTCGGGGTCGAAACTGACGATCAGCGGCTGCAAGGGCACGATGCAGCTGAGCGGATCCAGCGGCCCAGGCGCGAGCTGATTGGTACGCGCCCAATCGAGACAGGTTTCGTTGACCAGGGTGCTGGCATCCACCGGCACCGGCGTGGGCACCGCGCCCGGCGCCACTTCGAGCACGTCCTCGACGATGCGCTTGAGGCGCTGCACATTGGACGCCACCATGCGCGTGAGCTGCTGGGCGCGCGGCTCGGCCAGGTCCTCGGCCAGCAAGGCATTGGCCTGGTCGATGGCGGCCAGCGGGTTGCGAATCTCATGCGCAATGCCGGCCGAGACCCGGCCCATGGCGGCCAGTTTTTCCTGTTGGCTGCGCGCCTGGACCTGGCGGTTGTCCTCAATCAGCAGCACGCACAAATCTTCTGTGGTGTTGGGTTCGCGCCGGCGCGTGAAACGCATGCGCAGGCGCAGGCTGCGTTGCCAGCCACTGGCAAAGCTCAGGCTGATATCGCGCCCGAGCTCGGGCCAATTGCCGGCCGTGAAGGCCTGCTCCACGGCAGCCTCAAGCGGCTGCCAGGCTGGCACGCCGCGCAGCTGGAAAGGCGCCTTGCGCACCATGGCCGGCGCGCCTGGCACCCCCTGCGACGCCAGCGGCGCCGCATCGGCCAAGAGAATGCGGGCCGCCGGATTGGCCGCGCGCACCCGGCCGCGCCGGTCCACCACCAGCACACCCTCTTGCATTTCGTCGATCACCAGGCGGTTCAGCTGCGCCTGCTGGCGCGCCAACTCCATGCTGCCGCGCGCTGCCCGTTCTTCGCGCGCCAAGCGGCTGGCCAACTCGCTGGCCAGCAGGCTGACGACAAAAAAGCCGCTGCCAACCAGGCCCGCCTGCGTCATGCGCAGGCCGACATCGGCGCCCTCCAGCACCGCCCAACCCGACACGGCCAGCATCAGCAAGGCCGCCACCGCGGCCGTGGCCAGAGCGAGCAGGCGCGGCGTCAAGACACCGGCCATCAGCACCGGCAGCACAAAGAGCGCCCCGTAATTGACGCCGGCCAGGCGGTCGAAGGCATGCAGCAAGCCGAACAAGCCGAGGTCGAGGCCGATGCTGGCCCACCACTGCGGGCTGGACACGCGCGCGAGGCTGCGCGCCGTGGCCCCGCGCTGCAGGCGCGGCAAGAGCCAGAGCGCCAGCGCCTCGGCGGCATAGAGCAAGCACAGGCCCAAGGTCCAGCGCGGCGGCGGCGAGCCCAGGAAACCGGCGATCACCTGCGTGGCCACCAGGACCAGGCCCAGGGCCGCGCGAGCGGCGAGAAAGGCCCGGTACAGACGCCCGAAGGCATTGCCACCGGCCTGTGCCAGACGGCGCCCCTGCTGAAAAAAGAAGTCCGGCGAATCACCGGCTGGCGCGCTCGCAGCCTCGGCCTGCAGTTCGTCGAAGCCTGAAGCGCTGAAGCCGCTGGCGCTGCCCAGGCCACCGAAGCGCGACTCCGTGTCGGCATCGCCTTCGGCTGCAGCGGCCGTGGCCTCACTGCCCGGCCCGAACCAGGACTGGGCCGGCTCAGCCTTGTTCATCGCCCGCCGCCATGCTCCGCCTCATAGCTGGCGCGATGCGCGGCGCTGCAGAACACCCCGCCCTGGCCCGGCAGCGCCTCATCACGTGGCAGATGCAGGCCGCAATGCGCACAGCTGAGCATGTCCTGGGGCGCTGAATCACGCGCTTTGCTGGCGGCAGGCGGCTGCGGCGGCCGCGCGCGCTTGAAACCCAGCACAAAGAACAACAAGGCCAGCAGGCCGATCAAGATCAGGTATTTCATGGCAGCTTCAGCATCCCATCACAGCGGCGGACGCTGCAAAACAACTTCCAGCACAAAGCGCGAACCCGCATAGGACAGCAACAAGAGCAGCGCGCCGAAGTAGAGCCAGCGGGTGGCGCGGCGGCCGCGCCAGCCAAAAATGCGGCGCCCAGTCAGCAAGCCGGTCAAAACCACCCAACCCAGCACGGCGAAAAGATTCTTGTGATCCCAGCGCCACTGCGGCGTGAACCACCAGCCCAGCAGCAAAGCGAGGGACAGCATGGTCACACCCGCGCCAACAAACTGAAAGGTGAGCCGCTCCAGGCGCAGCAGCGGCAGACCGGGGCTGGCTGACCGCGCACGGCCGACCGTGCCCGAACCGACCTGGCGCATCTGGCGCTCGGCCCGGTTCAAGAGGACCGCGTGCAGCACCGCCACACCGAACAAGCCATAAGAAGCCAGGCCCAGCACCCAATGCAAGGGCGCCCAAGGCGAGGCGGCTTGCGGCCGGCTCTCGCCCGGAAACACGAGTGCCAGCAGCACGGTCACCAGGGCCATCAGCGCCAGCACCCGGCGCGCGCCCGGCAGCGGCAGCAGGCGGCTTTCCACCAGGTAGACCGCCAGCACCAGCCAGGCCGTCATCGACAGCGCCGGCGCAAAGCCGAAACGCGCGCCGGCCTGCGCCAGGCCCAGGCCCGAGATGTCCACCAACAAGGCCAAGAAGTGGGCCGCGAAGGGCAACAAGAGGCCCAGATGCACGGGCCAGGCGGGCCGCTCTGCAGCCGGGCCACCTCCCTCAGCGGGGCGAGTTTCGCTGCGCCAGGCGGCCCAGGCATAGGCGGCCACGGCCAGTACGCTGAAGCCGGTCAGCAGGGCTTGGGCGGCCTCGGCAGAGACGAACGATAAAATCATCGCCACAGTGTACTTTTGCGCGCCGCCCCTCCGGTCCGGCGCCACCCCCGATGGCCTCCAATCTGACCGACCGCCTGAGCCAGCTCGTGAAAACGATGCGTGGCCAAGCCCGCATCACCGAAAGCAATGTTCAGGAGATGCTGCGCGAAGTGCGCATGGCCCTGCTGGAAGCCGACGTGGCCCTGCCCGTCGTGCGCGACTTCATTGCCCGGGTCAAGGAAAAAGCCCTGGGCGCCGAGGTGGTGGGCTCGCTCAACCCCGGCCAGGTGCTGGTGTCCATCGTCCACAAGGAACTCGCCGCCACCATGGGCGAGGGCATTTCCGACATCAATCTGGCCGCCCAGCCGCCCGCCGTCATCCTGATGGCCGGCTTGCAAGGCGCCGGCAAGACCACCACCACCGGCAAGCTGGCCAAGCACCTGATCGAGAGGCGCAAGAAGAAGGTGTTGACCGTCTCCGCCGACGTCTACCGCCCGGCCGCCATCGAGCAGCTCAAAACGGTCACCGGCCAGGCCGGCGCTGAATGGTTCGCCTCCAGCCCCGATCAAAAGCCGCACGACATCGCCCTGGCGGCTATTGACTACGCCAAGAAGCATTACTTCGATGTGCTGCTGGTCGACACCGCCGGCCGCCTGGCCATCGACGAAGCGCTGATGGCCGAGATTCGCGATCTGCATGCGGTGCTGAACCCGGTCGAAACCCTGTTCGTGGTCGACGCCATGCAGGGCCAGGACGCGATCAACACGGCCAAGGCCTTCAAGGAAGCCCTGCCCCTGACCGGCGTGATCTTGACCAAGCTGGACGGCGACTCGCGTGGTGGTGCCGCCCTGTCGGTGCGCCAGATCACCGGCGCGCCGATCAAGTTCGCGGGTACCTCCGAGAAGCTCGACGGCCTGGAAGTCTTCGACGCCGAGCGTCATGCCGGCCGCGTGCTGGGCATGGGTGACATCGTGGCCCTGGTCGAGGAAGTGACCAAGGGCGTGGACGTGGCCGCCGCGCAGAAGCTGGCCGACAAGCTCAAGACCGGCAGCGGCTTTGACCTCAACGACTTCCTGGCCCAGATCTCGCAGATGAAGAAGATGGGCGGCCTGGCCGGCCTGATGGACAAGCTGCCCACCCAGATGACGGCCAAGGCCGGCGCCGCCGACATGGACCGCGCCGAGCGCGACATGAAGCGCATGGAAGGCATCCTCAACGCCATGACGGCCAAGGAACGCCGTCAGCCCGCCTTGCTGATGGACGGCAAGAGCAAGGCCAGCCGCAAGCGCCGCATTGCCGCCGGCGCTGGCGTGCAGATCCAGGAAGTCAACCGCCTGCTGACCCAGTTCGACCAGATGCAGGGCATGATGAAAAAGATGAGCGGCGGCGGCCTGATGAAGATGATGAAGAAGATGGGCGGCATGAAAGCCATGAAGGGCATGATGGGCGGCGGCGGCATGGGTGGCCTGGGCGGCTGAAGCCGCACACCCGAGCGCTCCCCGCTCGCCCACAAAAAAGCCACCGCAATCCGGTGGCTTTTTTTCATAGCGCCCAGGCCGAGCCGTTCACCCGTTCACCCGTTCACCGATTCACCGATTCACGATTCACCGATTCACGATTCACTCCAACAAAGCCTGCGCAAACTCCCTCGCATTGAAAGTCTGCAAGTCTTCCAGCTTCTCGCCCACGCCGATGAAGTAGACCGGTATGGCCCGCTCGCGGGCGATGGCCGCCAGCACACCGCCCTTGGCCGTGCCGTCGAGCTTGGTGACGATCAAACCGGTCAGGCCCAGCGCATCATCGAAGGACTTGACCTGGCTGAGCGCGTTCTGGCCGGTGTTGCCGTCCACCACCAACAGCACCTCGTGCGGCGCGTCGGCCTGCGCCTTGGTGATCACGCGCTTGATCTTCTTCAGCTCTTCCATCAGATGCAACTGCGTCGGCAGGCGGCCGGCCGTGTCGGCCAGCACCACGTCGCAGCCGCGCGCGCGGCCGGCGCTGACCGCATCAAATGTGACCGAGGCCGGGTCACCGCCCTCCTGGCTGATGATCTGCACCTGGGTGCGGTCGGCCCAAACGGACAGCTGCTCGCGCGCCGCCGCGCGGAAAGTGTCGGCCGCAGCCAGCAGCACCTTCTGGTCGGCCTCGGCCAGATGGCGGGTCAGCTTGCCGATGCTGGTGGTCTTGCCAGCGCCATTGACGCCCACCACCATCATCACCGTCGGGCTGTGCTGGCCCACGGCCAGGCTCTTCTCCAGGGGCTTGAGCAGTTCGGCCAAAGCTTCGACCAGCAGGCCACGCACCGCCTGAGGGTCGGTCGCCTTGGCTTCCTTGACGCGGCGCTTCAGGTCCGTCAACAAATACTCGGTCGCCTTGACGCCGGTGTCAGCCATCAACAGCGCCTCTTCCAGCTCTTCGTACAGAGCGTCGTCAATCTGGGTGCCGGTGAAGACCTGGGCGATGCTGGAGCCGGTCTTGCGCAGGCCTTGGCGCAACTTGTCGATCCAGCTGCGGCGCGGCTCGGGTGCCGGGGCAGGCACCGGCGCGATCGGTGCCACAGGCATGGCGGGCGCTGGCGCGATGAGCGGCACAGGCTCGACGCTCAGCACCACGGCCGGCGTAGGCGCGGCCACAGAAGCCGGAGCCACCGGGGCTGCGACAACAACAGCCTCAGGCGGCGCCTGGGGCAGATCGACGCTGGCCACCGCGGGCGCCGGTACGGGCTCGGGCGCCGGGCTGCTGGAGAACTTTTTCTTGAAGAAGCTGAACATGGGCACTCTTGGCTGCGGCACTGCGGCAACTTCGTCATCGCGAAGCCGGGGCAGCGTCGGCGGGCAAGCGGGCCGGCGGTGCCGGCGCGTCGCTCAACCTTGTCATCGGGGTTCCGGATCGCGGCGCCGGGTTCAGCTCGACACCCACGCCTGCGTTCGCACCCGAATCATAAACGGCGCCCCCTGTGCAGCCCGGCGACACCCAGGGCCGCCTCTGCGGTGGATACTCAAAGCTCGCTTCGCTTCCGGCCGTCGGCGATCCCGTCCGGCCCACGCAACGATGGACATTCTTGACGCCCAGGCCACGGCCGCCCTGCTGCCCTTCGACCGCCTGATTCCAGCCGTGGCCCAGGCCATGCGAGATTTGCGCGCCGGCACCATCCATGCGGCCACCCGCTCCGTCCTGCCCCTGCCCGAAGGCGGCAGCTATCTGGCCATGCCCTGCACCGATGCGCAGTACGCCATCACCAAGCTGGTCGCCGTCACCCCCGCCAACCGCGCCCTGGGCCAGCCCACCATCCAAGGTCGCCTGCTGGTCAGCAGCGCCAGCCATGGCGAACCGCTGCTGGTGATGGACGGCTCGGTGGTCACCGCACGCCGCACGGCCGCCGTCACTCTGCTGGGTATCGAAACCCTGCTGCAGCGCCCGCCTCAAGTGCTGACCCTGGTCGGCACCGGCGAACAGGCACGCAGCCACGCCTGGGCCATGAGCCAGCGCTGGCCCGGGGTGCAGCTGCGATGTGTGGGCCGCAATCGCGGCCAAGGCGAGGCCTTCGCCGCGCAGCTGAGCAAGGAAGGCCTGCCTGGCCTGCGCGCCCTGCCCCTGGAACAAGCGCTGGAAGACAGCGAGGTCACCGTGGCGGCCACCACCAGCCTCAGCGCCGTGCTGCCCGATCACGTAGCTGACAGCACCTTGATCGTCGGCATCGGCAGCTTCACACCGCAGATGGCGGAGCTGCCGGCCAGCGAGGTGCGCCGCCGCCAGGTCTGGGTCGACGACCTCGACGGCGCCCGCCACGAAGCCGGCGACCTGCTGCAAGCCGGCATCGACTGGACCCGCGTGCACAGCCTGGCCGAAGCGCTGCGTCATCCCGACCTGATTCGCGCGCCCCTGCTCTTCAAGACCGTCGGCCACGCGGCCTGGGACCTGGCGGCGGTGCGGGTCGCGCTGCAGCCCAACCCGTGAGCCCAACCGTAACAGGGGCGCCGGACCTGTCGCAGCCTCGCGCGGCGACCCGAGTCCACGGACCCATCGCCCTGGCGAATTCAAATTTCCTGAGATTTTTTCAAAGAACTCTTGCGCAGCTCAAAAAACCGGTGCTATAGTAGAGGGCTTGAGGCGCTTTAGCTCAGCCGGTTAGAGCGACGGAATCATAATCCGCAGGTCCGGGGTTCGAATCCCTGAAGCGCCACCAAATAAAGTCTATGTACATCAAGTACTTAGACGAAAAAGCCACCCTAGCGGTGGCTTTTTGCTTTCTGGCTTCGTCGCACGATGTAAGGGCGGATGTAAGACCATTTGGCGAATCCCGAGCCAGGGCTTCGGCAACCACGGTCAGGCCGCCAAGAACGAAGCAACGCGCGCATTTTCGCCAACGCGCACTTTGCGCGTAGCTCGGTTGGATTGACGCTGCCAGCGCTCGACGCGCCGCTTTCCGGCGCGACCATCGATGGCTTTCCGCGCAATTCCCTATGCTCTGTATCGAGGTTGCGAAGCAGGCCCAGCGGCGCACTGAACGATGCGCCGCCCAACGAGGCATTGCAGCTGAACTTCCCGCGCACAGAAGCACATCGCTGATTCTGCAATTGCCGGGACTCTTGCGGCCGGCATCTCGCTTTGATGCGATTCGCAGGAGTCCCCACAAAAAATGGAACCCGGCACATTACTGTTCAACACGGGCCCAATGCCCCGTGTCAAACAAATCAATGGCGCAAAAGACAAGACCGCTCATCACCCCGCTCGACCAAGAAGCCCGCTCCGCGCTGCCGACGGACGAGGCCGCGTACCACCTCAACAGGTCGCCGCAGACGCTACGCCTTTGGGCATGCAAGGACAACGGCCCACTCCGGCCATCCAGGATCAACGGCCGCCTGGTCTGGTCCGTCGACTTGATCCGCAGCCTGATCGCCGGAGTGACCTGCACGTGAGTAGCGTTTTCCTCAAAGCCAAGACCATCAGCGGCACCGCAAGGCTGCTGTACGCGATCAAGCACAACCGCCGCCAGATCCCGGAGAAGGATGGCCGGCGACGTCGTATCGATCCGGACCTTGCGCATCTGAACGCGCACCTGACGGGCACGGCCGCTGCTAGCGAAGTATCGGCATACTCGCGGGCTCGGCTTGAGGCCGCCGGCATCGTGCCCCGGAAGAACGCGATTCTGTGCATCGAGTTCGTCATCAGCCTGCCCACTCGACACCACACCGAGCTGCGCCAGTTCTTCGCTGACGCTACCGCATGGCTTGGCCGTCGCTATGGAGGCGAGGGCAACATACTGAGCGCCGACATCCACTACGACGAGGCGAAGCGACACCTGCATGTCCTCGTCATGCCGCTCATCAATGGCAAGTTGAGCGGAAGTAAGGCCCTCGGTGGCCTGGCAGACCTGTTCCGCCTGCACCAGCAGTTCGGAGACGAGGTGGCCGCCAAGTACGGCCTGACCATGCTGGCAGGTCGCTTGTCCACCAAGGAGAAGGAACACCTCGCGGCTGCCGTCATCCGGCGGCTGCACGAACGGCACAGTCCACTTTTGCGCGACGAGACCTGGCCCTCGATCCGCGATGCGATCCACAGGGACCCTGCCCCCTTCGCGCACGACATCGACATGGACGAAGTGGCTGGCCAGCCGCCGCCGAAGATCGCGCACTCCGGCGCTTCCGTACCCGCCGCAAAGAAGAAGGGCGATGACAGAAGCCAAGACCAGCCGCGCCGCTATCGGCCTCCGGCCAGATCCCCCAAGAAGTCCTCGCTACAGCCGGCGCGCTCGGTTGCAGGCAAGGTTGCAAAAAGGTGCACCCGGCAAGGCATCCTGCAACCAGCTCCCTAGCGGTTATTCGCCCACCAGCCTGCCGCAGACGACCATGTGATCAATGGCAATGATCATCGCGGCTCGGTACTTGTCGTTGGCGACCGAGTCGATGGCTGCGCCGATGCGCTGGGCCTCGCTGCTCAATCCTGACTCTTGCCCCATCTTCCCCGCGACGCGCGGAGCTGTGCGGATCCGAGACTTGGGCGCACCCTTGGCGCTCTTTTGCGCAGTGTTGGCGGTTCCATTGAACGCGGCGCGACGCAGGAATTCCAGTCGTTCAACTATCAAGGTCCCCGCCATCTCGGACAGCGACCTCCTGTCGGCCGCCGCAGCTGCCTCCAACCACTCGAAATCCTCCGGTGAAATGCGGGTCGAAATGCGTGCGCGGCCCCCAGTCAAAGGAAGCGTCCCAGTGATCTCATTGACCACGCAATCGTCGAGCTTGGCCATGGCCGCCTTGATTTCGTTCAGTGACGCCTCCTGACCAGCGCCGGCTTCACGCTGGAGCAGCGTGCGAGCAATGTCTCCGACGGACCGCCTGCAAATGCGTACCAAGGCATGGACGATGGCTGCTTGCTGCGGCGGCATGTAGGCCGTAACGCGGCCCAGATTGATGTTGCTCATATGCTCGGATGTCTCGACGTGATGTGTCGTGTGTGCAGATATGAAGTCATGCTACCAAAACGGTAGTACACCGAGACAGTCTTATAGGAACGATCCTCGCCTTTGGGCGAGGTATTTGCATGTCGGTCATTGGGAGGCGGCTGAAGGCTGCGCGGCTACGCGCCGGGCTGTCTCAGGAAAGGCTCGGCCTTGAAATCGGCCTCGAAGCGGAGTCAGCCAGCGCTCGGATGAATCGATACGAGACTGGCGCGAGGGTGCCCGCGCTCGAACTCATCGAGCGCGTGGCCTCCACACTCAACATGCCGGCGGCCTACTTTTACACATCGGACGATTTGGTCGCAGAAATTCTCTGTGCGGTGCATGTGCTGCCAGTTATGGCACGGCAGGAAGTTTTGTCCGTCGCTTCAGGGCTGGCCGACATCGCCCGCCAGCAGTGACGTGCTTGGCTGGGAACAGCTGGCCAGAGCCTCGGTAAAGGCTCAGGGCGCTGTCCAAGTGCGTGGGTGCATGGCAAGGCTAGTGTCAATGCCGGCTACTTCTTCCGAGACGCCAGGATCTCCTGAACCTGGCGATCCACTTCCTTGAAGTGCTGCCTCAGCGATTCGATCTCGGACGGACTCAGGCGGTTTGCAGCGGGCTGGGTGGCGGGCTTCGGACTCTGTGAAATAGTCGAAGCCTCAGCCGGACGCGGTGAGGTAGTGCTCTTTGGGATCGCCATGTTCGAATCAAAGTTCGCCCGAAATTTCCGGGCTCAGTTGAGTTTTATTGCTGAACTACTTGCAGGCTAGAACCGCAGCCGACAACACCCTGGCACCGCGTACATCGACGAGCCACCCTGATTCGGGGAATCAAACAGTAAGGAACGAATGCCAAACCATCAGCCAGTTCGGCCGAACTTGCGCTCACCGTCATGAACATCGCAAGGTCCAGCGCGACTAGCGGCTTGAGGAGGACCTCATGCCCTTCAGCGGCAAGCATGTTCAATCAATCTGCCCTCCGAGGCATGCGAAAAGGCAGGTGCTGGAGATCGAATAGCTCAATTGATTTCACATGACGGCGCATCAACTTCTGCGACTCTCAGAGACCCGCGCGCGCAGTTTGAAGCCAGTTTGCAACGCTAGGTGACACAGCGCCCTACGGTGTGTGGGGTGCAGCCATGCAACCCAGATCGGAGGCTCACCAAACCGGGAACGATAGTGCTGCAACTGAGCCTGGCAACCCCAGCCGGTGGCCTGGGGAAAACGATGCGTGATGCTACGGCCCGAGGGCAGCTCACACAATTCAGAAAGCTGACCTACCCACGGGTGGTCACTGAGAATCTCAAGCACTTGGCCGCAGATGCCTGTCGCCGCTGGCCCGCCACCGGGCGCGACGAACTGCGAAGCTAGCGCGTCGGCGCAGGCCAGCAAGGCGCCCGGATCCTGGCCTACATAGAAATCCAAAATCTGATCACCCAGCGAATGAACTGGCCCGCAACGAAAAGTCTTGGCGTTCATGCGGCAATCAACGCAAGAGGACCAGTTTCGGCACTGCATCGGCACCGCTCCAGAGGATCGCGTTCTGCTCCAGGCGGTGGCCGAGCGCCTTGGCATCCGCCAGAGAAAGCCCCATGACAAGGTAGCTGGGTTCGCCAGGCCATTTGTTCGACGCATGCTGCCCGCAGCCCTCGACGAAATGAACGCCCCTCTCTTGCAGTTCCTGCGCCAGTGCGGACTGGCGTTGCACATTCTCTTGCTCGCTCAGCGCCCGGCTATGAGGGTTGCAGGCGGTGATGAAGGCACTGCCGCTCACCCCATTTGAACGATGGACAGCGACCAAAACGTCGTTGACCATGTCGACCCTAAGTACGGTCGGTTGATCACCATAGACGTGAAAGTCGGTCTGCCGGTAGGCGAGGATCAGGTCCGGAGGGATGCACGTTGTCGACATCAGATCTTGTTCACAGCTCATGTGGCAAGCTCCTTGTCGATCAGGTCCCGCAAGTCGCGCAACTGCGCGCCTGTAAACAGGCCCTGAAACTTCACCTGCTGCTCAGGACGCCGCGCTGTCGGCACATAGCTGATCAATCGAAGGCTATGCCCGAATGGCGTCTTGGTGAGTTCCGCCCTCAGTTCAAAAGCAGATGTTGCTTGGATGATGGCCTGCATCTCATTTTCTCCACCCCCGCGTGCCGATATGAAGTCGGCAGCGAGGCGGGGAGCAGCTCGGTAGGCGACCTTTAGGCGTTGTTGACGCGGCGCCAAGTAGTGCTTAAAGCCCGCGACCGGCTGTTGGCCGATGTGCCAAGTCTAGCGCCATGCGGATTGCTCGTCGAATACTCCCTGACGATTGCTCGCGCGCACTGCAATCCCCCCTCGCATCGAATCGAAGGCTCGGCGCCCACAACAGGCATATGAGGCTATTGGTGGAGGTCGGCACCACAACGTTGTTGCCATTCACTCAGATCAACTGGGCGACCACTTTAGGTCAGATTCGGTCACAAAGCCCCCCAAGACTAAGCGGAGTATGCGTCCGGGCATCCCGTCTTGAATTGAGGCATCGCGACTGCAAGGATCGTGTCCACGTAATCACAGGTGGACACGATGGCAAGCGACAAACCCACGAGGCGACAGACGTACAGTGAGGCGTTGAAGGTACAGGTGCTGGCCGAATGCGCAGCGCCAGGCACCTCGGTGGCGAAGGTAGCCCTGGGCCACGGCATCAATGCCAACGTTGTGCACCGCTGGCGGCAACTGGCGCGCGAAGGCAAGCCATCAGTGCCCGCGATCTCAAGCGGCTTCGTCCCGGTGTCGCTTGCATCGACACCTGCGCCTGATCCTGTCTCAGGCGCCGACATCCAGGTCGACCTGCGACGTGGCGCCATCGCCATGACGATCAACTGGCCGACATCGGCAGCGGCCGAGTTTGCCGCCTGGACCCGCGAGTTGCTGCGTTGATCCGCATCGACTCGGTGTGGATGGCAGTCGAGCCGCTGGACATGCGCGCGGGCACCGAATCGGCTCTGGCCCGCGTGGTTAAGGTCTTCGGCGCTGCTCATCCGCATACCGCCTACCTCTTCGCCAATCGCCGGGCCAACCGCATGAAGGTCTTGGTGCACGACGGCGTCGGCGTCTGGCTGGCCGCCCGGCGGCTGCATCGCGGCAAATTCATCTGGCCCCATCACGTCGCAGGCACCGTGAGTTTGAGCCGCGTGCAACTCGACGCGCTCGTCCTGGGCCTGCCCTGGCAGATGATGGGCGAGGCCGGGATCATTCGCGTGCTGTAGTGCAATTGCCGGAAGTGCCGATGCCTGCTGGCATCGAAGCGGGCAAGATGCATTCTCGTGATCCACGAAGCCCAACTCGACAACCTGACACCCGCGCAGTTGCGCGAGTTGACCGAGCGACTGCTCACCGAGGTGCGCCACAAGCAGGCGACCATCGACAAGCTCACGCACGAAAACGCGGTGCTCAAGCGGATGAAGTTCGCCGCCACCAGCGAAGTCTTCCAAGGCGATCAGCGCAGCCTGCTCGAAGACTCGGTCGATGAAGACCTGGAGGCGGTGCAAAGCGAGTTGCAGCAACTCGCCACCAAGCCCGCTGCTCCTGAGTGCCAGATACCCAAGCGCCAAGCCTTGCCGGCCGAGCTGCCGCGCCGCGAGTTCCGCCACGAGCCCGACAACACCCTGTGCGCCTGCGGCTGCCAGATGAAGCGCATCGGCGAGGACGTGGCCGAGAAGCTGGACTACGAGCCCGGCGTGTTCACGGTCGAGCGCCACATCAGAGGCATGTGGGCCTGTGCCAAGTGCGAACGCCTCGTGCAAGCGCCGGTAGAGGCTCACGTCATCGACAAGGGCATCCCGACCGCTGGCCTGCTCGCGCAGGTGATGGTCGCCAAGTACGCCGACCATCAACCGCTGTACAGGCAAGAAAGCATTTACGCCCGCTCGGGCGTGGCCTTGCCGCGCTCGACACTCGCCGCCTGGGTCGGCGCGTGTGGCGTGCAGTTGCAGCCGCTGGTGGATGCCCTCAAGGCCGAGATGTTCAGCCACCGCGTGCTGCACGCTGATGAGACGCCGGTGGCGATGCTTGACCCCGGCGCCGGCAAGACGCATCGGGCCTATCTGTGGAGCTACTGCACCGGCCAGTTCGAGGACAGTCGCATCGTTGTATACGACTTTGCGGAGAGCCGCGCCGGGAAGCACGCCATGGAGTTCTTGGGCGACTGGCGCGGCGCGCTGGTCTGCGACGATTACTCTGGCTACAAGGCGCTTCTGGCCAAAGGCTTGCTGGAGGTCGGCTGCATGGCGCACGCCAGGCGAAAGTTCTACGAGCTCTGGGCCAACCATCGCAGCCAGATTGCAGAGCAGGCACTGAGCCACTTCGGCACGCTGTACGAGGTCGAGCGCGAGGTGCAGACATCGGCACCAGATCAGCGTCTGCAGGCCCGGCAGAGCCAGGCCAGGCCTGTGGCCGATGCCTTGCATCTCTGGTTCACGCTGCATCGACAGAAGGTGCCCGACGGCTCCGCCACAGCCAAAACCATCGACTACAGCCTCAAACGTTGGGCGGCGCTCACGCGCTACCTCGATGACCCCATGCTGCCCATCGACAACAACTGGGTCGAAAACCGCATTCGGCCAGTCGCGCTGGGTCGCTCGAACTGGCTCTTCGCTGGAAGCCTGCGCGCGGGCAAGCGAGCCGCGGCCGTCATGAGCTTGATCCAGTCGACCAAGCTCAATGGGCTGGAGCCATGGGCTTACCTGAAGGACGTGCTGACCAGGCTGCCGACACAGCCCGCCAGCCGTATCGCGGCGTTACTGCCGCATCGCTGGGCGCAGCCGACATAGCCTGAAGCTAGATCAGCCAGTCAAGATGACTTGCCTGGACGCATACGGAAAGCAGCTCGGCCAGGGCCTGGACGTCGGCCTCGATGATGCCGGCCGTGTCCGCCAGGGGCATGAGCTCGAAGCGGGCCGCGCCCGGCACGCCCGCGCGCCAAGGGATGGATGACGCCTGCGATGCGCGGCACTTCGACCGGTTCGCCGATGCCCAGGCGCAGCGCCAGGCCATGGCGAGCGTCGAACGCAACCGATGACGCGCCGTAGCCGATGGGCCGAAGGTTGCGCACGTCGAGCGCATGCAGCTGCGACAACAGGCCGGCCAGGTCAGCAGTGGCCAACAGGTCCTGGGCGACGGGGTCGGGCACCGCCTCGCCCTCCATGCCGCGGATGCGCGCGGGACGGGTCAGGCCATTGAGGAACCACGTGAACGCGGCGACGTCGGGGATGGGCTGGCGGCTGCGAGACATGGGCATACCAGCACTCCGAGGAATAGATGTGCGGGTTGCTCTCGCCCTTGAAGCCAGCAGCAGCGCACCGGGTCAAGAGTATCTTGTTGGTACGCATGGCGGTCGTCTTGTTGAGTGCGGATGCCCATTGGCACCACCCGTCCGCCTGGACCCCACTTCAGGGGGTCACGGCGCACGCCGCTGGGGTCAGGGCTTGCAGCCGCGACTGCCGTCTGGAATCCAGCCACAACACACGGCCGTCATCAATCCTGGGGACACATCCATCGTCAGGACCGCCAGGAAGGCGCGACGGCGTTCCGAACAGCGACGGACGGCTGCCACAGTAAAGCTCCGGACACGGGAGAAGCTATGAAGCGAGTGATTGGACTGTTTGTCGCCCTGTGCGCCCTATGCGGACCAGCGCACGCCTGGTGGGTGGTCAAGGCGAGCTGGTGGGTTGATGAGGGCGTCAACTCCAGGGAATACGAGGGTAAGGGCACCTCCCAGGACATCGCACTGCAGAAAGCCCGTGCCGCGTGCCTGAGCGGCAGGTCGAACACTACGGTCGGGCTTTGCCAGAACGCACCGCTGCGCATCAGCTTTGCCGAGATAAAGGATCCCCCGGGTGGCGCGTACTTGAAAAGCTGCAAGGACTGCGCTATCACCGATGGCGACGTCATCGTCTGTAGCGCTTGCCCGCCCAAACGTGAACGGCGCGAGCTGGACCTGAAGCAGTGCCAGTCGCGCGCCATCATTGAGAACTGCGGCGGAGACCTTCATTGCAGCGCCTGCCCCAAGCCACCGCCAAAGAAAGGGCCGCCGAAGGGGGAGTGCCAGTATTCGGCAGCGGCCGGCAAGGATGTGTGCACGGCCCCGAAATAGGGCCACCGAGCCGGGTGCTAGGTCACAACCGGCATCGGCCAGGCCTCCAGCCGGTCAATTGAGGCGCTGAAGTTCAGGTCTGCATCGTGTCGCCGGCGACTGGCCGGCTTGGCGTCTGACATGGTGTCCACCTAGCTCGTTTGGTGGACACCATCCTGGCCGGCACGGGCTCGCCGTTCAAGGTGACTTGGCCGGACGCTTACTAAGCGGCAGCAATGTGCGCAAAGCCGAAGTTCAAACTGAGGTCTGGAGTCCGCAAAGCAGCGCTTTCGACCTGGTGGTCGTCACGGTCCTACTCACACTGAGCAGCACCCAGCGGCCGTCCGACTCGAAGAGCTGACCTTGCTCGCGCTCCCTCGCGGGGGCCAGCGTCTGGCAGCTGTGGCACGAACGCGGCCGTCCCATCCGCTGACGCGCGCTACCGCGCCGGAAACAGGCTAGAACTTCAATTCTTCCATTTCATTTGACCGGCCCGTCGTGTAACTCACCTCAAGAGAGGCATTCATCCGGATGACAGCGGTGGTATGCCAGTAACGACTGCGCTCTCTGCCGCGGCCTCCGTCGTGGCGGCGCAGGCGCAATAGCCACATCAGGTCGGCGTCGCGGGCCTCCAGGTAGGCACGCACGACGTCAATGCGGCACCGCAGGCGTGAGCCGTCGCCCGCAACTCCCTCATGTCGACCGGATTCAATCCACGCGTCGGCCCGCACCACGGTCTCGCCGGCGGCGTTTTCCCAGGTCTTGTCGAACGGGTAGACAGATCGCAGCTTGGCGAACGCGGTGACGTCCGGGCTCAAACGCGAGCGCTGCACCGCGCCAGCGGCGCCCAGGGAGTCGGTCTCGTCCAGATGCGCATAGGCTTCCTTGCGCACGATCCACGGTAAGTAGGGCGCATCACGATTCGAGGCCATCCCGTCGTCTTCGTACATCTCTAGCTGCGGCAAGTAGGCTTGGAAGGGCCCCTGTGCGGCCAGCTCCTCGGCAAGTGAGGCGCTCTGATCCCGCGGCGCCAGCGCCGACATCACCCGGATCTCGACGTTCTCGTTGGAGTGCCAACTGCCATCGACGGTGAGCCAGTCTCCCACCGAGTCGCCGATCCCAAGCAACGACTTCAATGCGGCCGGATCCGCAGTGAGGTCCATCGCGGTTTCGCCCATGACCATCAAGGAGACCCAGCTGTCCAGGGGTTGACGGTCCATCCCGTCCGCGAGCCACAGGCCCGCCGGATGCGTCACGACCTCGCGCGAAAGCCAGTCTTCCCACGGGTCTACCTCATCGTAGCCGCACCAAACCACCGGGTACGCGGCTAGTAGATTGCCTGCCACCGAGAATAAGGCGTGCCAGGCCAGCTGCTCGCCGTGGCTTTGGTACTCGGCGTCTATGCCGCGCGTGTGGTGGTCGCGACCAGGTCGCGTCCGCCCTTTGCGATCGCTCATAAACTCGATAAAGGCGTCATGTTCACGCACCTTGGCGACGAGAGCATCCACCGTTTCCCAGTGCGACCGTCGGAATAGGCTCGACAGCCGGGCAACCTCGTCCTTGCTGAAGTCGTAGTCCAGATGCAGTTCAGGCTGGGGCGTGGCCATGTCCTTCGGACGCGGGGCGTAGAAATCGCTCCCGTAAAAGTCCTTCTTCTTCCGGGCCGCGAAGCTTGATCGATTTACGCGCTGAAGCTTCTGAACCCGTGTCTTTGGCATGCACAACTCACCTGCGGTCACACAGGCCAGCAGTGCCTGAGACGCGAAATGCCGCCGAAGCACGTGGCGTTCGACAGCGTCCGATGCGATCGCTTCGAGGAAATCGGCATGCCGAGCAACGACCGCGGGCGACTCTAATGCGATGCGTGCCAATGCGATGAGCAACCAGAGCTGGGCGTGCTGGTAGAAGAACGGCAACTCCGGCGCCTGGAAAGGGACGGCGTCGCGGCGCTGATACTTTGCAACGACGCCATCCAGCACCTCGGCACGTCCGAGCCGGACTGCCGTGCGCAGGCTATGGGCAGCGAACCACCGCTGCCGGGTCACAGGCGAACCGAGCTGGAACCAGGTGATTGCGGAGATGGCCTCGACCGCATCTCCGGCAAAGGTCATCGCGTCCTGCCACGCCCCGTCCTCCGTGTTGGACGCGAGCTTCGCCGGCCCGCTCTGCAGCAGGCGCGTCAGCGCCGCCTCGCCCACGCCGGGCGAAGCCTTTTCGTTGAACTCCGCAGCGAAGTTGAGCCACACTGAGGCCGGTACCGTCATCTTGGGACGGGTGAACTCGCGGATGAGGAGCATAAGTACGTCACGGCGCGCCAGACCGCAGATGTCCTCAAGGGCGCGGACGTGTGAGTCCGACAGGTAATCGAAGGAAATGTACTCGCCTGCATTCACCCGTGCGATGACCGGTGCGCAGGCCTTCAGCTCGTCGACTACGGCAAGCGAAGAGCCAATCCATTGCTCCTTGCAGGTGCGCAGCTCCCGTTCCTTCTCGTACAGATCCAACACCTCGAGCCGCGCGATCAGCGCCAGATAGTCAGGCCATTGCTTGAACGCCAACTTCGCTCGCAACGCATCGAGGACATCGACCGAGAAGCGCATGTTCTGGACCTGCTTGCGGGCCGCATCGAGGAGGCGCCCCACCGCGACCTCATCGAGCGGATCGGTGCCCGCGGCGATCTGCAGAACATGCGCCTTCGCCTTGTTCTGCTCGTCTTCCCAGGTTCGAGACGCGGCGTCGCCTCCGGACGCCCTCCAGTTTGTGCTCCGGTTGTGGTCATCGCGCTTGACGTCGATCCTATCCGCCGCAGCTTCAAGGTACTGCCGCTGCCAGGCGTCCTTGTCCAGCACCGAGCCGGCGAAGCGGGCGAGCGCGCGGGGCGTTTCCGAGCCCAGAGAACCAGGATTGTTCTGCAGGTATTGCGCGACAAGCTCGGTGGCCACGGCGACTACGCGTGCGGACGGCTTGGATTCGAGAGTGGTGACCAACTGCGTGGTCCCGCACACGTAGAGCTCGACTGGATTCGACAGTCGCAAGAGCGTCAGGGCAAGCTCGGCATCGAGCTTGTCGTCCTCCAGCAAGGCTCGCACATACGGCAACAGCGTGAAGTCCAACGAGATTCGCCCGCGGTCCTGCCACCGCGCCAGCCTTGCAAGCCCGGCCACGCCGGATGCCCGGCTCATCGCGGCACCGTAGGAACCCCAGCCGAACTTCTGCTCCTCGCCCAAGTTGAGCTCGCAGATGTTGGACAAGGTGTGGCTCTCGCGCTGGCTTAGACCCTCGCCGGTCAGCGCGCCGGCGAAGTGCATTAGCCCCTCGACGAAGTGATAGTCGCCCGAGCCGATCGCGTCCATCTGCTCGAGCCCTTTCCGGAAATACGCGACCGCTTCGGTAGGGCTGGCCAACGCAATCGCCTGTCCGAGGCGCGCAAAGTGTGCGGCGCGATCGGTGACATCGTGCTCCTTCTCGGTGGCCACGCCCGCCTTAATCGCGAGCATGCCGGCCATGGCATGGAACGCCGGACGAGACGCCAACAATGCGACGAGCCCGATCAGGCTCGACAAGGGCGTAGCGTCCGGCTCGCTGGCCGCTTCGATGTGTGCCGCGACTTCGCCCGCAGGAAATGAGTCGTTCGCCGCAAGAGCCAACGCCAGCAAGCGCTCGACAACCGTGTTGTACTGCCATTGCGCCGAGCGGCCGCCAGAGTCGTAATCGTCGGTTTTGCGCAGCGCGGTCCAGCGGGCCGTCAGTGGCGCCAAACTAGGTGCCGCGGAACCGGAACCAACAACGGCCTGTGCGAAGTCACGCGCGATATCGAGCCAGCGCGGAATTCGCTCCTGGAGGAATCGCACGGCCGATGCGTGGAGGCTGTACTCGTGGCGCGCATCCTTCTTCGCGTCTCGGGCGGCCTTGGCCTTCGCCTCGTGCTCCGCATCCAGGGCCTGCTTGAGCGCGGAGAGGAACTCCGCTTCGGTCAGATTCGGAGTCAAGGTCGCAGCGAGCTCGGCCAGTTCGCGAGGCAACAGGTCGCGTGGACCAATCGGGGTGCCGGACGCGCAGCAGGCGACAACCTGCCGGGCAATGTACGTGGCGACCTCACCGACCCAGTACGACGAGTCCATGAACACGTGCAGGTTCGGCGGCACCAAGGGGAGTGCCGCGAGGATCGCGGCAGCCGGGGCGGGCATGCCCAACCGCACCGCCTTCGCCGCAGCCTCCACCATGCCCTGTACCAACGGGCGATCGTCGGGTCGGTAGTGATCTCGAAACTTCACCGGACCGTCAGCAATGCATGCCGCACCGAGCGACTCGAGCTGAGCGCGTTGCTGCTCCGGGCTGCCGGCGGCGTAACGAATCGCTGCCGCGATCGGCCCAATCGACGCCAGCGCATCGACACAGGCTCGGATCACCTCGGGTGAAAGCAAGGACGCCGCCTCGGGACGTTGCGCCATCTGGAACACCGCTTTGGAGGTGTCGTAACCGTGCTCGGCGCTGACCCAACCCGATAGGTCTCGAGCCGCCGCCTTGCCGTCGCCCTTGAGCAGGTGGCAGAACGGGAGCGCCGCCAAGTCCAGCACCGTGGGGTGAGCGCGGTCATGCGCGTCGTTCTTCTGGTCGAAGTAGTGCTGCCGCCATTCAGCGACCCACCTGGCGTGCCAGATTGCTTCGGCGGTGTCGCCCATCAGCCCATTAGCAATCGCCAGGCGGGCGTGGCGGGAGCCTGGCCACGGTGTTCGTGCCTCGAAGATGCGCCGAAGCGAATCCGGATCGGCCGAGGCGACCACGAGATCGGGGTAGTCCAGCAGATACGTCGTTCCCCGCTGGTCCATCGCGGCGAGGGTCGACAACTCGACCAGCAACGGCACGAGGTGGTCGTGGTCGTTGACGCGAACGGCGTGCGCCACGGCGGCGCGAAGCCGCGCATGGCGAATAGTCTGCAGGCCCACGGTGCCGGTGATGCTCGCGGGCAGCCGCTCGTCGAAGGCAAGCTGAAAGAGCCGCTCCCCATCCTCCAGCTGCAGCAGCAGGTCAGGAAGCGTCGTGGCGGCATAGACCGACTCGCCCTGCATGGCGAACAGATTCGTTGCCAGCTCACGCAGCGGCGTAGCGTCGCCGGCGTAGTTGCGCCGGATGAGGGTTTCGGTGGGCTCGTCGCGGAACATCAGACCATGCTTGGTCTGCTCCAGCAGCGGCGACAGGTCTGCCGCGAAGCTGACGACCGCACCCTCGGCCAGGCCGTTGACTTGCGCGTACTCCTTGAGCGGCACCGGCGGCGGCAAGGTGGCCAACCCCGCCAGGAAAGCGCGGATGCTGCGATCGGCATTGCCCAGCTTCCGTGCCTCCACCAGAGCTTGGTCAATACGGTGCTGGATAAGGTCGTCCAGTTCGATCGGCTTCTCGATCTCGCTCGGCGCCAGCAGGCCGGCTTCCAGGGCCAAGTGTTCCAGCACACGAGCATTGCCTTTGGACCGTGCCTGACCTACCTGGACCATCGTCTCGGTCAGCTTGCTCACGCGTGCGCGCAGGAACGCACGTGTCTCCCCCTCGACGAAGGGCGCCAACTCGACCTCTTCGGCGGAGGTCTCGCCGGTCGCGGCGAGCCGCCGGTGCGTTCGGGCACTGACGACCACCTGCAGACCGGCGATCGCTACGCCGTGCTCCAAGCTCTGCAGCAACAGGCGCGGGAACGAGTCCTGATGGCGATCGCGAGCGATTTCGCTGGAGTTATCTATCGCGTCGAGCAGCAGGACCAGTTGCCGGTCCGCCGAACCACGGCGCAAGGTCGCGACGGCTTGCTCCAGGCGCACGCGGAAGGCGCGAAGGATGTCTTCGCTGTTGCTGGTCGAGGGCAGCATGGGGTCGCACAAGCCTCGACAGGCGAGTTCATTAGCGATGTGCACTAGGCCGCGGCTTGGCAGGTGCCTACTGTCGTCAGCGGCACGGTACTGCCCCATGCCGAAGCAGTCGAACAGGATCGTCTCATGCTCGTGACTCAGGCGGGCGGCCAGCGAGGTCATGAAGACCGTCTTTCCGAACCCGCCTTCGGCGTGCACCACCAACGGGCGAGTTAGCCGTGGGATGCGGTGAACGGTGTCGTCCAACTGCACCCGATCAAGCACCTTTCCGATCAACGGGAAGCTCGCCGGCGCCGGGAGCAGGTCCTTGTCGTCGGAAAGGCCCAACGCAGCCAGGACGTCCGTGCGCAGGATGACGTTGCGGTGCTGCTCGACCAAACCGGCCTTGTCGCGTGCCATTTCCCGGATGTCAGCGAGACGACGGCGGGCCATGTGGTCCCGCGCGTCCGACCAGTCCACCAGGGTGAGTGCGAGCTGCTGCTTGTTCTCACGCAGGTCGCCAGTCAGGCCGTTCATGTCCAGCCGCGCGGCGAACTCGGCGAGGTCCTTTCCCGTCAGCTTGCAGGCGTCTGCCACCTGCTTCGATTGCACTTTCGCGTCGCCCTTAAGCTCGCTTTGCGCCGCCAGACCTTCGATGGCCTTGAGCAACGCAGGCTCGATGGGCCGGTTGGTGACCAACTCGAATCGCAACTTTGCCCGCGCCTTCTCGGTCCCAAGCGAAGTCTTACAGGCGCGATACGTGGACGCGAACTTGCCAATTGTCTTTTTCGCATCCGCCGCCCGAAACGGCTTGTGCTCGGCCGCCTTGGAGTACTTCACCTGGACCACGACCACTCGCTTCGCGTGCTCAAGGTCGGCCCGGCCTCCGAAGTACAGGACCGCGTCAGCAATCTCATTGCCTTCGTTCGAGACGCCGCGCTGGTCCTCGTTGGCGAATCCTTCCACCGCAATGCCGACCAACTCGGATCCCGGCAGGAGCAAGCCCAGACACTTTCGAGCAACCCAGGCTTCGTGGAACTCGTGACCGTCGCGGGAGGCGCGAACGGTGTCTACCGCCGGGCGCGTTCGAGGGTTAGCCTTCCTCTTGAGCTTGAGCGACGCCTTGGGCTTCGGCATGGCCTCCTGCGGGGCTACCGTCCTACGCGTCGTCGTGGACTTCTTAGTCGCTATCGCCATTGCCCATTCCACCCAGACCTAACCCAAGGATACCCATGTTAGCGTCGCGTCAAGTTGATGGTTCTGCAGATCGCGCCCGCTGCGACGGTCGATGGTCAGGCTCCTCGAACGCGGTTGAACTAACGGTCTTGGCCAACAGCAGCATTCGGCCGGACTGCAACGAACGACCGCAACCAGCCTGCTGCCGAAGTTCAACCAACATCAGCTACGTACACATCTCTCCCATCCATTCTCGGCGCCCGAGTTACCACAACCGCCGAGAGCGGTCATCCGGCGCCAACTTGCTCAACTCCACGTAGGCCGAAGTTCAGAAGTACTCCAAGGCAACGGAAGTTCATCGAGCGCCGGCGTGCCAGTCTGCCTGGACTCTGAGTGCGAGGGGCCTGGCTTGCACCGGCTGTAGGTACTCGCATGAATGCCTCACGCACTAGTCGTCGCCCCCAGTTCTCCCCTAGACCTGACCTTCCCAACACGCGATAAACCACTCACAATAACTGCGCACATCCATGCACGAAACTCACTTTCTTTGCCGCCCTAGGTCGACTTTCACGAGGGGCGATACGTCGCCCAGACACTGAATGACAATGCACGACTCCACGAGGGCAGAAATGTCTCAAGCCAGCGAGTCAAACGCGGACACGACGTCATCGCAGGAAGTGCAGCAGCCGCCGCACTGCCCGTCGAGAGGAATATCTGACTGGCTCCTCAGTTTGTCGCCGTCCGACTACGAGATGACGCTCAGGAAGCTCTCGGCGCACGGGGGCGTTGGCAGCAGATCCCGGCCAAGGACACCCCCCGACTGAGAGAACCTGACCGGCAGGCTGAACTACGTGAGAAACATAGTGAATCCACGCATCAATTCCGCGCCGCAACAGGGCGAGGCGTCGACTCCCTCACAGAGTCCGAAGCCCACCGGCTTGCCTGGTTCAAACCGCCTGAGTCCGTCCGAGATCGAAGAGCTGCGGCAGCACTTTAAGGAGGTGGGACGCCAGGTACAAGAGATCCTGGCGTCTCGGAAGAAATCACCAACCCTAAGCGGCGACAACAAAGCGGCACCGTCGTTGCGGTGATCAACCGCCGCAAATCCGGACGAATGCGCGACGCGCATGCCGAGGCTTGCACGCAAGGCGGTCGATTGGATCTCCTCGGGCTTCAGGTTCTAGAAACCACACACGCGTGACATCGAACAGATGCCGCTCCACGGTATGTCCGCTTTCGGCAGGGGACTCCCCTGGGAGTCCCCGATACGTCCCCGGGGACATTGCAATTGCTCGCACCACCAAAGGTTCATGGCCGGCTCGCAAGCAGCCACAGCCCTCAATGCAGGCCAGCAGCAGCCTCTGGCCTGCGGCCTCGATCTTGCCCTCTGCCCTAGCCTTCTAATGCAGCAGGCATCACTGAAACGCGACCGCGCGTGCTGGAGTGATCTGCAGCCTGACGCTTCGGCAAAGCGGTACTTCGCCGGGGATTCGGCGGGGATTCCAGGGGGACTCCCAGGTGAGTCCCCTGGGACAGGCCGAGAAGCTGTGGTGATGCGCTCAATGCGACCTCAGGAAACAGCAGACAGCTTCGGACGGGCCTGCGAACTGACTGCGGCCTCGAAGGCAACGCCTGCCTGATCCAGGATCCACGCCTCGATACGCTCGTGGTGAACTCGCAGCAGATCCAAGGGGCGGCGCTTGTAATGTTTCTCGGCCGTCGCGCTGGGCTTGTGGCCCTGGATCTGTGCGACGACGCCAGACGGGATATCCAACCACTCGGTGAGGCTCGAAAAACTACGGCGCAAGCCGTGCAGGGTCAGACCTTCGAGCCCTGCGCCGGCAGCAGCACAGCGATGCGCGCTGCTGGGATCGGTTAGGTGCCCGGTTGCACTGGCTTGCACGAGGGCGCCTGTGGGTGCAGTCGAGCCCTTTCGGGAGTGCTTCGCCTGCCGCCGTCGAATGCTCTCCGGATCCAAGCTGAGCGCCCTCGTACTCGCGAAAACCCACTCATTTCGGCGAGGCAGACCGGCGAGGAGGTGCGCAACGTAGGGAGTGAGTGGAATCAAGCGCTCGCCCTCTACCTTGTCGCGGATGGCCAAACTCTTCCACTGCGTATTCACGTCCTCCCACTTCAATGTCAAAACTTCGCCCGGACGTGCGCCTGTCATCAGCAACACGCGCAGGTAGGCGCTGATGACGGGGTTCTGAACCTGCCCCACAGCGCTAAACCAGGCCGGAAGTTGCTCCCGCAATAGGGCGTCATCTTTCGCCGCCGGTTTGCCAAGCACTTCACGCGCCTTCTTTGTCTTCGCCGGATTGGCATTGACCAGCAAGCGCGAGTACTCGGGATGCTCGGCGCACCAATTCAGGAAAACTTTCATGCAGCGCCAGCAAAGGCGGGCGTAGGTCGCTCGAACTGCTGCGTGTTCTCCGGCCCAGGCCTCCAACACAGCCGGCGTCAGTTCCCGGATCTGGAGCGACATCAATTGGAAGATTGGACCAGGCTGTGTCTTTGGCTTGCTGCCATCTGGGGCGAGTTTGACACCGCGCTTGCTGACCTCTCCGCCCGCTTTGCTCATCTTCACGTGATCGGCAAAGTTGCGCTCGCCCCAAAAAGGCTTGCGGTCCTCAAGGTAAACAGCCCAAGCCTCGCCGACGGTGACGCTGGCCAGCTTCTCCGCCTCCACCTGCGCTGCCTCAGCCACCTTTCGGGCTTGTGTCGCCGCGATTGCATTGCGCTTGAGGTCACGTGGATCTTTGCCCTCGTCAATCATCCGCTGCAATTCCCGCGCTTTGGCTTGTGCTTCGGGAATGCTCCAGGCATCAAGGCCGCCGATGGTCAGGCGCAGGTCCTTGCCTTGGTAGGTGCTTTGGAACACATAGGCTGGCTTTCCAGCCGGCGTGGACCGAACTCCGAGCCCAAGCACATTGGAATCCCATAGAAACGCCTGCTTTTTGTCGCCAGGACATTTGAACCCGTTGACCCGGCCGACCGTGAAAGACACCTTCGCCATGCTGACCTCTTCTTTGTCTTACACCGCCACCGATGTAAGGGAGGATGTAAGACTATTTCTTAAAAACAGGCAAACTTCCTTCAACGCCTCAAGGCAAACTTTATCACTAAGTTATTGATTTTTATGTGTTTAATCAATTCAGTTCAACACAAGAAAACATGCAATACAACGGAATCATAATCCGCAGGTCCGGGGTTCGAATCCCTGAAGCGCCACCAAAATATAGAAAGCCCGCTACCGAAAGGTCGCGGGCTTTTCTCTTTTCCGAGCTCTGTGCTCCTCTGCAAGCGCGGTCGAGCAGCAAAGGAAGTCAGCGGGAGTCAGCGTATGGCTCAGGCTCGAACCGCTGCCGGAGCCTCAAACGCCGCTAGCACCCGCTTGCGCACATCACGCCCAGCCCCCCGCGACCAGACCAAGCTCAGGAGCATCCGGCCGGCCAGCTTCAGCGCGAGCGCGAAGGCCAGCCACAGAAACAGCACAAAGCCAAAGAGCGCAATGCCATTGGAAGCCACCTTGCCTTTGCTGAGGTCGGCGCCGCCATCCACCCATTGCCGAGTTTCGCGGACCAACTCGCTGCCGCCCGAGGCGGCCTGCTCCATCAACGTGCCCGTCAACTCGGCGACAGGGATCACGCCGTTGGCATGCGCCATCAAATGATCAAGGGCCCGGCTCGCTTCGGGATGGGTGTGCTGATGCAGCAGGACCAAAGCACAAATCACGGCCAAGGACAAGGTCACCCAATTGGTCAGCAGGCGATACCAGAGCGGGCGGCGCAGCAGGCCGGCGGACAGGGCCCAGCGCTGCCAGTCCGAAATCAAGGCATGGGTCTCGCCGCTGGCAAAGTTCTGAGCCAGCAAGGGGGTGCTCTTTTTCTTGCCGCCCGCTTTCGTGCCGCTGGCAATCCGCACACGCTGACCGGCGCGCACGGCCATGTCGACATCGGACAGACGGAAGGCGGTCTCCTTGCCGTCGTCGCTCTTGACCCAGAACTCCAGCTGCTCCGAGGTCGAACTGATGATTTGGGTGCTCGCGATTTGACCCGAGCCCTGGTTGATGTAACCGCCACCGCCGGAGCCTCGCACATGGGTCTCGCTCCATTTCTGCTGCGAGACCACCTCGCCCTCCACCACCTCCATCCACATCTCGCCCGCCGGCATGGTCACGTTCTTGCGCATCACTCGTCCTGGTCTTGTTGCTTGCGAGAGGCCAGGCCGTCGCCAAGACGGCAGCCACAGACCCTCGAGTTCCCGATGATTCATCCGAGCGCGGCACCCTACCTGAAGCGCCGAGCGCCAGCCGCCCCGAGGCTGGATCGATCCATGGGCGGCAGGCGGCGCTTAGCCTACCAGCTGCGACAGCATGAGTTAGGAAGTTAGGTCCCTCACGCTTGCGTCTTGTTGCAATTGAGCGCTGTGCGCCAATTCACCGCGAGCTGCCCTGCGCCCATGCACCCAGCGATACAGCACCGGCAACACCAGCAAGGTCAACGCGGTGGACGACAGGATGCCGCCGATCACCACCGTGGCCAGCGGGCGCTGGACCTCGGCGCCGGTGCCCACGGCCAGGGCCATGGGCACGAAGCCGAGCGAGGCGACCAGGGCCGTCATCAGCACCGGGCGCAGACGAGTCAGCGCGCCTTCGCGCACGGCCTCGTCCAGCGCCATGCCTTGCTCCTCGCGCAGGCTGCGGATGTAGGCAATCATCACCAGGCCGTTGAGCACTGCCACGCCGGACAGGGCGATGAAGCCCACGCCGGCCGAGATGGACAGCGGGATGTCGCGCAGCCACAGGGCCGCAATGCCGCCGCTCAGCGCAAAAGGCACGCCGGTGAAGACCAGCAGGCCGTCCTTGAGGTCGCGGAACATGGCGAACAGCAGCAAAAAGACCAGGCTCAGGGCCAGGGGCACGACGATCTTCAGGCGCTGGCTGGCGGACTGCAGCTGCTCGAAGGTGCCGCCCCACTGGGTCCAGTAGCCCGGCGGGATCTTGACCTCGGCCTGCAGCCGGGCTTGCGCCTCGGCCACAAAAGAGCCGATGTCGCGTCCGCGCACATTGGCCGTCACGACCACGCGGCGTTTGCCCTGCTCGCGGCTGAGCTGGTTCGGGCCCGGCGCCATGTCGAACTGCGCCACCTCACCCAGGGTCACATAGGCCGGCGCGGCATTGGCGGAGGTGGGAGGCAGGCGCAGCGGCAAACGCTTGAGCGCCTCCACATCGCTGCGCAGGGTCTCGGGCAGGCGCACCAGGATGTCGAAGCGGCGGTCGCCCTCGAACAGCGTGCCTGCCTCCTGGCCGCCGATGGCGATGGCCGCGCTCTCCTGCACCTCGGCCACGCTCAGGCCCAAACGGGCCAGCTTGGCGCGGTCCAGCTGCAGGCTGAGCATGGGCAGGCCGGTGGTCTGCTCGACCTTGACGTCGGCCGCGCCGGGGATGCGCTGCAGCACCGCCGCGATGGCCTCGGCACTGCGCTCCATCACCGCCATCTCATCGCCAAACACCTTGACGGCCACATCGCTGCGCACGCCCGAGATCAGCTCGTTGAAGCGCATCTGGATGGGCTGGGTGAACTCGTAGTTCTGGCCCGGCACCTGGGCCACCGCCGCCTGCAGCGCGGCCACCAAGTCGGCCGTGGGCCGCTTGGGGTCGGGCCACTGGGCGCGCGGCTTGAGCATGACAAAGGTGTCGGCCACATTGGGCGGCATGGGGTCGGTGGCGATCTCGGCCGTGCCCAGCTTGGCGTAGACGCGCAGCACCTCGGGGAAGGTCTGGATCACCCGCTCCAGCTCCGCCTGCATGGCCACCGATTGACTCAGGCTGGTACCCGGGATGCGCAAGGCATGCAAAGCAATATCACCCTCGTCCAGGCTGGGCACGAACTCGCTGCCCATGCGGCTGAGCATCAAGCCGCTCAGGCTCACCGACACCGCCGCCAGCGCCAGCACCAGGGGCTTGTTCAGCAAGGCCCAGTCCAAGGCCGGCGCATAGCCGCGGCGAGCCCAGCCCATCAGGCGGTTTTCCTTTTCGGCCACATGCTCGCCGATGAACAAGGCCACGGCCGCCGGCACAAAGGTCAGCGACAGGATCATGGCGCCCGCCAAGGCCGCCACCACGGTGAAGGCCATGGGGTGGAACATCTTGCCCTCCACCCCGCTGAGGGCAAAGATCGGCAGGTAGACCACCATGATGATGAGCTGGCCGTAAAGCAGCGGCCGGCGCGCCTCACGCGCGGCGGCAAACACTTCGGCAAAGCGCTCGCTGCGACTGAGTGGTCGGCCGGCCAGGGCCTGGGCATGGGCCAGGCGGCGCACGCAGTTCTCCACAATGACCACGGCGCCGTCGATGATGATGCCGAAGTCCAGCGCGCCCAAGCTCATCAGATTGGCGCTGACGCGATTGGCCACCATGCCGCTGAACGTGAACAGCATGGCCAGCGGAATCACCGCCGCCGTGATCAGGGCCGCGCGCAAATTGCCGAGGAAGAGGAAGAGCACGGCCACCACCAGCAGCGCGCCCTCGAAGAGATTGCTCTTGACGGTGGCAATCGCCTTGTCGATCAGCACGGTGCGGTCGTACACCGTCTGCACGATCACACCCTCGGGCAGGCTGCGGGCGATCTCCTTGAGCTTCAAGTCCACCGCACGCGCGACGACGCGGCTGTTCTCGCCCATCAGCATGAAGACCGTGCCCAGCACCACCTCACGGCCGTTCTCGGTGGCCGCGCCGCTGCGCAGCTCCTGGCCCAGGCCCACCTCGGCCACATCGCGCACGCGCAGCGGCAGGCCCTGGCGGGTCTGGATCACCGTGTTGGCTATGTCCTTGATCGAGCCCAGCTGACCGGGCGCGCGGATCAGATACTGCTCACCGCGCCGCTCGATATAGCCGGCGCCGACATTGCTGTTGTTGCGCTCCAGCGCCTGCACCAGCTCGGCCAGGCTGAGGCCATGGGCCACCAGCTGCTCGGGCCGGGGCGCCACCAGGTACTCCTTGGCATGGCCGCCGATGGTGTTGATCTCGGTCACGCCGGGCACGATGCGCAGCTGCGGCTTGACGATCCAGTCCTGGATCTCGCGCAGATCGCTGAGCGTGTAGGCCTGGCCATCCGGCCGTCGCGCATCAGGCTTGGCCTCCACCGTCCACATATAGATTTCACCGAGGCCGGTGGCGATGGGCCCCAGCGCCGGCGCCAGGCCGGCCGGCAGTTGGCTGCGCGCCTGCTGGATGCGCTCGTTCACCAGCTGGCGGGCGAAGTAGATGTCGGTGCCATCCTTGAACACCACGGTCACCTGGGACAGGCCGTAGCGGGAGAGCGAACGCGTCTGCTCCAGATTCGGCAGGCCGGCCATGGCCGTCTCGATCGGGAAGCTGACGCGCTGCTCGGATTCCAGCGGCGAGTAGCCGGGCGCTTCGGTGTTGATCTGCACCTGGACATTGGTGATGTCCGGCACGGCGTCGATGGGCAGGCGCTGCAGGCTGTACAAGCCCCACAGCGCCATGGCCAGCACGCCCAGCATCACCGCCCAGCGCTGGGAGATGGCAGCTCTTATGAGTTTTTCAAACATGATGGTTTGCGTCCTCTCGCTGTTCTTTGCTCATCAGTGCGCGTGGGCCGCGGCCGACTTGCCGAGATCGGCCTTGACGACAAAGCTGTTGGCCGAGGCGTAACGCTCCCCGGCGCTCAGGCCTTGCAGCACCTCGGTGTGGCTGCCGTCGCTGCGGCCCAGGCGCACAGCGCGGGCCACCATACGCTGGCCTTCGCGCACGTACACCTCGTCGCGACCTTCGCGGCTTTGCAAGGCCTCGTTGCGCACCGCCACCGGCACCGTCACCTCAGCCGAGGCGCCTGTTTGGCCTGTTTGCAGCGCCACCGTCACCGGCTGGCCCGGCCGCCACTGGCCGCGCGGGTTGGGCAGCAGCAGGCGGGCCATGGCACTGCGGCTTTGCTCGGCCACGGTGCTGCCGATATGGCTCAGCGTCAGCGCCGGCTCGGTGGCCGCTGCGCCCTGGATGCGGCCGCGCGCGCCGATCTGCAGCTGGCCCAGGGTCTGCACCGGCAGACTCAGCTCCACCCACAGCGTGCCCAGATCGGCCAGCTGGAAGATGGGCGCATCGTCCTTGAGCACCTCGCCAACGCTGATCTTTTTCTCGACCACCACGCCAGCCATCGGCGCGCGGACCTCGTAACGGGTCAGGCCCGCGGTGCCGCTGGCCGCCGCGCCGGCGCCCAGGGCTTGCAGCTTCTGGCGCGCGTTCTCGGCGGTGATGTCCGCCTCCTGGAAGGCCTGGCGGGCTTGGAGGTAATCCTGCTCGGCGCTGATCTTTTCCTCCCAGAGCTTCTTCTCGCGCTCGTAGACACCGCGCGCCAGGGCCAGGCGCTTTTGCGCCGCCAGCTGCTCGCTGCGCTGGTCGGCCAGGGCCTGGCTGGAGATGACGGCCAGCACCTGGCCGGCTTGCACCCGGTCACCGGCGCTGACGCGCACCGCCTCGACCTGGCCGGCCAGGCGCGGCGTCACCAGCACGCTGCGGTCCTGGTTCAGCTTGACCTCGCCCAGCAGCTCCAGGCTGCGGGCCAGGTTGGCCGGTCCGGCGGCTTCCAGGCGGATGGCCTGGCGCTGCAGCTGCTCGTCGCTGAGCTCGACGAATTCTTCGCCGCCGTCGGCGGAGCTGGCCGCCACAGCAGGGGCCGAGGCGGGCACCACGGGCGGGGCCGCCACAGAGGGCGCTTCTTCGTGGGGCGCCTCACCTTCGCTGTGCGCATGGGCGTCAGCCCCGGCCACGGCCGGCCCGCCGCGCAGGATGGCCCAGCCGCCGGCCAGGCCCAGGGCGAGCACCACGGCCACGGCCACGGCCTGCTTCTTGGGGCGCGCTGCCGGGCTGGGATTTGTAGCTTCAGTGGGAGTGTTGCTCTTCTTCATCATGATGTGGTGTCTTGTTGGGTGGCGGGCTGCACGGTGAAAGGCGGCAGCCCCAAAAGGCGGGCGATCTCGGCGGCGGCGCGCCAGGCTTCGGCGCTTTGGCGCAGGGCTTGCTGGCGCAGCTGGAACAGGCTGCGCTGGGCATCGAGCACGTCGATGAAGGCGAACTTGCCCAGCTCATAACCGCGCAGCGCGGTGTCAAACGCCGTCTGCGCCAGCGGCAGCTGCTGCTCGCGCAGGCTCAGCTGCTGCAGACGGGTCTGGCGCAGGCGCTCCTGGGCTTGCGCCAGGTCCAGCCGCAGGCGCACTTGCGCGGCGGCCAGTTGCTCGCGCGCCTGCTCCTCGCGCTTCAGCGCTTCGAGCAAATTGCCCTCGTTGCGATCGCGCAGCGGCAAAGGCAAAGACAGGCCGATCACGGCCATGCTTCGCCCAGTTTCCGCCTCATGTTTGGCGCCTAGGCTGACGGTCAGATCGGGCACGCGCTTGGCGCGCTCGCCGGCCGTCAGCGCCTGGCGGCGGGCGATGTCCAGGCGGGCCAGGCGCAGGGCCGGCGCTTCATCGAGTGCCGTGCTGCTGGGCGCGACTTCGGCGCTGCTGGGCGGCATCTGCTCGGCCTGACCCTCGGCGCGCTCGAAGCGGGCCTCGGCGCCGCCCCAGAGTGCAGCCAGGCGCTGGCGGGCCAGGCTCAGCTCACTGCGCGCCTGGGCCAGGTCCGCACGCACGGCGCCGGCGGCGACCTGGGCCTTGTGCAGCTCCAGCGGCGCCACCTTGCCAGCCTGCAGGCGCAGCTGCACCGCCTGCACGCTGCGCTCGGCCAGCTGCATGGCCGACTCGCTCAGGCGCTGCTGCTCCTGCGCCGCCAGCAGTTCAAAGAATGCCGTGCTGACGGCGGCCTGCAGCTCGGCCTGCCGCGCCAGCAAGCCCACGGCCGCCTGCTCGCGGGCATGGGCGGCCGCGGCCACGCGGGCGGCGCGCTTGCCGCCCAGCTCCAGGGCCTGGCTCCACTGCACGGTGCTGCTGCGGCTGGCACGGCGCGTGTCTTCGATCAGCAGGCTGAGCTCGGGGTTGGGGGCCACGCCAGCTTGCTGCTCGGCCGCTTCCTGAGCCTGCAGCTCCAGGCGCGCCGCGGCCAGATCGGGGTTGTGGCTCAGGGCCAGGTTCAGGGCTTGCGGCAGGCTCAAGCTCGCCGCGAGCGTGAGCGAAGGCTCAGGCGTTTGCGCCAGCAAGCCCGGGCTCAGCAGGGCCAAGGCGCAGAGCGACAGCAGCGTCGCGGCGCGGGTCATCCGCAGCGGCACCGGTACAACTTGAAAAGACAAAGGGGTTCGCATCGAACACTCCGGTTTGTGTGGAAAAACAGCACATACGGGTGGTCGGCGCAGCGTCCGGCGGGCCTGAAAACGAAACGATCAGGCCGAACTCATCTCACACGGCCAGGCCGTGTGAGGACGAGCAAAAGGGAAAGAGAGTCTTGGACGACGCGCCGCTCAGGCGCGCAGCCAATTGGGGCGGTCGCGCCCCTCGGGAATGTGCGAGCGCGCAGCTGCGCAGCGCGGCGGCGGGCGCCTCTCGGCGCCGTCGGCCTGGGCACCTAGACCGTCGTCGGGCGACACGGCCAGCGGCGAATGGTTGCAATGGCAATGGCCGAGGGCGCAGACATCCTGGGCCCTGAGCTCAAGCGCATCACCGTCATCGCCGAGCACTTGAGGCTCACGCGGCTCGGCATGGGCCTGGCCTTTCAGATGCACGGCCGCCTCCAGCGCGCTGGCCTGGAACTCCTTGATGCAGCACAGCGCTGCCGCGGCCCAGCTGGACTGGGCCAGCATCAACAGTGCCAGCACGGTGAGGAGAAGACGACGCATGGAGAAGGCTTGAACAAAAGCGGGCGCAGTATAGCCAGCGCGGCAGACGATCATGCGGGTAAACGCTTGATGTCAGCGCTGAATTTCAGCGGCGCGGGCTGCGCAGCATGCGCAGCCCGTTGAACACCACCAGCAGGCTGGCGCCCATATCGGCGAACACCGCCATCCACATGGTCGCGCTGCCGAACAAGGCTGCCAGCAAAAACGCCGCCTTGATGCCCAGCGCCAAGGCGATGTTTTGCCACAGCACGGCGCGGGCGCGGCGCGAGAGGCGGATGGTCTCGGGCAGGCGCGACAGGTCGTCGTTCATCACCACCACATCGGCCGCCTCCATGGCCGTGTGCGTGCCGGCGCCGCCCATGGCAAAGCCGATGTCGGCGCGGGCCAGGGCCGGCGCGTCGTTGATGCCGTCGCCGACCATGGCCGTGGGGCCCAGCCGGGCCTGCAGCTCGGTGATGGCGGCCAGCTTGTCCTCGGGCAGCAGATTGGCGCGCAGCTCGGTGATGCCCAGCTGGGTGGCGATCGCCTGCGCGGTGCGCGGGTTGTCGCCCGAGAGCATGACCGGGGTCAGTCCCAGATCGATCAGATCGGCCACGGCCTGGCGGCTGGAGGGCTTGACCGTGTCGGCCACGGCGCACAAGGCCAACACGCCGCCGGCATCGGCCAGCAGGCTGACGCTGCGGCCGGCCTGCTCATGCAGCGCCATCTGCGATTCCAGTTCCGGCGAGCACTGGCCGCGCTCCTCGATCCAGCGGTGGTTGGCCAGCACCAGCGCCTGGCCCTCGACGTGGCCGGCCACGCCACGGCCCGCTTCGGCGCGGAAGCCTTGGACCTCGGGCATGGCGGCCACCGTGAGGCCCTGAGCGATGGCCTTGGACACCGGGTGGTCAGAGCGCGCAGCCAGGGCCTGTGCCCAGGCTTGCACGCGCACCAGCTCGGCGCCGGGGCGCAGCAGCTCAAAATGCGTCAGCACCGGCCGGCCTTCGGTCAGGGTGCCGGTCTTGTCGAGCGCCACGACCTTGAGCTTGCGAGCCTCTTCCAGATAGACCCCGCCCTTGATCAGGATGCCGCGCCGCGCCGCTGCGGCCAGGCCGCTGACCACGGTCACTGGCGTGGAGATCACCAGGGCGCAGGGGCAGGCGATCACCAGCAGCACCAGGGCTTTGTAGACCGATTGCAGCCAGGTCCAGCCGGCCAGCCAGGGCATCAGCACCGCCACGGCCAGCGCCAGCACAAAGACCGCCGGGGTGTAGATGGCCGCAAAGCGATCAACAAAACGCTGCGTCGGTGCACGGCTGGACTGCGCCTCTTGAACGGCATGGATGATGCGGGCCAGGGTGCTGTCGGCCGCAAGGGCCGTGACTTCAAATTCCAGCGCCGCGGTCTGGTTGATGGTGCCCGCAAAAAGCTCGTCGCCGGCCCGCTTGTCCACCGGCAGGCTCTCGCCCGTGACCGGGGCCTGGTCCACCGCGCTCTGGCCGCGCAGCACGCGGCCGTCCAGCGGCACGCGCTCGCCCGGCTTCAGGCGCACGTTCGCGCCCAAGGCCACCTCGGCGCTGGGCAAGCGGCGCCACTGGCCATCGGCCTGCAGCACTTCGGCATCCTCGGGCGCCAGCGCCAGCAGGCTCTGGATGGCATGACGCGCACGGTCCACGGCGCGCGCTTCGATCAGCTCGGCCAGGGCATACAGCGCCATCACCATGGCCGCCTCGGGCCATTGGCCGATGACAAAAGCGCCGGTGACGGCCACGGCCATCAAGGCATTGATGTTGAGGCGGCCGACGCGCAGCGCCGCCAGGCCTTTTTTGTAGGTCTCCAATCCAGCCAGGGCGATGGCCACCAGGGCCAGGGCCATGGAGGCGATCTGGAAGGGCAGCGTGTCCGGCGCGAAAAAGGCCAGGGCTTCGGCGCCCAAGGCCGCAAGCAAGGAGGCGATCAAGCGCGAGATACCGGCACCCAGGCCTGAGGCCGCGGGAGCGCCCGGCTCGGCATCCTGGGACAAAAGCTGCGGCTCGTAGCCGAGCCGGCGGATGGCAGCCAGGGCCTGGGCCTGCACGGCCTCCGGCGCTTTCAGGGCCAGCTGGCGCTGGGGCAGATCGAAACGCAGCGCTTCGATACCGGCGATCGGCTCCAGCGCCGCGAGTATCTCGGCCTGCTCGACCGCGCAGTCCATGCTGGCGATGCGGTAGCGGGTGTAACCGGTCAGCGCGGCGGGCGCGGCCGGCGGCAGCACAGGCTCGGATGCCTCGCAGGCATGGCTGCAGCAGTCGCCGTGGGCGGCCGGCTCGGTCGGGGCATGTGCATGGGCATGACCGTGTTCATGGCCGTGGCTGTGGGCATGCCCATGAGGAGCAGAGCGGGAAGCAGAAGGGGCGCGTGTGTCCATGGCTTGCATTGGAAACCCTGGAGTGAGTCCAGAGTCAAGCGCATCGCTGGCTTTTACTTTTCGATATTTCCATAGATATGAAATAATTTATGCCATGCCTGAAGAACACGTCATCCGCGCCCTTGCCGCCCTGGCCCAAAGCCACCGCCTGCGCATTTTTCGCCTGCTGGTGGTGGCCGGGCCTGACGGGCTCACGCCCGGCGCCCTGGTCGAAGCCCTGGGCCTGCCAGCGGCCACCCTGTCGTTTCACCTCAAGGAACTCAGCAATGCCGGCCTGCTCAGCCAGGAGCGCCTGGGCCGCAACCTGGTCTACCGCGCCGACTTTGCGCAGATGAACGGCCTGCTGGCCTACCTCGGCGAGAACTGCTGCCAGGGCCAGGACTGCCTGCAACCCAAGCCGCTGGACTGCGGCTGCTGAGTGGGGAAGGTGAACGAGTGAACAGGTGAACGGGTGAACTCAAGCCGCCCCCTCACGACTCACGACTCACGACTCACGACTCACGATTCACCCATTCACCCATTCACCTGTTCACCTGTTCACCTGTTCACCCAAGCCATGACCACCCACGTCCTCATCCTCTGCACCCACAACTCCGCGCGCAGCGTGCTCAGCGAAGGCATGCTCAATCACTGGGCCCAAAAGCTCGGCCGGGATGTGCGCGCCCACAGTGCCGGCAGCGCGCCCAGCGGCCGGCTCAACCCCTTCGCGTTGGAAGCCTTGACGAATGCCGGCGTCGATGTCGCGGGCTACCGCAGCAAGAGCTGGGACGAGTTCACGGGCCCGGAGGCGCCGCCGCTGTCCATCGTCATCACGGTTTGCGACAGCGCCGCGGCGGAGACCTGCCCCTTGTTTTTCTCCGGCAGCGAGCAGCCGCCGGTACAGGTGCATTGGGGCTACCCCGACCCGTCGAACGCCGAGGGCGGTGAGGAGGGCAAGCGCCGTGCTTTCGAGCTGACCCGCCAGGCCATCGCCTACCGCATGCTGCAGCTGCTGGCCCTGCCTCTGGAGCGCCTGCGCGGCGCCGAGTTGGCCGCGGCACTGCAGGCCATTGCGCGCAGCTGAGTTGACGGGGCAGCTTCACCATGCACCACCGCTTGTCGTCTCAAAAGCTGCTGGCCGAAGCCCTGGGCACGGCCTTGCTGCTGGCCATCGTCATCGGCTCCGGCATCATGGCCGAGCGCCTGGCCGGCGGCAATATCGCCATCGCCCTGCTGGCCAACACGGCCGCCACCGTGGGCGGACTCTATGTGCTGATCGAAGTTTTCGGCCCCATCAGCGGCGCCCATTTCAACCCCGCTGTGTCCCTGGTGATGGCCTGGCGCCGCGAACTGCCCTGGCCCAGCGCGGCGCCCTTCATCGCCGCCCAGTTGCTCGGTGCGCTGCTCGGCGCCTGGGCCGCCCACGCCATGTTCGAGCTGCCTTTGCTGCAAACCTCAGCCAAGCTGCGCGCCGGTCCGGCGCAATGGCTGGCCGAAGGTATTGCCACCGCCGGCCTGCTGCTGGTGATCCTGCGCGCGCCGGCAGGCCGGGCTTCGTCCCTGGTGGCCGCTTACATCGGCGCGGCTTACTGGTTCACCGCCTCCACCTCCTTTGCCAACCCCGCCGCCGTGTTCGGCCGCATGTTCAGCGACAGCTTTGCCGGCATCGCCCCGGCCAGCGCGCCCGGCTTTGTGCTGGCCGAGCTCCTGGGCGCTGGACTGGGCCTGGTGCTGCACCACGCCCTCTCACCCCGCCCTTGCTCACCGACCCCATCGCCATGACTGACTCTCTTCACATCAAGCCCGAAGACTTCCCGGCCCTGGACACGCAGTTGTTCCAGCGCCCCAAGCTCGAAGCCCTGCGCCCCGCCCAGCTCAGCGTGCATGCACCGCGCTTTCTGATCCTCTACGGCTCGCTGCGCGAGCGCTCCTTCAGCCGCTTGCTGGCCGAAGAGGCCGGGCGCCTGCTGCAAGCCATGGGCGGCGAGGTGCGATTCTTCAATCCGAGCGGCCTGCCCTTGCCGGACGACAGCGCCGACAGCCACCCCAAGGTGCAGGAGCTGCGCGAGCTGGTGCTGTGGAGCGAGGGCATGGTCTGGAGCAGCCCCGAGCGCCACGGCGCCATGACCGGCGTGATGAAGGCGCAGATCGACTGGATCCCCTTGACCAGCGGCGCCGTGCGCCCGACCCAAGGCAAGACCTTGGCGGTGATGCAGGTCAGCGGTGGCTCGCAGAGCTTCAATGCCGTGAACCAGCTGCGCGTGCTGGGCCGCTGGATGCGCATGCTGACCATCCCCAATCAGAGCTCGGTGGCCAAGGCTTTCCTCGAGTTTGACGAGCAGGGGCGAATGAAGCCTTCGGCCTATTACGACCGGGTCGTCGACGTCATGGAGGAATTGTTCAAATTCACCTTGTTGACGCGCGATATCGGGCCTTGCCTGGTCGACCGCTACAGCGAGCGCAAGGAAAACGCCGAGGCCTTGTCGCAACGGGTCAATCAGGCCGCCTTGTAAAACGGCCAGCGGCCGGGGTCGACAGGAGGATCAGAGAGCGGCGCTCGTGCCGCGGCGCTGCCGCCGCAGCCACCACCAGCCGCCCACGCCGCCGAGTGCCGCCAAGGTGGCCAGACCAAGGGCCCACCAGCCGGCTTGCGCGCCGGCACCAGCACGCCGCTGCTCGCGCGCCAGCAGTGCATCGCTGAGCTCGCCCATTTCCGCATGAAGTGCCTTCTGCTCTGCCTGCAAGGCCACGAACTGGGCCTCGGCCTGCTTGATACGGTCGGGCCGCGGGCCTTCGACGCCGACCGTGGTGCTCGGCATGGCACCGAGCGGACCGCCGACATCTAGTGCCATCAGAAGACGAATGCCGGCGAGCGGGGCATACCAATCCACCGGGCTGCCTCTGGCTGAGGGCGAAACTGCAGCACTACGCTCGGCCAGGCCCAGATCCAGGCGCAAGGCCGGGCCCTTGTGGCGCAACACCACAGTCGGTGCCGGCACCGGCTGAGGCTTGGTCTTCGCGAGCACCGGCGACGCTGGCGGAACGGCAGGCCTGGCCGGTGCCGAAGCCGCAGACACTGAAGCAGGCAAGGACGGCTCCAGCATCAGGCTGAACTGTTGGCGCGGGCAACCCAAACTCAGCACCACCACCGGCTCAGCCACCGGTGCATGGGTCTGCACACGCATCACGATGGAACCGCCGGCCGCCTGCCAATCGATGCTGCGCATGAACTCGGCGGGCTTGAGCAGACGATCACCCACGCTGACATCCACCTTGAAACAAGGGTCGCTCAAGGTCTTGCTGGTTTTGTCGCCGGGCGTCAAACGAAGCGCAATCTGCACCTGCAAAGGCTGATGCAGGGCGGACTGCAGGCGCGGCGGGCTGATCTCCAGGGCCTGACTCGACGCGGCGGCCACGAGACCAGCTGCCAGCCAGACCCGAGGGAGGAGATCACGGAAAGTGACGTTATGCAGCATGCGCACCCAGGCGATTCATGGGAGTGCCGGTAAACCGGCTTGACCTTCCTGGGACTCTAGCATGCAAGACCTGCAACACAGGGTAGTTACGATGCTGCGCACAGCGGCCGCTGACTGGGTAGCGCCACTACAATCACCGGCAGTTCCCACTCGGCCGCGACCATGCTTTCTAAACTCCTGCCTGTGACACGCACCAAGTTTCGCCCGACCGTTCTGGCCAGCCTGCTGGCCCTGTCTCTAGGCCTGCTGAGCACCGGCCTGGTACGCGCCGACGATGTGAGTGATGTGCAGGCCCTGCTGGCCGCCGGCAAGGCCGCTGAAGGTCTCAAGAAGGTCGAGCATTTGCTGGCCGCCAAACCCGAAGACCCGCGCCTGCGCCTGCAGCGTGGCATTGCTTTGTCGCTGCTGAACCGAAATTCAGAGGCCATCGGCGTGTTTCAGAAGCTGATTGACAGCCACCCCGAGCTGCCCGGCCCTTACAACAACCTGGCCGTGCTCTACGGCAACCAGGGCGAATACGAAAAGGCCCGCCAAGCGCTGGAACTGGCCATCCGCACCAATCCGGCCTACGCGACCGCCTTCCAGAATCTGGGCGACGTCTATGCCCGTTTGGCCGGACAGGCCTACAAGAAAGCCCTGGCCCTGGACAAGAGCGACGGCGTGCTGCCGCTGAAGCTGGCCGTGGTGCAGAACATCTTTGAAACCAGCGTGGACCCACGCAAACCGGCGACTCCGGCAGCCAGCCCCGCGCCGACGCCCGCACCTTCGCCGGCCGCTGCCCCCGTGGCAGCGCCGCCTGCGACCAAGGCCACACCAGCACCAGCTCCGGCCACAGCGCCACCGACACCGGCACCCGCTCCTGTTGCCACCCCTGCGCAGGCCCCTGTGCCTGCACCGGCACCCAAGCCTGCAGCCGCGCCGGCACCGGCACCAACTGCCGTCGCCGCAACACCAAGCCCGGCCCCAGCCCCGATCGCCAAGGCCGAACCGAGCAAGGCCGAGAACAGCGTGGCAGCCGATCGCCAGGCGGTCGAGAACACCCTGCAAGCCTGGGCCAAAGCCTGGAGCTCGCGTGATATGAACGGCTATTACGCGGCCTATGTGCCCGAGTTCAAGGGCAAATTGCCCAACCGCAAGGCCTGGGAACAAGAGCGTCGCGAGCGCATCACCAGCAAGAAGAACATCAAGGTCAAGCTCAGCGACATCAAGGTCAAGCTTCAGGGCGACAAAGCCACGGTCAGCCTGCGCCAGGACTACAGCTCCGACGCACTCAGCGTGAAGAGCAGCAAGACCTTCACCATGAGTAAGAGCCGCAGCGGCCGCTGGCAGATCGCCGACGAAACCAACCGCTGAGCACAAACAGCCCTGAGCCCTGAGCACTCCCCACAACCGCAAGTCACCGCCCTTTCCTGTTGTCTACTGCTTCCATGCCGGCCCCCAATTCCGATCTCGAACGACTGACCGAGCGCCTGTCGGCACGGCGCCGCCGCAAAGAGCGTCGGCGGCAGTTGTTGATCGCCGGTCTGGCGACGACACTGCTGAGCGTCATCGGTACGGTGGGCTTTGTCTCAGCCCGGTCCAAATTCAGCGCCGCCGACTCGCTGGACGGCAGGGCCAGCTCCAGCTCCGGTCATGGCCAGACCGGCCCAGACTTGCTGACGGCGCAACTCGACGGAGACACGCCGGAAAGCCAGCTGATTCAGGTCTACCAACAGCTGGCCAAAGGCGAAGAAAGCCGAGCCTTTGCCTTGGTGGAACATCTGGTTCGCCGTCAACCCGATTTCGCTCTGGCGCAAATGGTCTACGGCAGCTTGCTGCTGGCCCGCAGCGGCCAAGGTGAAGCACTGGAGCGACAGTTGGCCGCCAGCGGCAAGAAGCCCGACCCGGCCACGCTGCTGCGCACCGAAGCGCGCTTGCGCCTGGCCGCGCTGGTCGAGCGCCCGCCGCAAGACGCCCTGCCCGAGCAGATGTTCGGCCTCTCGCCCAGCGTGCGCCACGCCATCATGGTGGACACCAGCCGCGCCCGCCTCTATCTGTTTGAGAACAGCGCCAACGGCGTGCGCTTGCTGCGCGACAGCTATGTCTCGATTGGCAAGCTGGGCACCGGCAAGCTGGTCGAAGGCGACCAACGCACGCCGCTGGGCACCTATTACGTCGGCCCGCGCCGCGATGAGGCCGCTGCGCGCTATGGCGCCGCCGCACTGCCCTTGAACTACCCGAACGAGATCGACCGCTTGGCCGGCCGCGGCGGCACCAGCATCTGGCTGCACGGCGAGCGCAGCGGCAACTACGCGCGCAGCCCGCAGTCCACCGACGGCTGCATCGTGCTCAGCAATGACGAGATGCGCCTGCTGGCCGAGACCGTGACGCCTCGCGAAACGCCGGTGTTGGTGATGGACAAGATTCGCTGGGTCAAAAAGAGCAGTGTCAGCAGCCCGCCGGCGCTGGACGCCGGTTTTGAATCAGCCTACGAGCAGTGGCAGCAGGCGCGCCTGCGCCAGGACGCAGCCGCTTTGCGCCAGCTCTACGAACCAGGGTTGCAGCGCGGCTCGGACAGCAGCAGCGACAAGCTGGCCAGCAATCTGGCCCGCATGGCCAAGCAAGAGTTGCCTCTGCAATCGCTGGAACGCCTGAGCGTGCTGCCGGGCCAGCATGCCGAACCGGTGCTCATCGTCACCTACCGCGAACTCAGCGCCCAGGACGAGCGCGCCCGACTCAAGCGTCAGTACTGGCGTGAACAAAATGGGCAGTGGAAGATCTTCTTCGACGGCGTCATCGGCTGAGACTCGCCGGTTTCGACGGGCGCTGCACTAAAATCGTCGTTTGCGCTGAAGCCAGCGCCCAGCCCCGTGCTGCCTCCGCGCAGCGCGCCCATTCACGCAGCCCCTGGACAAATACCATGCAACGCTGTGTTCATTCCGCCTTGGCCACCCTGGCCGGCGCCGCCCTTGCGCTCAGTGCGCCTTTCGCCGCGCAGGCGCAGTCCCACCGGCAATTCAGCCCGCAGACCTTGCGCGGCGAATTCGTGCTGGTGCAAACACCCGATGTACTGCTCAACGGCAAGCCGAGCAAGCTCTCGCCCGGAACTCGGGTGTATGGCGACACCAATCTGCTGCAGCAACCGGCCAGCTTGGCCGGCCAGAAGCTGACCGTGCACTACACGGTGGCACCCGATGGCCAGATCCTCGATGTCTGGCTTCTGAACCCCGTCGAGCTGGCCAACAAGACTTGGCCCCGCACGCCGCTGGAAGCCGCCAGCTGGGCCTTCGAGCCCGGCACGCAGACCTGGCTCAAACGCTGAGCGTCCGCAGCGTCCTTGCATCCGGCTGGCCTCGCGCGCCAGCCCGCCCTCTTTTTTCCTGAGTCCCGCCATGAGCAGCAACACCCCGTCCCCCAAGAAAGTCTTCATCAAAACCTTCGGCTGCCAGATGAACGAGTACGACTCGGGCAAGATGGCCGATGTGCTGGGCGCCGCCCAGGGCTACGAGAAGACCGACGATGTCGAGCAGGCCGACCTGATCCTCTTCAACACCTGCTCAGTGCGCGAGAAGGCGCAAGAGAAGGTATTCAGCGACCTGGGCCGCGTCAAGCATCTGAAGGAGAAAGGCGTGCTGATCGGTGTGGGCGGCTGCGTGGCCTCGCAAGAGGGCGCGGCCATCATCGAACGCGCACCCTATGTGGACGTGGTCTTCGGCCCGCAGACCCTGCACCGCCTGCCGCAGATGCTGGCCGCGCGCCGCGAAGAGCGCCGCCCGCAGGTGGACATCAGCTTCCCCGAGATCGAGAAGTTCGACCACCTGCCGCCGGCCAAGGTCGAGGGCGCTTCGGCTTTTGTCTCCATCATGGAAGGCTGCTCCAAGTACTGCAGCTACTGCGTCGTGCCCTACACCCGCGGCGAAGAGGTCTCGCGCCCCTTTGACGATGTGCTGACCGAGATTGCCGGCCTGGCCGACCAGGGCGTGGTCGAGTTCAATCTGCTGGGCCAGAACGTCAATGCCTACCGCGGCAAGATGGGTGACACGAGTGAATTTGCCGACCTGGCCCTGCTGCTCGAGTACGCGGCCGAGATCCCTGGCATCGAACGCCTGCGCTTCACCACCAGCCACCCGAACGAGTTCAGCCAGCGCTTGATCGAGGCCTACGGCAAGGTGCCGCAGCTGGTCAACCACCTGCACCTGCCGGTCCAGCATGGCAGCGACCGCATCCTCATGGCCATGAAGCGCGGCTACACCGCCCTCGAGTTCAAGAGCACGATCAAAAAGCTGCGTGCCATCCGCCCAGACATCCGCATCGCCAGCGATTTCATCGTCGGCTTCCCCGGCGAGACCGAAGAAGACCATGCCAAGCTGATGAAGCTGGTGCATGACATCGGCTTCGATGCGTCCTTCAGCTTCATCTTCAGCCCCCGCCCCGGCACGCCGGCCGCCGCGCTGGAAGACACCACGCCCTACGAAGTGAAGGTCAAGCGGCTGCAGGAGCTGCAAGCCGTGATCGAGGCCAACACTTTGGCAATCAGCGAAACCATGGTCGGCACGACCCAGCGCATCCTCGTCACCGGCAATGCCCGCAAAGACGCCAGCGAACTGATGGGCCGCACCGAGTGCAACCGCATCGTCAACTTCAAGGGTCAGGCGCGTTTGATGAACCAGTTGGTGGACGTCAAGATCACCCAGGCCTTCGCGCACTCGCTGCGCGCCGAGGTGCTGACCTCGGAGACCGTCAGCGCCCCGGCCTGAAGCTCAGGATGCATTGCGGCAGGCTGATACCCAAGAGCATCAGCCCATAGCCCAGCATCTTGCCGTCCCGGCCCAGCAGCACCAAAGCCAGGATCAAGCCCGCGCTGCCACCCCAGCCGCCCCAGACCGTCAAGCGCCGCCAGGCCAGGGCCTTGAGCTCGCGCCGCCACAGCAGCTTGGCGCCACCCGCCATCAAGGCGGCAACGACCCAGGCGGGCAGGAAGAAATTGCTCAGGTGCCAGAAGGCGTCCAAGGGATTCAAGGTGGCGGTGCTCGCAAGCTGGCGGTTCGTTGGGACGGGGTTTGCTTGATGTGCATCAAGCTTTTCAGGCACATCCATGGCCTTGCGGCCACAGGCGCCTCGTCAGTCAATTTTATAATCCACCCATGACGGTCTTCGCCCTCGGTCTGAACCACAACTCCGCGCCCCTGGATCTGCGCGGGCGTTTTGCGTTCTCGCTCGAGCAACTGGCCCCCACCCTGCTGCAGTTCCGCGAGCAACTGAACCAAGGCCACAAGGCCAGCAAGGGGCCGGCCGAAGCCACCATCCTCTCCACCTGCAACCGCACCGAGATCTATGTCGCCGGCTCGGGCGCCGGCGTGCAGCCCGCTGTCGACTGGCTAGCCCAAGTCGGCGGCGTCAGCCCGGCCGCGCTGATGGACCATGCCTATGTGCGCGAGGGCAGCGCCGCGGCGCGCCACGCCTTCCGCGTCGCCAGCGGGCTCGACTCCATGGTGCTGGGCGAGCCGCAGATCCTCGGCCAGATGAAGCAGGCCGTGCGCGAGGCCACAGATGCCGGCACGGTCGGCACCACCTTGCACCAGCTCTTCCAGCGCAGCTTCTCGGTGGCCAAGGAGGTGCGCAGCTCGACCGAAATCGGCGCCCACTCCATCAGCATGGCGGCTGCCTCGGTGCGCCTGGCCGGCCAGCTGTTTGAAGATCTGAGCAAGATCCGCGTGCTCTTTGTCGGCGCGGGCGAGATGATCGAGCTGGTGGCCACCCATTTCGCCGCCAAGACACCGCTGCACATGGCCGTGGCCAACCGCACGCTGGAGCGCGGCGAAAAGCTGGCCACCCGCCTGGGCGCCGAGGCCGTGCGCCTGGCCGACCTGCCGCAGCGCCTGCATGAATTCGACGCGGTGATCTCCTGCACCGCCAGCAGCCTGCCTCTGATCGGCCTGGGTGCCGTCGAGCGGGCGCTGAAGGCCCGCCGCCACCGCCCCATATTCATGGTCGACCTGGCCGTACCGCGCGACATCGAGCCCGAAGTGGCGCAACTGGACGATGTCTACCTCTACACCGTCGACGAGCTCGCCACACTGGTGCAGTCGGCCGGCGAAAAGCGCCAGGCCGCGGTCGAGCAGGCCGAAGCCATCATCGAAACCGGTGTGCAGAGCTTTGTGCACTGGCTGGGCCAGCGCCACACCGTGCCCCTGATCCAGGCCCTCAATGCTCAGGCCGAAGACTGGCGCGAGCATGAGATGAGCCGTGCGCGCAAGCTGCTGGCCAAGGGCGCCGATGTCGACGAAGTCATGGAAGCCCTGGCCCGCGGCCTGACGCAAAAAATGCTGCACGGTGCCCTGGCCGAGCTGCACAGCGTCGACGGCGAGCAGCGCCTGCAGCTGGCGCAAACCGTCTCGCGCCTGTTCCTGCGCAACAGCGCACGCAGCCCGGAAAAATCGGCGTCCGAGAATTAGCGACCGAGCAGGTACACCCCTGCCCTGTGGGTTCTTGCCCCACTTCCGCTCGTTCTCTGCCTTTGCCGATTGCTTCCCCATGAAAGACTCCCTGCGCCAGCAGTTCGATCGCCTTGCCTTCCGCCTCAGCGAGCTCGATTCGCTGCTGGCCGATGGCTCTCTGGCCGCCGACATGAAGCGCTACCGCGCCCTGACCAAGGAGCAGGCCGAGGCCGCCGAACTGGTCGGCCAGTACCGCCAGTACCTGCAGCGCGAGGCGGACTTGAACGAGGCCCGCAGCCTGCTGCAGGATCCCGAGATGGCCGAGATGGCGCGCGAGGAAATCGCCGCTGCCGAGGCCGACACCACGCGCCTGCATGAATCGCTGCAACTGGCCTTGCTGCCGTGCGACCCCGACGACGAGCGCCCGGCCTTTCTGGAAATCCGCGCCGGCGCCGGTGGCGATGAATCGGCACTCTTTGCCGGCGATCTGGCCCGCATGTACCTGCGCTACGCCGAACGCCAAGGCTGGCGCAGCGAGATCCTCTCGGCCAGCGAATCCGACCTGGGCGGCTACAAAGAGCTGGTGGTGCGCATCGAGGGCGAGCGGGTCTACGGCCGGCTCAAGTTCGAATCGGGCGGCCACCGCGTGCAGCGTGTGCCGGCGACCGAATCGCAGGGCCGCATCCACACCAGCGCCTGCACCGTGGCCGTGATGCCCGAGCCCGACGAGGCCGAGGAGGTGACGCTGAACCCGGCCGAGCTGCGCATCGACACCTTCCGCGCCAGCGGCGCCGGCGGCCAGCACGTCAACAAGACCGACTCGGCCATCCGCATCACCCACCTGCCCACCGGCCTGGTGGCCGAATGCCAGGATGACCGCAGCCAGCACCGCAACAAGGCCAAGGCCATGGCCGTGCTGGCCGCCCGCCTGCGCGACAAGGACAAGAACGAACGCGCCGCCAAGGAAGCCGCCACCCGCAAGGGCCTGATCGGCAGCGGCGACCGCAGCGACCGCATCCGCACCTACAACTTCCCACAAGGCCGCCTGACCGACCACCGCATCAACCTGACGCTGTACAAGCTCGGCGCCATCATGGACGGCGACCTCGACGATGTGGCCGCCGGCCTGCAAGCGGCCCAGGCGGCCGAACAACTGGCGCTGCTGGAGGAAGGCCGGGCATGAGCCTGAACCCGCCCCTTGACGTCAAAGCCGCCCTGGCCCTGGCGCGCCAGCTGGGCCTGGAACGCGGTGATGCTCAGATCCTGTTGGCCGAACGCCTGCAGCAAAGCCGCGCCTGGCTGATCAGCCACGACGACGAGGCCCTGAGCCCGGCCCTGGCCGCCCAGTTGGCGAGCGAAATGCAGCAGATGGCCGAAGGTCTACCCCTGGCCTATGTGCTGGGCGAAAAAGAATTCCACGGCCTGAGCCTGCGCCTGAGCCGCGACACCTTGATCCCACGCGCCGACACCGAGACCCTGGTCGACTGGGCGCTGGAATTGCTGCCGGGCCTGGGCACCGCACCGCGCGTGGTGGACCTGGGCACAGGCAGCGGCGCCATCGCCTTGGCAATCAAGGCCGGCCGTCCGGCGGCCGAGCTCAGCGCCGTGGACCTGAGCGCCGGTGCGCTCGATGTGGCGCGCGGCAATGGCGAGCGTCTGGGCCTGGCGGTGGAATTCTTGCAGGGCAGTTGGTGGAACCCACTGCGCGGCCGCCGCTTCGAGCTGATCGTCAGCAACCCGCCCTATATCGCCGGCCAGGACCCACATCTGCCCGCCCTGCGCCACGAGCCGCTGAGCGCCCTCACCCCGGGCGGCGACGGCCTGAGCGACCTGATGACCTTGATCGAAGGTGCGCCCGCTCACCTGAGCCCGGGCGGCTGGCTGTTGCTGGAGCATGGCTACGACCAGGCCGAGCCGGTCGCCCTGGCGCTACAAGATCGCGGCTTTGTCGATGTGGGCCTGCGACACGACTTGGGCGGCCAGCCGCGCGTCAGCGGCGCACGCTGGCCTGGCTGATTCACGCAACACAAATTAGCAATTGCCAGCAAATTGCTGGCAATTTGACGCGTGTGTTTTCCTGCACAGGCAGTAGCATGGGTTCAACCCACTGTTTCAGGAGACTGCCATGACAAACGCCCGAACGGCCCTGTTTGCACCCCTGAATTTGGCCTTGAGCTTGCTGGCCCTGTGCTGCGGCAGCGTCCAGGCACTGGAGGGACACGGCCTGCAAGCCGACCAGACGCGCTGGCAAGCGCGCGTGCAGCTGAGCAGCCTGGAAGGCCAAGGCGCACGCTTGCTGAGCGCCAATCTCTTGGGCGACTACTACCTGACCGGTTCCGGCCTGGGCGGTTTTGCAGGCGGCCTGCGCGCCACCGGCGGCATGATGATGGGCTCGGCCAGCTTGGCCCAAAGCAGCGCCGGCATGGCATTGACGCGCGATTTTCGACAACGCCTGGCGGTCGGCCAGCGCAGCGTCAGCCTGCTGCGGCCTGACACACAGCTGCTGGGCGACGCGGCGCCCTCCCTGAGCTATCTCGGCATCGGCTACAGCGGCCAGTCCTTGCGCGGCGGTTGGGGCTTCAGCGCCGACCTGGGTCTGATCGGCCCGCTGTCGCTGGGTGGCCTGCGCCTGGGCCTGAGCCGCAACACCGGCGCCGAAGAGTTGCTGCGGGATTTGCGCCTCAAACCCGTGCTGCAACTCGGGCTGTCCTACAGCTATTGAGTGCCCCGGCGCCGCCTGGTCGATAATTGCTCCAAGATTTTCACTTTGGGGCATGAAGACAATGAACGACGTTCAACAGCGCATCGACGATCTGGTCAAGAACAACCGTGTGGTGCTGTTCATGAAGGGTACGGCGCAATTCCCCATGTGCGGTTTCTCCGGCCGTGCCATTCAGATCCTGAAGGCCAGCGGCGCCAGCGATCTGAAGACTTTCAATGTGCTGGAGGACGAAGGCGTGCGCCAGGGCATCAAGGAATATGCCAATTGGCCGACCATCCCCCAGCTCTACATCAAGGGCGAATTCGTCGGTGGCTCGGACATCATGATGGAGATGTACGAAGCCGGTGAGCTGCAAGAGCTGCTCAGCACCTGATTCCAGGCCGCAGCCCGAATGACACAAAGACTGGTCGTCGGCGTCACCGGCGCCACCGGTGCGGCCTATGCCTTGCGCCTGCTGCGGCGCGGCCGCGAACTGGGCCTGGAAACGCATCTGATCGTCACGCCTTCGGGGGTGCTCAATGCCCACCATGAGCTGGGCCTGGACCGCAAGGCCCTAGAGGCTGAGGCCTCCTACGCCCACGCGCCCGGCGATGTCGGCGCTTGTGTGGCCAGCGGCAGCTTTGCTACAGCGGCCATGGTGATCGCGCCCTGCTCCATGAAGACCCTGGCCTCGGTAGCCCATGGCTTCGGTGACAACCTGCTGACGCGCGCCGCCGATGTGACGCTGAAGGAGCGCCGCCGCCTGATCCTGATGGTGCGCGAAACGCCCTTCAACCTGGCCCATCTGCGCAATATGGTGGCCGCCACGGAAATGGGCGCCATCGTCTTTCCACCGCTGCCGGCCTTCTATCACCACCCGCAGAGCATCGCGGAGCTGGTCAACGAGAGTGCCGAACGGGTGCTGGAACTGGCCGGCGTGAGTGGCGCTGAACCCAAGCGCTGGTCCGGCCTGAAGGCCTGAGGGTCTGAGATTCAGACCTCGCCCGGCATCAACCACTGCCGGCGCGAGGCAAACACCGCCCGGGGATACTCGGGCTTGCCGCGGCTGCCGTTGTAGCGCCCCAGGGCCAGGTACATATCGCCCTGTTCGCGGTCCAGGTAGTGGCGCAGGATGACGCAGCCGAAGCGCAGATTGGTCTGCATATGGAAAAGCCGTGAGGCTTGGCCGTCACCGATCAGCTTGGCCCAGAAGGGCATGACCTGCATATAGCCGCGCGCGCCGGCCGTGCTGATGGCGTACTTGCGGAAGCCGCTCTCGACTTGCACCAAACCCAGCACCAGACTGGGCTCCAGACCGGCACGCTTGGATTCGTACCAGATCGTCTCGAGAAACTCGATCCGGGTCAGTGCCTCGCTCTTGCGACTCTTGAGCTTCTCACTCATGGCCCCCAACCAGCGTAGATAGGCCAGGCGAGCGTCGATCTGATCGAAGCGCGGCTTGGGTGGAGCGCTATTGGCCACCGAAGCCGACAGCGCCGAGCGCACGGCGTCGGCCAGCGGCTCCTCGACCTGAGCACCGGCGCTGGCCAGCCGTGGCAAGCACAGCAGCGCCCCCGCAGACAGCAGCAGGCTGCGTCGGCCGGGCGTCCAGGGTGTGCCAAGTGAATTCATGGTTCGCAAAATCGATGCAATCAGGTGGGTGAGTTCAATTGGAGCCCAGCCAGGCCTCCAAAGGCAGACGTCGCCGCGGCCCCAGGCCGCGGGCCAGTGCCAGCCAGAGCGCCCAGTACAGAAGGCTCGCAGCCGCCAGGGTCACCGTACCCAGCGGCAGGGCCAAGCCTGCGCCGCTCAAGCAGGCCAGACTCAGCAAGGAACTGCCTACATACATGCTGAGGGTGTGGCGCCCGGCCGGCGCCAGGGCAGTCAGCCAACCTTGGCCATGCACGAGCAACCAAGGCACCAGGCCGATCAACAAAAGCAGCGCCGCAATGAGAGAGAGCAGGCCGTAAACAGCGTCCTGCTGACGATCCTGATCAATCAAGACCCAGCACCAGCCGGCACCCCAGACGGCATTGAGCAAGAGCCCGGGCACGAGCCAGCGTCGCGCCCACGCAGCCCACAGCGGGCGCCAGCGCGCATGTGTGAAGAGGCGCAAACGCCCAGCCATCAGGCCCGCCGTCATCAAGCCCAGAAACAAGGGCAGGCCTTGCACAACAACGCCCAGCTGCATCAGCAGATAGTGGCTGCCATTGAGCAGCCACCAGCCAGACCAGGAATTGGGCGCGGCCAGGGAGCGTGGTGGCTCGGGTGCGAACAAGCTGCTGTCCGATACAAACCAGAGCAGGGTCAGCGCCATGATCAGCAACGAAAGACTGGCCCACACCCACAAGCGCCGCCGCAACTGACGCAAACGCAGTGCCGGTGCACGGAGCATCAGCAGTCCGCTCAGGGCATAGGCGGTCAAGATGTCACCAGAATAGACCAGCACGCCATGCAAAAACCCGAGCAGCAAGAGACGGCGCATGCGGCGACCGCGGCGCTGAGCGGGGTCTGACGCAACAGAGGCAGCAAGAGGGCGAGGACCTCGCTGGGTGCGGAATGAGACAGCCTGGCTGTAGCCAAACAGAAAGATCAACAAACACAAGCCCTTGCCCGCCAGCAGCGCCGCGATGAGGGCGAGCACGGCCTGGGCCGTACCCGAATCCGCCGGCTGCGGCGCCACCAAAGGGCCGCCGTCCGGCAGTGCGACATAACCGACCCAGTTGATGGCAACGACGGGCAGCAGCGCCAGTGCCCGCAGGCCATCAATCGGCGCCTGACGCTGCTGCACCGGCACGCCCGGTGGCGGCGCGGCTTGCAGCGCCGCGACGGTCACGCCGTCTTGGGCTTGAGCAGGTCCAGCACCTCGGCCAGGCTCAGCTTGCGAGCTTCGGCATCGCGGCGGCCCTGGTACTCAACCAGGCCTTCCTTGAGACCGCGGTCCGAGATCACCACGCGGTGCGGCACGCCGACCAGCTCCCAATCGGCAAACATGGCGCCGGGACGCTCGCCGCGATCGTCCAGAAGCACGTCCACGCCCAGGGCTTGCAACTCGTCGTGCAGCTTGTGAGCAGCGGCCTTGACCTCCTCGCTGCGATCCATGCCGATCGGGCAAACGACGACGCTGAACGGTGCGATGGCTTCCGGCCAGATGATGCCGCGCTCGTCATGGTTCTGCTCGATGGCGGCACCCAGGATGCGGGTCACGCCGATGCCATAGCAGCCCATCACCATCAGTTGAGGCTTGCCGTTCTCATCCAGATAGGTGGCCTTCATATCGGCCGAATACTTGGTGCCCAGCAGGAAGACATGGCCGACTTCGATGCCGCGCTGGATGGCCAGCACGCCCTGGCCGTCCGGCGAGGGGTCACCGGCGACGACGTTGCGGATGTCGGCGATCAGATCCGGCTCGGGCAGATCGCGGCCCCAGTTGGCACCGGTGAAGTGGAAATCGGCCTCGTTGGCGCCACAGACGAAATCGCTCATCAAAGCGACCGTGCGATCGGCCACCACCTTGACCGGCTTGAGCAGCTGGATCGGGCCGAGGTAGCCCGGCTTGCTGCCGAAATGAGCTTCGATTTCGCTGACGGTAGCGAAGCGGAAGCCGGCCTTCAGGCCTTCGACCTTGCCGACCTTGACTTCGTTCATGTCGTGATCGCCGCGCAGCAACAGCAGCCAGACCACGCTCTTGACCACTTCGCCGTGCTCGTTCAGCTCGTCTGCCGCCAGCACGATGGACTTGACCGTCTGCGTCAGCGGCAGGCCGAGCAATGCAGCCACGTCCTCGCAGGTGCTCTTGCCCGGTGTCGCGGTCTTGAGCAGCGCTTGCGTCGCATCCCCGCGGGCCGGCAGCAAGGCCACACCCTCGGCCAGCTCGATATTGGCAGCGTAGTCGCTGCTCGGGCAGTAGACGATGGCATCTTCGCCGGTGTCGGCGATGACCTGGAATTCGTGCGAGAGTTCGCCGCCGATGGCACCGGTGTCGGCCGCCACGGCACGGAACTGCAGGCCGAAGCGCTCGAAGATGCGCTGGTAGGCCGAGTACATGTTCTGGTAGCTGAGCGTGGCGGTGGCCACATCACGGTCGAAGGAGTAAGCGTCCTTCATGGTGAACTCGCGGCCGCGCATGATGCCGAAGCGCGGGCGGCGCTCGTCGCGGAACTTGGTCTGAATGTGGAAGAAGTTCTTGGGCAGCTGCTTGTAGCTGCGCAGCTCCTGGCGGGCGATATCGGTCATCACCTCTTCGGACGTCGGCTGGATGATGAAATCGCGGCCGTGGCGGTCTTTGACGCGCATCAGCTCCGGGCCCATCTTGTCGAAGCGGCCTGTTTCTTGCCAAAGCTCGGCCGGCTGCACCACCGGCATCAGCAGCTCCACCGCACCGGCGCGCACCATTTCCTCACGGATGATGCCCTCGACCTTGCGGATCACGCGCAAGCCCATGGGCATGTAGTTGTAAATGCCGGCGCCCAGGCGCTTGATCATGCCGGCGCGCATCATCAGCTTGTGGCTGACAACTTCCGCATCGGCAGGTGCTTCCTTGAGGGTGGAGACGAAAAACTGGCTGGCTTTCATGGCGGCGGCGGGGCTCGACCACGGGGGCCGAACCGGATTCAAAAGTGGAAGGGAGTGCGCGCTGACCGCGCGGATCGATTCGCAGCTGGCTTGCGGGTTAGACAGTGATGCCAAGGCGGCATCCCAATGCAATAATCAAACCAACTATAGATTCGAGGTTGATTATGCTCGACCGTGAAGGGTTCCGCCCCAACGTCGGCATCATCCTGCTCAACCACAGGAATGAAGTGTTCTGGGGCAAGCGCATTCGCACCCATTCCTGGCAGTTCCCGCAAGGGGGCATCAATTATGGCGAAACGCCTGAGCAGGCGATGTTCCGTGAGCTCCACGAGGAAGTGGGGCTTGTGCCCGACCATGTGCGCATCATTGCGCGCACCCGCGACTGGCTGCGCTATGAGGTGCCCGACCACTTCATACGGCGTGACGCACGTGGCCATTACCGCGGCCAGAAGCAGATCTGGTTCCTGCTGCAGCTGCTCGGCCGTGATTCGGACATGAATCTGCGTGCCACCAATCACCCCGAGTTCGACGCCTGGCGCTGGAACGACTACTGGGTGCCCCTGGATGCGGTGATCGAATTCAAGCGCGGCGTCTATGAAAACGCCCTGACCGAACTCGCTCGCTACCTGCCGCGCATCAACCACCACAACCGCTATCTGCGCTCGGGCATGCGTCCGCAGCATGGGCGAGCCGAGCTGCAGCAGGGCGAGCCACAACAGCTTGAAACGGGCCAGGACGCCGGCAAGACGGCGGCACAGGAATAGGCGCTGCCGCCTGCAGAGGCGGAGGCTGAAATGACAAAAGCCTGCTCGACCTTGCGGTCGCAGCAGGCTTTTCTATTTCAGTACCGCAGGAAAGTCAGCGCAGCACCAGATTGTCACGGTGGATCAATTCGGGCTCGGCCGCGTAGCCAAGCACACGACCAATCTCGGCCGAAGGCTTGCGGGCGATCAGGCGGGCTTCGGCACTGGAGTAATTGCTCAAGCCGCGCGCCAATTCACGCCCTTCGGGGTCTCGCACCGCAATCACATCGCCGCGGTGGAACTCGCCCTGCACTTCCATCACACCGATCGGCAGCAAGCTCTTGCCCTCGCCCTGGAGCTTGAGCACAGCACCCGCATCGACCGCAACCGCGCCGCGCAGCTGCAGATGGTCCACCATCCATTGCTTGCGCGCCGCCAGCTTGGGCAGGCTGGCCAGCAAAGCAGTGCCGATGGCCTCACCTGCGGCCAGGCGCAGCAAGACATCGGGCTCGCGGCCCCAGGCAATCACGGTGTTGGCGCCACTGCCAGCCGCACGCTTGGCAGCCAGAATCTTGGTGATCATGCCGCCACGGCCCAGCGATGATCCAGCGCCGCCGGCCATCTGCTCCAGCTCCGGTGTGCCCGCCACCGCCTCGGCAATGAACTGCGCGTTCGGATCGCGGCGCGGGTCAGCCGAGTACAAGCCTTTTTGGTCGGTCAAGATGACCAGCGCATCGGCCTCGATCAGATTGGCCACCAGGGCACCCAAAGTGTCGTTGTCGCCGAACTTGATTTCGTCGTTGACGACCGTGTCGTTCTCGTTGATGACCGGCAGCACGCGGTGCTGCAGCAGGGTCAACAAGGTGGAACGGGCATTGAGGTAGCGCTCGCGGTCGGCCAAGTCAGCATGGGTCAGCAAGACCTGAGCGCTGCCCATGCCATGCTCGCGCAGCTTGCTCTCGTACATCTGGACCAAGCCCATCTGACCGACAGCCGCCGCCGCTTGCAACTCATGCAACTCGGTGGGACGGGTGGTCCAGCCCAGGCGCTTCATGCCCTCGGCAATGGCGCCGCTGGACACCATCACCACCTCGCGCCCTTCGGCCGCCAGGGCTGCCAATTGACGGCACCAATTGCCGATAGCCTCGGCGTCAACACCACGGCCTTCATTGGTCACCAGGCTGGAGCCCACCTTGACGACGATGCGGCGCGCGCCCGCAAGCGCGCGGCTCATGCTTTTTCGTCCGCTGCGTCTGCTACGTCAGCCTCGCTGGCCGGCTTGCCGTCCGGGAAGCGCGGGTCCACTTCCACATGCACCTTGTGTGCCGTGGCCACATGGTCGTAGATGGCGTGAATCAGGGGCTGGCAGCCTTCGCGGGTCAGGGCCGAGATCTCGAAGACCGGGCCCTTCCACTTGTAGCGCTTGACGAAATCCTTGACGCGTTTGGCGCGCTCGTCCTCGGGCACCATGTCCAGCTTGTTCAGCACCAACCAGCGCGGCTTGTCGTGCAGCTCCTGGTCGTACTTCTTGAGCTCATTGACGATGGCTTTCGCCTCGGCCACCGGGTCCACGGCCGGATCAAACGGCGCCAGGTCGACCACATGCAGCAGCAAACGCGTGCGCTGCAGATGGCGCAGGAACTGATGACCCAGGCCGGCACCTTCGGCCGCGCCCTCGATCAGACCCGGGATGTCGGCGACCACAAAGCTCTTCTCCGGCGCCACACGCACCACGCCGAGATTGGGATGCAGGGTGGTGAAGGGATAGTCGGCGATCTTGGGGCGGGCATTGGACACAGCCGTGATCAGCGTCGACTTGCCCGCATTGGGCTGGCCGAGCAGGCCGACATCGGCCAGCACGCGCAGTTCCAACTTGACCTTCTTGGCCTCGCCGGGCCAGCCGGGCGTCTTCTGACGCGGGGCGCGGTTGGTGCTGGTCTTGAAATGCAGATTGCCGAAGCCGCCATCGCCGCCCTTGGCGAGCAAGATCTTCTCGCCGGGCTCGAGCAACTCGGCAATCACGGTGTCGGTTTCGAGGTCGCGCACGATGGTGCCGACCGGCATGCGCAGGATCACATCGTCGGAGGCGGCGCCATAGCAGTCCGAACCGCGGCCGGCCTCGCCATTGCGGGCCTCATGGCGGCGCGCATAGCGGTAATCGATCAGGGTGTTGAGATTGCTGTCAGCGACCGCGAACACGCTGCCGCCACGGCCGCCGTCGCCGCCGTCCGGGCCGCCGAAGGGAATGAATTTCTCACGGCGAAAACTCGCACAGCCGGCGCCACCATTGCCGGCCACGATATCGATGGTGGCTTCGTCTATGAACTTCATAAGCTTGTCGCTTGCTCCGTGCCTTTTGAGGCGATGGTAAGGCAATGCGGGTGAAAACCCGGCATTGCAAATGCAGCCTCAAAAAGCAAAAGCCCCGGCAAGCCGGGGCTTTGTGCGTCGGGTGGCCGGCTGCTGCCCTCCACCCGCGCTGTGCTTCGATGTGTTCGTTAAGAAACGATCAGACTGGAGTCACGAACACCGTCTGGCGGCTCTTTTCACCCTTGATGGCGAACGACACTTGGCCGTCGACCAGTGCAAACAGCGTGTGGTCCTTGCCGATACCGACATTGGTGCCGGGATGGAACTTGGTACCGCGCTGACGCACGATGATGGAACCTGCAGAGATGGTCTGGCCGCCGTAGGCCTTCACACCGAGCATCTTGGGTTTGGAGTCGCGGCCGTTTCGTGTTGAACCGCCGCCCTTTTTCTGTGCCATGGATTAGCTCCTTGAACTGTTGGCGAAGAAGTTAGCGTTTGACCGCCGCTCAGCCGTTCACCGCGCTGATTTGCAGCTCGGTGTAGGTCTGGCGATGGCCTTGACTCTTCTTGTAATGCTTACGACGACGCAGCTTGAAGATGCGCACTTTGTCGTGCTTACCGTGAGCCACAACCGTGGCAGTGATGCTAGCGCCAGCAACCAAGGGAGTGCCAACCTTCAGTTCAGCGCCGTTGCCGACAGCCAAAACTTGGTCGATCACAATCTCTTGGCCAACATCCGCAGCAATCTGTTCTATCTTGATCTTTTCGCCAGCCGCAACTTTGTATTGCTTGCCGCCGGTTTTTATGACCGCGTACATATCAGCCCTTTCAATTAAACCACCTGCACTATCGGAGCAGCATCCGATCACCCGGAACCGCTCTTTCGGCTTTCGCCCGTACAGGCCTAACTCTGCAGCATGAACTGCGCAGAGCCCGCGAGTGTAGCACGGGGCAGCGAACCCCACAAGCCGGGCTTCACCGCTGTCCCCTCCCAGCCGCGCCGCGGCCGGAGGGCGCGCTGGCCGCGCGCCGCTTGAGGCGAGCAGTGCGACGCTGTTCCTATAATCACAGCTTCGCCAAATTGAGAGCCGAGAGTGCACGCTGCGCCTGCTTCGTCCCCCTCCCCCAAGCCCGTGCTGAGCGAGGCCCTTGCCACGCTGAACGCCGAGATGCTCGAAGTCGACGCCGTCATCGGCCGCCGGCTTGGCTCTGACGTCGCGCTGATCAACCAGATTGCGGGCTATATCGTTCACGCCGGTGGCAAGCGCATCCGCCCCAAGCTGGTGCTGCTGTTCGCCAACGCCCTGGGCTACGACAAGCCGGAGCGCTTTGAGCTGGCCGCCGTGATCGAGTTCATTCACACCGCCACGCTGCTGCATGACGATGTCGTCGATGAATCCTCGCTGCGCCGCGGCAAACAAACTGCCAATGCCCTGTTCGGCAACGCCGCCAGCGTGCTGGTGGGCGATTTCCTTTACTCGCGCGCCTTCCAGATGATGGTGTCGGTGAACCGCATGCGCGTGCTGGAAGTGCTGGCGGAGGCGACCAATGTGATTGCCGAGGGTGAAGTGCTGCAGCTGATGAACATGCACGACCCGGACATCACGGTCGACAGCTATCTGCGCGTGATCCGCTACAAGACCGCCAAGCTCTTTGAAGCCAGCGCCCGCCTTGGCGCCGTGCTGGCCGACGCCTCATCCGAAGTGGAAGAAGCCTGCGCCGGCTACGGCCGCGCCTTGGGCACCGCCTTCCAGCTGATCGACGATGTGCTCGATTACGAGGGCGACAGCCAGGCTCTGGGCAAGAACGTCGGCGATGACCTGCGTGAAGGCAAGACCACCCTGCCCCTGCTGATCGCCATGGAGCGCGGCAGCCCGGAGCAACGCACCCTGATCCGCCATGCCATCGAGCACGGCGAGCTGGAGCGCCTGAGCGAGATCGTGGAAATCGTCCGCACAACCGGTGCGTTAGAGGCCACGCGCGAAGCCGCCCGCGCCGAAGCGAAACTGGCCCGCGACTGCCTGAATTTGCTGCCCGCTAGCAAGTGGCAAGAATCTCTGCTAGAATTTGCGGCTCAGTCGGTTGAGCGGTCCTTTTAAACCCCGTTTAAAAAGCACCTGCGCAGAGCGGCAGAATGAACAAGTCAGAAAAACAAATCGGGGTGTAGCTTAGCCTGGTAGAGCGCTACGTTCGGGACGTAGAGGCCGGAGGTTCGAATCCTCTCACCCCGACCAGTTATTTTCTTGTTCAAACCCCTGCGATGAGGCAGATCGGTTCCGCGAAACCCGCAGCCCTCCAAGCCACACACATCCAACGCTGCATTCGCAGCGTTTTTTGTTTCTGGCTCCCCTTTTCTGCTTCTGCTGCAGCACAGCGGCCCTGGCGCAGCGATCACGCCCAGGCCGCTGGAGATCAGCGCAGGCTGCGCTGGGCGACGCCGAGATCGCGCCAGTCCTCGGGATGGCAGGTGAAGAGCAGCAGCTGGTGGCGCTGCGCGGCGTCGAAGATCACGCGCTTCATCTGCGCCAGGCGCTGGGCGTCGCTGTGCACCAAAGCGTCGTCGAGGATAAGCAAGGTCGGCCGGCCGGCTTCTTGCAAGAGGTCGGCATAGGCAAAGCGGCTGATCAGCCCCAGCTGCTCGCGAGCGCCAAAGCTCAGTGCTTCGAAATCGCCGCTCTCCACGCCGCGCTGGAGCAAGCCCGGCGTCAAGCCCTCATCCACATCGAGCCGGGCATCTGGGAACAGCAATTGCACATAGCGCTGCAAATGCTGCTGCAGCGGTGCTTGCAGGCGGGCCAGGCTGGCCTGTCGTTTGCCGTCGAGCTTTCGGCAGAGCAGATCGAGTGCAGCGGCGCGCAGCCGCAGCTCATGCCAGCGGCGCTGGGCACGCGCCAGATCCCCGGCGCTTTGCTCGCGCTGCTCGTCCAAGCCCTGCGCGCCGGCCTGCTGCAGACTCTGCTCGATCAGCTGGATCTGCACCGCAAGCTCCTGATGGGCCTGCTGCAGTTGCTGAACGCTGCGCTGCAGGCGCGCGATGTCTTGCTGGACGATGTCCGGCCGCGCGCGGTCCAGGCTGACTTGCAAAGCTTCAATGCGTGCGGTCAGGGCCGACAACTCAGTCTCACCGGCCAGCCACTGCTGCTGATGCTCGCGCTGCCGCCCCAGTCGCCCGGGCTCGGTCAACTGAGCGCGGGCCAGTTCCAACTCGCGCTGCGCTTGCTGCTGCTGGGCCTCCATCGCGCTGTGCTGCTGCTCCAAGCGGCCAAGCTGCTGGCGGGCCGCATCTTCCAGACGCTGGGCCGCGTCGAGCGCAGATTCAGCCTCAGCCAAGCTGAGGGCCGTCGTCGCTTCACCGGCGGCCTGCTGCGCCAGCGCATCCTGCAAAACCAAGAGCCGAGCCTGCAGATCTGCCTGCTCCTGCTGCAGCCGTGCCAGGCCCTGAGGCGCGCTCAAGGCCAGAGCCTGCTCGGCCAGCTTGAGCTGGGCCAAGGCTTCCTGCTGAGCGGCATACCGACTCTCGGCCTCGGCCAGGTCATGCACACCCAAACGCTCCATCGCCGCGGCATGCTCTACCCGCGCCTCGCTCCAGCGAGCCTCCAGACCGTCCAGATCCTGGCCGCCCGGCGTGATGCGCAAGCGGCCCAGGCCCGGAAGCTCGAGCACCCCTGGCGCGGCCAGCAAGACCTGACCCTGGCCCGCGAGTGATTCCGCCTCGGTCTGCCCCTCCTGGCGCAAACGCAGCTGCTGGCCCGCATCCAGCTTGAACTCCAGCCTGGTGGCCAAGGCCTGGCGCTGCAAACTCAGCTCGCGCAGACGCTGATCCAGCTTGCGCAAGGTATCCAGGTCGGTCTTGGTGAGCGGCCGCTGCTGCGCCTGCGGCGCACGCAGCGCAGCCACGCGCTGCTGGGCGGCCTCGGCGTGTTGCAAGGCCTCGATCGAGCGGGCTTGCTGATGCTGCGCTGCTTCCAGCTGCTGCCGGGTCTGGCGCGCGATTTCGGCTTGCCGCGCATGTTGCAACTGGACCTGGGCCTGGCGCACCTGGGCGCTGCTGTGCTTGAACTGCTCGCGCGCCGGGGCCAGACTAGCCTGCGCTCGCAGCAGCTGTTCGCTGGCCTGAGCCAAGGCCTGCTCGCGCTGGGTGGCAGCCCGTTCCTGTTCGGCAAAAGCCTGCAGCTGCCGCTGCAGCAGTTGCTGCTGATTCTGAAGCTGGCTCAGGCGCTGGCGGGCCTCGCCCAGCTGCTGCTCGCTCTGCTGCAAAGCGGTCTGCGCCTGCTGGGCCTGCAGCAACTGCTGTTGCAGCTGCTCCCAGGGCCGCTCCTGCTCATCGCGCTGGTGCTGGCTGCGCAAGTGGGCCAGGCGGTCCACATCCTCGCGGTAACGGGCGATCTGCAGGTCCAGGTCCTGCAGCGATTGTTGCAAGGCCTGCACCCGCTGGGCGGCCTGCTCCAGCTCAGCGCGAGGCTTGCCGGTGGCCGTGAGCAGCTCGCCGCGCTGGGCGCGCAGCTCGCTGAGCAGCGCATCGCCGCCGCTGGCCGCGACCTGGGCGGCTGCGCCCTGCCCCAGGCGCTCGGCCTGGCTTTGCAAGGCGCCGTGCAGGTGTTCGCGGGCATGCTGGGCCGCCTCGCGCAGGTCCTGGCCCGTGCCCTGCTCCACCCAGAGCAGACCCGGTATGCCCCAATGCTCGGTCTTGCTGGCGCCGCGGCTGGCGAAGCCGTAACCAAAGAGCTGGGCCAGATGGTCCTCGGCCTCGGCGCCCTCCAGGCCCCGAGCATCGATGCGCAAGTCGCAGCGCGGCCGTTTGCCAAAACTCTTGGCCAGACGGTACTGGTGGCCGTCAAAAGCAAAGTCCAGCTCCACGCTGGGCGCGGCGCTGCTGTCGCCCCAGGGCAGCAGATCGCCCACGGCCGAAGAGCGGTGCCGCTCAAAAAACGCGGCACGGATGGCGCGCACCAAGCTGCTCTTGCCCGCCTCGTTCGGGCCGCAAAAGATGTTGAGGCCGGGCTGCAGGTTCGCCAGCTCGAATCCTTGCCGGAACTGCCGCAGCTGCTCGACGCGCAGGCGGCTCAGTTGCAGAGGCGCGCTCATGCCGACAACTCCGTGCGGCGCTGGGCCAGAGCAGCAGTCAGCAAGGCCAGGGCCTCGCGGGCGATCTCGGCCTCGCCAGGTTCCTCCGAGGTCGAAGCCGTGCCGGCAGTTCCCAGCTCGCGCAGCTCCGCAATGACCTCGGCCAGATAGCCATCGGCCTGCAGGGCGGCGATGTCCTCGTCGGTCGGCGCCAGGCTCAGGGCCGAGGCCTCCACGCTCAGGTGGCGCAGGCGCCCGCGCAAGACGGCCAGTGCGGCATTCAAGCGCTGATGCAGGTCCAGCGCCAGCTGGCCTTCGAGCTGCAAGCTCAGCACGGTGTGGGCCGGCAAGGCCTCCAGGCGCTGCAGCAAGCCGTCCAGATCGCTGGCTACACGCAGGCTGGCGGACAGCTCCAGCCAGTCGAACTGCGCCGTGCGCAGCGCCAACACGCGCGGCTCTGCACCGGGCGCATCGATCTCCACCAGCAAGGCTTGCCCCGACTCATTGGCCTTGAACCGATCGGGCTCGGGCGTGCCGCTGTACCAGCAGCGGGCCTCGATGCGCTTGCCGCCATGCCAGTCGCCCAGGGCCAGGTAGTCCAGGCGCGCACGCGCCGCGCGGTCCGGTGCGATCGGGTTGGTCGCGTCGACCATGGATTCGGCCAGGATGCCTTGCACGCTGCCATGCGCCAGGCCCAGGCGCAGCCAGCCCGCCGGTGTTTCGGCCGCGTCGAACCAGGCCGTGCTGTCCCCGTAAGTGTGGCGTTGGCTCAGCGGTGCCGGCAGGATGGCCGTGCGGCAGGCCTCCAGCAGCAAGGGCTCAGGCCGCAGGGCCAGATGCACATGGGCAGGCACCGCGCCCAGGCGCTGCGCACGCGTCCACACGCTTTCGGCCAGGGCCGCATCGTGGTTGCCCGAGATCAGCACCCAGGGTCCGCTGAAGCCCGCCATGGCATTGAACATGCGGCGAATCGTGCGCTCCGACACCGTCTGCGCATCGAACACATCGCCAGCCACCAGCACCGCATCGACCTCGTGCGTACAGGCCAATGCGGCCAGCCGCTCCACGGCCGCCAAGCGCGCCTCGGCCAGGGGCAAGGCATCCTCGGGATCGAAGCTGCTGAACAAGCGGCCGATCTGCCAATCGGCGGTGTGCAGGAATCTGGGCATGGGCTGCGGGGGTGAAAAAAGATCGATGTGGAAGACTCAAACAGCCAGCAAGTCCAGCAAGCCACTGGCCCGCCGGGTGCGCTGGCGCAAGGCCTGGTGGAAGGTCTGGGCCTGAGGGCTGACCAGGGTGAAGAACTTGCGGGCGCGGGTGATGCCGGTGTAGACCAGCTCGCGGCTCAAGTGGCTGCCGCCCTGCTCGGGCAGCACCAGCACCGTGTGCTCGAACTCCGAGCCCTGGGATTTGTGCACCGTCATCGCAAACGCCGTCTCCACATCGTTGAGCCGGCTCACGCCGACCGAGCGCAGCTGCGGGCCGTCGAGGAAGTAGGCGCGCAAAGGGATCAGGCCCTGGGCATCGAGCAGCTTGTGCGGCTTGAGCGCGATGCCGATGTCGCCGTTGAACACACCGACGCTGGGGTCGTTGCGCGTGACCATGAGGGGCCGACCCTCGTACCACTCGCCGCGCCGGCTGAGCAGGCCCGCCTCGGCCAGGGCCCGCTCCACCGCCAGATTAATCCCCTCGGTGCCCCAGACGCCGGCCCGCACGGCGCAGAGCAGGCGAAAGCGCTCGAACTCGCCCAATACCCGACGCGCCCAGTCCTCAAAGGCCAACAGGCCCGCTTCCGCCGGCGGGCGCTGGCGCAAGGCTTGCAAATACGAGGCATAACCGCCCGGCGCACCGGGCCGGCCCTGCAGGGCCAGGCGCAAGACATCAGCCGGCTCGGGCGAGGGCAGCTGCAGCAAGGCCTGATCTTCTGCCTGCGCCATCAAGCCTTGAGCCGCCGCCACATCGCCGCGGTTGACCGCCAGGGCCAGCTGGCCGATCGGCCCACCAAAACGCCGGCTTTCGCGCAGCATCACCGTGGCCTGGGCCAGGGCTTGAGGCCGCTCGGCCTGCAAGTAGTCGGCCGGCAAGACTTGACCCGTCGCCGCCTGCGCAAAAGCCGCGGTGGCCGCGCTGTAGCCGCCACGCTCGGCCTCGCGGCAGAGATCCCCCAGCACCGCGCCGGCCTCCACCGAGGCGAGCTGGTCCTTGTCGCCCAAGAGGATCAAGCGCGCACCGGGCGGCAGGGCCTCCAGCAAGGCCGCCATCATCTCCAGATGAACCATGGACGCCTCGTCCACGATCAACACGTCCAGCTCCAGCGGATGGGCCGCATCGGCGCGGAAAGCGCGCGTGTCGGGCCTTGCGCCGAGCAAGGCATGCAGGGTGCGCGCGGGCCCGATGTGAGAGGCCAGCTCGCGCAGATCGAAGTCCGGCGCCAGCGCCTCGGCCAGGCCCTGCAGGGCCGATTCGATGGACTGCTTGAGCCGCGCTGCCGCCTTGCCCGTGGGCGCAGCCAGGGCCACGCGCAAGGTCTGGCGCTGCGGGTGGACGGCGAACAGCAGTGCGAGCAGGCGCGCGGCCGTGTAGGTCTTGCCCGTGCCCGGGCCGCCGGTGATGACGGCCAGGCGGCTGCGCAAGGCCACGGCACAGGCCAGCTGCTGCCAGTCCAGGCCCGCGGCCGGTGAGGGGAACAAACGCCCCAGCCAGGCGCGCAGCGCCGCTGTGTCGAGCCGCTCGGTCGCCGATACGCGCGCCAACACCTGGCTGGCCACACGCTGCTCGTACTGCCAGTAGCGGCGCAGATAGAGGCGCTGGCCTTGCAGCACCAGCGGGCTGTGGCTGTCGGGCGCGCCGGGCTGCCAGACCAGGGGGCTGGCCGCCAAATGCTGCGTCCACTCGACCGAGGTTTTCGGGAGGTCCAGCTCCGCCAGCCGCTGCGCCGGCTCGGCGCCCCAGCCCAGCAGATCGGGCGCATCCTCGCAGAGCTGCGCCAGGGGCAAGCAGGCATGGCCGCGCCCTTCCAGATGGCTGAGCAAGGCCACGGCCAGCAAGACGGCCGCATCGGCCTGCGGATCCAGTTCGTGCATGAAGCCGGTCAGGGCCGCATCCAGGCGGCGCAGCCACTGCTTCTGCACCCAGGTTTTCAATTCCTGCTGCAGCGCGGAAGGCGTGATCGGGTCCATGTTCATGCCTCTTCTTGCTCTTCTTCGTCTTGCGTGTCGATCAATGCCTCCAGCCCCTCCAACAGCGCCAGCGGTGGCCGCACCCACAGGCAGCCGGCCTCGGGGCCGTCCATGCCGCGCATGAAGAGGTAGAGCGCGCCGCCCAGGTGCTGGGCCGGCTCGTAATGCTCACCCAGGCGCTGGCGCAACAGGCGATGCAGGGCCAGCAGGTAGAGGGCGGCCTGCACGTCATAGCGGTGTTCGGCCATGGCGGCCTCGAGGGCCTCGTGGTCGTAATCGGCATCGCGCTCGCCCAGGGCATTGGACTTGTAGTCCAGCACCCAGAAGCGCCCGCCCTGCTCGAACACCAAGTCGGCAAAGCCCATCATCAAACCCTGCAGCGCGCGCTCGGGCAGGGCCGGGCGCGGCCGGCCGCCGAGCAGATGCTGGCGGCAGAGCGCGTCGATGGACTGTGAACTCAGCCCGCTGCTGGGGAACCAGAACTCCATTTCCGGCAGCAGCGCGTCCAGGCGCGCCAGCGAAGCGCCCTCGCTCAGCGGCGGAAGCGGTGTTTGCAGCAGGCGGCTCAGCCAGCTCAAGACCTCGTCTGACCAGTTGCCCCAGCCCTGGCGATCGCAGCGTGCCCGCAGCTGGGCTTGCAGGGACAGAGATTCGGCCAGGGCAAAGCCCTCGCCGGCCAGCCATTCCAGCTGATCGTGCAAGAAATTACCGGCGAAAGCGCCGCGGGGAAAGCGGTGCCAGGCGGGCAGCAGGCTGACACTGCTTGAAGCTTGGGTTTCAGCGGGCGCCAGCGCCGCCAGGGCCGCGGCCTCGGGGTCAGCCAGACGGTCTTCGTCGTCGCGCGCGGCGGCGTCGCTGATCAGGCGGCCGGCATCCAGGGCCGGCGCCTTGGCGCTACCCAGCGCGCGCACCAGGGCCGAGAAGCTGCTGACCGTCCAGCGGCGCTCGAACTGGGCCTCATACACCTCGGCTTCGCGCAGCGGCGGCGCCGACTCGCGCGCTTGCAGGGCGCTGCAGGGCCAGTCCGGGCGGTAGATCAGGCGGTTCAAATGAATGCCCGCCGGGTCGCCTGCGGCCAGATCCTCGGCCGAGGCCCAAAACTCCTCCGGCGTCTGCGGCACACCGCCGCCGAGCACATAGCCCAAGGCACTGCGATGCACCTGGCAGTCTTCGCTCTGCCCCACCTTCAGGGCCGAAACGCCCAGCCACAGGGCATGGCGCGCGCGGGTCAGGGCCACGTAAAAGAGGCGCAGGTCCTCGCGCTGGCGCTCCAGATCGGCGGCGGCGATCTGCTCGGCATCGGGCTCCAGATGCAGCTGCTGCTCCAGCTTGACGTAGCGCGCGCGGCGCTTGTCCACGGCGCGGAAGCTGGCGGCAAAGGGCAGGAAGACCAGTGGGTACTCCAGGCCCTTGGATTTGTGCACCGTCACCACCTTGACCAGATCGGCATCGCTCTCCAGGCGCACGATCTGCTCCTCGCCGCCGGTGCTGCCGGGCTCGGCGATCTGGGCCGCCAGCCAGCGGATCAGGGCCTGCTCGCCGTCCAGTTGGCTGCTGGCCGACTGCAAGAGCTCGGCCAGGTGCAGCACATTGGTCAAGCGGCGCTCACCGCTGACCTGCAACGTCAGGCCTGCGGCCAGCCAGCGGCTGGGCAGCCGCAAGCGGTGCAGGGTCTGGCGCAACATGCTGAGCACCCCTTGCTGCTGCCAGACGCTGTGCAAGGCCTTGAGCTGCTCGCTGCGCAGATCAAAGGCTTCGTCGTCGCGGGCCAGTTCGGCCAGCTCAACCAGGCTCAGCCCCAAGGTCGGGCTGGCCAGGGCGGCGCGCACCAGGCGGGCATCGAGCGGGGAAGCCACGGCGCGCAGCCAGGCCAGCAGGTCGCGGGCCTCATCGCTGGCGAAGACCGAATCCTTGTCCGACAGGTAGACCGAGGCCAGGCCACGGCGCCGCATGGCCTCACGCACGGCCGAGGCCTCGCGGGCATTGCGCACCAGCACGGCGATGTCGGCCGGGCGCAGGCGCTGGAAGCTGCCCTGGGTTTCATTCAAGAAACCGGCTTTCTCATCGTTGAGCAGGCCGACGATGGTCTCGGCGGAGACTTCACCAAAGCGCTGCTGGCTGGCGCGGCCGTCTTGCAAATCCAGGTCCAGCCACAGCTGCAGCGCCGGCACGGCACCGCTGCTGCAGACGAACGCCTCGCCCCGGCCGCGCGCCGCCACGGGCTGGAAGGGCAAGGGGCTGGCCTGCCCCGCACTGCCCAGCAAGAAGGCGCCGGCGTCAAAGGCCTCGGCGCGGGCGAACACGGTGTTGACCGCCTGAACCAGGGCCTGGGTCGAACGGTGGTTGGTGCCCAGCAGGTAGTGGCGCCCCTCGGTCTGGCGGCGCACATTCAGATAACTGTAAATATCGGCGCCACGGAAACCGTAGATCGATTGCTTGGGGTCGCCGATCAGCAAGAGCGTGCTGTCGCGCGCGTTGTCGGCGATGCGGTAGAGCCGGTCGAAGATGCGGGTCTGCAGCGGCGAGGTGTCCTGGAACTCATCGATCAAGGCCACTGGGTACTGCGCCCGCATGCGTTCGCGCAGGCGGCGCGCGTGCTCGCCATGCCGCCCTTCATCGAGGGCCTCGTCCAGGCGCTGCAGCATGTCGGCAAAACCGAAGCTGCCGTCCTGGCGCTTGAGCTCGGCCAGGCGATCGCGGATGTGCAGGGCCGCATGCAAGCGCAGCGGTGCGCTGGCCGAGGGCAAGGCGGCCAGGCCGGCGAGCAACTCTTCGAAGGCGGCGAACTCGGGCGGCCAGTCGGGCTCGGCAGCATCGGGCTTGAGCGCTTCTTTCATGCCGCTGAGCGGCAAGCGCTTGAGGGCCGAATCGCTGAGCTCCAGCGTCTCCTGCTCCGGGTCGAGCGCCCATTCGGCCAGGGTTTTCAGCCAGGCGGTGTAATGCCGCGTCGCCAGCTTGCGCTTGTCGAAGGCGCATTGCTTGGGCGCCAGCTGCGTGTCGATCCAGCCCTGCATGGCCTCGGCGCGCTCCACCCATCCGTCCTTCAAAAAGGCCAGCGCTTCTCTTCGACGAGCCTGCAACTGCTCGATCAGGCCACCCAGCGAGCCCGGCAGCGCCTGCTCAAAACCGGCGCCCTCACTCGCAAGTTCCAGCTCCTGAACCATCAAGGCCTGGGCATCGGCGCCCAGCGCAGCCACGCCGGGCCAGACCTCGAACACGGCATCGAGCTGTTCGCCGGCCAGCGGGTAGACCTGTTGGCGCCAGTAGTCCTGAGTGGCGCCGTCCAGCAGCAGGCGCTCGTTGGCCACCAGCTCTTCGTCGAACAGGCAGCCGCTGTCGAAGGCATGCTCGCGCAGCATGCGCTGGCACCAGGCGTCGATGGTGTGCACGGCCGCTTCGTCCATGCCCTCGGCCGCGGCGGCCAGGCGCCAGGCGGCAGCGCGGCGGCCGGGGCCTTCGGGGTAGGCCTCGAGCAGGGCTTGCAGCAGCCCATCGGGGGCAGCCATCTCGCCGCGGAACACCCGCGCCGCTTCCAGCAAGCGTGCGCGGATGCGGTCGGACAGCTCGCGCGTGGCCGCGCGGGTGAAGGTCATCACCAGAATCTCGGCCGGCAGCAAGGGACGCCCGAAGGCCGCCTCCTCGCCGCCATGGCCCAGCACCAGGCGCAGATAGAGGGCCGCAATCGTCCAGGTCTTGCCGGTGCCGGCGCTGGCCTCGATCAGGCGGCTGCCCCAGAGCGGGAAGCTCAGGGGGTCGAGGGAAATGCCCGGGGTGTTCACGATGGCGCTCATGGCTGGGGCTCAAGGTTCGACACAACGCCCTGCACGGCTTCATGCAGCTGCATCACCACGCCTTGCTCGGCCCAGGCCCGCAGAGGGCCGAATTGGCGCTGGGCCAGATCGGCAAAACGGCCGTCGGCGCTGAGCGCGGCATAGCTGGGGTAGAGGCGAGTGAGGCTCATCTCCTCGCCCTCGCCCGGCATGGCCTGGCGCCCCGCCGTGGCAAAGCCGCCGCCCTCGAACACTTCGGCCGGCTTGCCTTTTTCGGCATCGAGAAAAGCCAGCGCGGTCTTTGGCGCCAGCGGCAGCGGTTCTTGCATGCCTTGCTGCCACAGCGCGATCAGATCGGCCAGCAGGGGCTGCGCCTCCTCCCGGCTCAGCGGCTGCAGCTGCAGCCAGGCATCACGCCCGACCAGCACGCCGGGCACGGTGTCGAAACCGCAGCTGCTGGCCGCCAGCATGCGCACCCAGGGGGCGATCAGGCGCTCCATGCGCAGCGCAGGCGGCTTGCCTTTGGCTGCGGCCTTGCCGCACAGGCGGCTGGGCAGCAGCTGCAGCCAGACGCGCTCGGCAAGCAGGCCCTCGCCGGCCTGCTGCAGCCCGTCGAGCCAATCATCCAGCGGGCCCAGGCGCAGCGGGGCCTTGGGCGCGGCATCGGGGTAGTCGGCCTGCAGACGCAGCCAGCGGTCCAGCATGGGCAGGAGTTCCTCGGCCAGGCGTTGTTCCTCACGCCGGCCCAACTCGGCCATGGGCAGGCGGCCGGCGCGCTGCAGGCGGGCGGCCTGCAGGCGGATCTGCTCGGCCAGATCGCCCTGATTGAGCGGCGGCGCGCCGCTTTGCAGGCGTTGCTCCTGGGCATTGAGCACCTGATCCAGCAGACCGGCCAGCAGGCTGTGGTCTTGCAAGCCATCGAGCGCGAAGGCCTCGGCGTCCTCGCCGGCCTCGTCTTCCGCATCCTCGAAGTGCACATTGAGCCGGCGGCGGAAGAACTCGCGCACCGGATTGCGCAGAAAGGCGACCAGGGTGGCGAGCTTGAGCGGCGCTTGCTCCTCTTCAGCGGCTGCATCCATGCCCAAGGGCTCGCCGGTCACCGGCTGGGCTTGCAGATGCGCATCGCGCCACTCGCGGGCATGAGTCAAGCGGCGCGGATCGGCCGGCTGCTCGAAATAGCGGCGGCTGAAGGGCTGCAGTGGGTGCTCGGTGCTGAGCGCCTCGGGCAAGCCCTGACCCCAGCCGGCGGCCAGGTAGTCGCGCAGCTGCGAGACCAGAACCGAGGGCGGCTGCTCACTGTTGTCGCGCGCGCTGCGGCCGCTCCAGCTGATGTAGAGCTGGCGCCGCGCCGAGAGCAAGGCCTCCAGCAGCAGCTGGCGGTCGTCCAGCCGGCGTGAGCGGTCGCCCGGGCGCAGCTGGCCGGGCAGGCCCATCAAATCGAAATCGCTGCGGGTGCTGCGGCGCGGGTAGTCGCCATCGTTCATGCCCAGCAGGCAGACCACCTCGAAGGGCACGGCCCGCATGGGCATCAAGGTGCAGAAGGTGACGCCACCGGCGCGGAAGCGCTTGTTCAGGCCCGGCTCGTCCACCCCGTCCAGCCAGGCTTCGCGGGCCACGGCCAGGTCCACCGGCTGATCCACAAAACCAGCCGCCTCGCAGGCCTCCAGCCAGGCCGAGAGGCCGGCGTTCAGCGCCGCCAGGCTCAGGCGTTCGCGCTCGTCGCTGGCTTCGAAGAAAGTCTCCAGCAAGGCGCGGCCGCGCGCCGCCCACTCGGCCGGCGTGGCCAGGCTGGCGCTCTGCGCCTGCCAGTCCAGCAAGGCGCCGAGCAGATCGGCGAGCGAGCCAGCCAGATGCGCCTCCAACCCGCCGATCTCGCCGTAGGGCTCGATGCCCTGGAAAGCCTCGCCCTGGCCGCTGGCAAAGCCCAGCAGCATGCGGCGCAGGCCGAAGGCCCAGCTGTTCTGCTCGCCGCAAGCCGCCAGGCCCAGGCTGGCGCGCTGCTCGGCGTTCAGGCCCCAGCGGATGCCGGCGCCGCTGATCCACTGCGCCAGGCGCGGCAGATCGGCCGGCTCCAGGCCGAAGCGCAGGGCCAGGCCCGGCACATCGAGCAGATCGCGCAGCTCACTGGCGGTGCAGCGCGCTTGCGGCAAGCGCAGCAGCCACTCCAGCGCCACCATCAGCGGGTTGTTGCCGCGCTCGCTCAAGTCGGCAATGTCGAAAGGAATGTGGCGCGCATCGCTGCGCGCGTACTGGCCGAAGACCGAGCGGATGGCCGGCGCAAAGCCCTCGACATCGGGCAGCATGACGACGATGTCGCGCGGCTGCAGCTTCGCCGACCCCGGCGGTGGCGGCGCGGCCAGCAGGCTCAAGAGCTGGTCGTGCAGGATCTCGACCTCGCGCTGGGCACCGTGGGCGATGTGGAAGACCATGGAGCGGTCTTGCAGCACGGCCGGCTCGGGCGTGCTGCGGCCATAGCCGGCATGCTCGGCCAGGGGCACCAGGTCACGGATGCGGGCCTGCACCTGCTGCAGCAGGCTGCCGCCCTCGCCTTCCGCAGCACCTTCATCGAAGAGGTCGATCTTGGCCGCGGGAAAGCGTGCCTGGGTCTGCGCCGCGTCATCAAAGGCATCGAGCGCCCGCACAAAATCGCGGCCCTGGCGGCCCCAGGCGGCCAGCAAGGGGTGGGCGTGGGCATGCATCTCCTCCAGCGGCAGCTCGGCCAGATCGCGGCCCTGGCGCAGGGGCTGGCGGCGGCGCTGCTGAAGCAGTTGCTGACGCAGCAGCTCGCGGCCGTCGATGATGTCGGCCCAGTGGTAGCGGCAGGGGTTGGGCAGGGCCAGGATGACCTGGCAATGCCGCGCCAGGGCGGCCAGGGCCTGCAGGGTCTGCTGCGGCACATGGGTCATGCCGAACAGCACCAGGCGGCGCGGCAGGCCGCGCGGCGGCTGGCGCTCATCCAGCAAGGCCTGCATGAAGCGCTGGTGCAGCACCGGCCGGGTGCCGGCCCGCTCGGCCGCCGAGAGCGGCTGCAGCAAGGCACGCCAGAGCCAGGCCTGCCAGCGTTGATCGGGCGCCAGCGGCGGGGCCTGGCGCAGGTCCAGCTGTTCGCCCGCCGGGGCCAGCTGGGCGGGCAGCACATCGTGGCCGAGGCCCCAAGCGTCCAGCCAGTCGCTGCGGTAGATCTGGTACTGGTCGTACAGATCCGCCAGGCGCTGGGCCAGCTGCAGGCGCCGGTCCAGGCCACCGCGCTGCAAAAAATCAGCCAGCGGCGCGTAGACCTCGGCCGCTTGCGGATCGGAAGCTGCCGCTGATTCCATCAGTTCGGGCAACAAGCGCATCAGCCGCCAGGTCAGCGGCAGCTTGTCCAGCGGCGACTGCGGCGGCACCGTCTCGCGGCCCAGCAGCTGGCGGTAGCTGCGCCACATGAAGCGGGCGGGAAGCTCCACCCGAGTGGCGGCGCAAATGCCGCGCTGGCTGGCCAGCTGCATCTTCAGCCACTCGGCCACGCCATTGCTCTGCACCAGCAGCACCTCCTCTTCCAGCGGGCGCAAGGGACTGCGGCGCAGCCACTCGAACACCGCATCGCCCAGCAGCTCGGCGCGGTTGCCGTGCAGGACCAGCAGGCCGGGGGTGATGTCGGTGGATGGGAGTGCGCTCATGGAAGGGATGGGGTCTTGTTCTGGCCGAGGGTCGGCGTTCCTCGCGCCGGGCCAAATTCAAGCACAGAACTGGGTGGCCGCAAGAAAAGAGTCCGCCTAGTCCAGCGGCCATGACCTTGGGCGAGGGCGCCGCACTTGCGCACAATGCCAGCCCATGCGCATCAACGTCGACGCCTATTTGGAGCGCCTCGCCTACCGGGGCAGCAGCCAGCCCAATCTCGCCACCCTGGCCGCCCTGCAATGGGCCCATCTGCACGAGATCCCGTTCGAGAACCTCAGCATCCACAGCGGCGAAGCCATCGTCCTTGAGGAGGCCGCGCTGTTCCGCAAGATCGTCGAGCGGCGGCGCGGTGGCTTTTGCTATGAGCTGAACGGCTTGTTCGCGGCGCTGCTGCGTGAGCTGGGCTACCGCGTCAGCCTGCTGGCCGCCCGGGTGGCCGGAGCCGATGGGAACTATGGACCCGAGTTCGACCACCTCTGCCTCGCCGTAGATCTGGAAGACGGCGCCTACCTGGTCGATGTGGGTTTCGGCGATTGCTTCCTGCAGCCCCTGCCGCTCGAACCCGAAGCCCCGCCGAGCTTGCAAGGCCGCCACCACTACCGCATTCAAGCGCAGGGCGGCGTTTTCACGCTGCAGCAGCGGCAGGTCAAGCAAGAGGCCTGCGCCGTTTGGGGCGACGCGTACCGGTTCACGCTGCAGGCCCATGCTCTGATGGACTTCGAGCCCATGTGCCGCTTCCACCAGACTTCAGCCGACTCGCACTTCACGCGCAAGCGCATCTGCTCGCGGGCCACGGACGATGGCGGCCGCATCAGCCTCAGTGATCTGCGTCTGATCCAAACCTCGGCCGAAGGCCTCAAGACCGAGCACCTCTTGCCTTCGGAAGCGGCCTGTCAACAGGCCTTGCTCGACCATTTCGGAATCCAAGCATGAGCGACACGCAACAATCCACACATCAACCGCGCGGCAAGATCGTCGGCCTGGGCGGCAGTCTGCGCGAAGCCTCACGGTCTGCGGCCGCCCTGCGCGCCGGCATGGCCATGGCGGCCGAGCTGGGCATGGAATGCGAAACCCTCGATGTGCGCGAGCTGCAGCTGCCCATGTACCGGCCCGACTGGGCGCTGGCCGACTACCCAAGCGAACACCAAGCCTCGCTGCAACGCCTGGTCGCGGCCTTCCGCAGCGCCGACGCCATGCTCTGGACCTGCCCGGCCTACCACGGCGCCATGATTGGCGTATTCAAGAACGCGCTGGACTTTATGCAAGTGCTGGCCAGTGACCCAAGGCCCTATCTTCAAGGTTGTGCGGTGGGCCTGGTGAGCCTGTCCGACAGCTCACCGCTGGGCGGCATGGCCAACTGCGTGCAGGAGCTGCGCGCTTGGCTGGCACCGACGCGACTGACTCTGGACGATGGCGATTTTGATGACGCGCTGCTGCTCAGCGATGAAGCAGCACAGCGCAGGCTGCGGCGCCTGGTGGGCGAGCTGGCCGGCTTTGTGGCCAGCCGCCCTCTGCACCGCTGAAGCTCAGGCCTTGGCCGGCAGCGGCTTCTTGTTCTTCTCGGCCAGCATCTTGATCAAGCCATCGATGCCGTTGGCGCCGACTTCCTGCGCAAAGGGGTTGCGGTAGGTCTGCACCATGGAGGCACCGAGCACATTGAAGTCCCAGATCTTCCAGATGCCGGCTTCCGACTTCTCCAGGCTGTAATTCAGCTGCAACGGCTCGCCCTTACCGACGATCTGGGTCTTGATCTCGACGTGGCCGCCATCGGCCGCGCCCGGGCGCAACGGCAGCTGGCGGATAGTCTGGTCCTTGAACTGCGAGAGCGCGCCGGCATAGACGCGCAGGAGCAAGCCTTTGAACTCGGTCTTCAAGCGCTCACGCTGCTCGGGCGTGGCCTGATTCCAGTGTCGGCCCACAGCGCTTTTCGTGGTCTTGTCGAAATCGACATGGGGCATGATCTTCTCGTCGACCAGCTGGACAATGCGCTGCAGGTCGCCGGCCTGAATCGCCTTGTCTGCCTTGATGGCCTCCACGGTTTCCTGCGACAGCTGACGAATCAAGGTGTCGGGCGCGCTGGCATCAGCGGCCAAAGACAAGCCCGGGTTGATGGCCATCAGTGCCAGCAAGCCCGAGGCCAAGGCGGCGCGGCCGCGGCGGGCCAAGCTGGAGGTGGAGGGGGATGCGTCTTTCATGGCGAACCGTTTCCTTCTGGTGCGCCCGGGCAAAGGCCCCGGCGGTGCCGAAACGGCAGCGGCCCTGCCCTTTGCAGGCGCCAGCCGACTCGGCGGACAGCCGATTCTGAAAGCAAGGCGCCAAAAACAACAGCACAGCAACGGCAGTGCCGCGCGGCGCGCTCCTGAGCAGCGCGAGGCGCCCCCTCAAGAAGCTGCCAGGGTCAGGTCATGCCTGACTTCGAAGCCGGACGGCAAGCCAGACAGTCCCATTGTGCTCTTACGAGCAAAGTCTGCGCTCCAGATCAGCCCGCTCTGGTGTGCGACAGCCGCGTCACAAAACGTCGTGACATGTCGCACACAGCGCGCCGGATGTCTTTGACACTGCAGTCCTGGGCAGCCAAGCCTCCCCTCTCTTTTTTGATCCTCGACCAGGAACATGCCATGACATCCAAACTTCATGCCCTCTGTGGCGCCGCACTGCTGGCACTGGCCCCACTGGCCCAGGCCGATCTCGTCAGCTGGAGTTTCCAAGGCCAGCTCATTGGCGTGGGAAGCACGTCAAGCCACCAGCTGGGCGACGGCTTTCAGGCGGTGGTGAACTTCGACACGGCAGCCAAGGAACTGACGCCCGTCAATCCCAACCGGCATTCGCTCGACATTTCAGCCCTGACGATCCGCTACCAGATCGGCACAGACAGCTGGCAGCAGCTGGACGCCAGCGCCGGGGGCTTGATCTATGTGCGCGACAACCAGCTCAACCCCCCGGACCCCACGGGGCCGCTGGTGGACGGCCTGACATTTCAGCTCGGTGCCGTCTCGCTGATCCTGCGTTGGAGTGACTTGAACGCCATTGACTACAGCCAGGGCCTCTTGCCCAGCACGCCGCCAGCGCTGACCCAGGTGGTGGCTCAGCAGTTTCAGGAGAACAGCCAGGGCCTGACCGGGCGGATTGACACCGTGAGCGCAGTCCCTGAACCCGAGTCCTATCTGATGTTGCTGGCGGGCCTGGGCCTGATCGGCGCCCTGACGAAGCGCCGCGCCCAGCAGCCGGGCTGAGAGCCTGGAGAGGCGCCGCATTCAGCGATCCCGCACATGGGGATTGCTGCGCCGCTCGGCGCCAAAGCTGCTTTCCGGGCCGTGGCCGGGGATGAACACCGTCTCGTCGCCCATGGGCCAGAGCCGCTCGCGAATCGAGGCCAGCAGCGTGCCATGGTCGCCGCCGGGAAAATCAGTGCGGCCGATGCTGCCGGCGAACAGCACATCGCCGACGAAGGCGCGCGCAATCGCCGGCGAATGAAATACCACATGGCCAGGTGTGTGGCCGGGGCAGTGACGCACATTCAAGGTCTGGCGGCCAATCTGCACGGTGTCGCCATCGGCCAGCCAGCGCGTCGGCGCGAAGGGCTCCGCGGCTGGGAAGCCGAACATCTGACTTTGCTGCGCCAGGCCATCGATCCAGAACTGATCACCCGGATGCGGGCCGATGATGGGCAGCTGCAACTCACGCGCCAGCTGCCCGGTGCCGCCGGCATGATCGATATGAGCATGGGTCAACCAGATCGCCTTGAGCGTGAGCCCTTGCTGCTGCACCGCCGCCCGGATACGCAGAAGGTCCCCGCCGGGGTCGATCACGGCCGCGTCCATCGTCTGATCACACCAGACCAGGGAACAGTTCTGCTGGAAAGCGGTCACGGGGATGGTTTGATAGCGCAAGGTCATGGCAGGAGGAGGCTGAGAACAAAGTTTCGAAGTTACTGTCAAATTATCGAAGTCTTGGGGGGTGACCGGCCAGGCGATGTGGCCAAAGTTTCGAAGCCTGGCGTCACAGTTGGGAAAGGTAGCTGATTGGAAGCGCCAGGAGGCGCGTAAACGGCGTGGAGAAGACTCGGGGGGCCTGACTGCTTGAGGCTGGTCAAAGCCACTCGCGGCCGGCGGTCTAAGCAGCTGCTTCGATCAGCAGCGACCATTCGACTGGCGGTGCAACGTAGGGCCGCTGCTCATCTGAGACCAGCCGTTCGACAAGTAGCGATCGAGGTTCGATCCTGAGCGCCCCGTCCAGCGCATGTCACCTGGCCGGAGCCTACCCGAAGCGGCTGAACGAAATGTCGAGCTGCTGCCCTCTATTCTGTCTGTCCCGGCCGTCTGGCTACGAGCTTCGCTGCCTTCTTTGCTTCCCGTTCCGCCTTCGCCTTCTCGACTGCTTTCTGCTTCGCGAACTGGCGTACATCCTCAGAGCCTGGCTCATGGAAGAAGGTCATTCGGTCTTCCAGCGATGACTGAAATCTGGCCAATTCCAGCAATAGATCAGAGTACCGGCGCTCACGGATGCTCCACTGCTGCTGGGTCAGCCATTGAGCGCCAGAAAGCGCTGAACGGATTGCTTCAGTGTCTTGCGTTGTCCGCTTCAGTTGCTCTCTCAGTGCAGCAAAGCCTCGCTCGGCAGCCTTACGCATGTCGCACCCGATGCATATTTTGGTTAATGACTTCGCGATCAGAAGCTTCCGTGAGACCGCAGACAAGGACTACATCGCTGCAAGAATGGCTTACAGAGCCCGGCTGATTCAGCCGTTCCTGTGGTCTGCCCTGCACTGCCTGGAGAAGTACCCTGAGATGTCGATGCCCTTTGGCATGTACTGCCGAAACAATCCATTCGTGTTCTCGTTGCTACCTCGTTGCCATGGGCTCTGCAGATCGCAAAAGAAGACTTGGATATCGGTGGCCATCGTGAAGCTCTTGTGCGCGGCCATCTCCTTGCCTCGATCCCACGTCAGTGATTTGTAGAGTTCCTGAGGCAGCTTGCGAGCATTTTTGATCAGGGCGTTGACAACGGTCCCAGTGTCCTTGCCGCCCACCTTCACCAATATCACGTATCGCGTCTGACGCTCAACCAGCGTCGCGATCTGACTGTTGTCGCTGCCGAAGACCAAGTCACCTTCCCAGTGACCAGGCACGGCTCACGATTCATCACGGTGTCTCGTTCGTCCTTCAAGCTGACCGGTTAAATTTCAGGCGCTCGTAGCGCCACACAGACCCAGGACCTGATCATGACCCGCACCCGTGCAACGACACCAAGCCTCCACCCCGCTCAGGTTCGCTCGGAAGCCGCGCTCAAGGTGCCTGGCAAGATCGTGGCGGTTCAATGGCTGAGAAAGTCACATGGTTGGATCGGACTGTGGGGGGCCAGCCTGGGCTTGCTCTTCGGCTTCAGTGGCATCTGGTTGAATCACCGCGCCGTGTTGAAGCTGCCTGATATGGCTCAGCAGCGCAACAGCGAACAAGTGCCCCTGCCCAGCCCTTCCCCAGCCAATGCTGAAGCCATGGCGCAATGGCTGCAACAGCACCTGCGGACCGTAGCGCCTGCCAGTTCCATTCGCACAGACAAAGCTAAACCTGTGCCTTGGGCAGAAGACGCCGAGGGTGGTCAAGTTCTGATGCAACCTGAGCGCTGGACCGTGAGCTTTGCAGGCCCCAAGCTCAGCTTGCAAGCCGAGTATTGGCGCGGCAACAAAACGGTCAATGTGCGCCGCACCGAAAATGGTCTGCTGGCCACGCTGACGCAATTGCACAAGGGAAGCGGCATGACAGCACCGTGGATCTTGCTGGTTGACACACTGGCGGGCAGCATCATGCTGCTGTCGCTCTCAGGTGTTGCGCTGTGGATGTTGACCCATCGCCGCCGCGCCGTCGGCTTGGCGATTTTGGGCAGTGCACTGAGCCTGACACTGGCCTTGGCGCTGAGCTGAGCTGGGCGGCCTTCACTGCGCCATTGATACAGGCATGAATCAGTGGTGGCGCGCTTGACGCGCCACCGTTTCAAATCAAAAGCAGGCCACCCAAATCTGGTAGCTGTTGCCCTGGGTCTGCAAGCCAGCTGGGGACTGCGGAAACGCCGCGGCCTGCACTGCCTTGATGGCGGCTCGATCAACCGCACCCAGACCACTGCCTTGCACGATGCGGATGGCCGATGCGACACCGTCCTGCAGCGTGAACTCCACGCGCGCACGCCCCTTGAAGTTCAAGGCATGGGCTGGAGCAGGCACCTCAAACGCAGCCTGCACCGCGGCAGCCAATTTGGCGTTGTAAGCCGGAGCCAGGTCTTGCGCCACCGGTGCCGGTGCTTGCGCCACGGGCGCGGGCGCCGGGGGTGTACTGAAGGCTTGCGGAACTGCCTGAGGCGCCGGTTCGACAGGGGCTGCTTGAACCACCGGTGTTGCTGGCGTTGGGGTCTGCTGCTGCACGTGCTGTGTGACCGGCTGCACCTGACGAACCACTTGCGGCGTCACCGGGCTTACCGAGGGCAGCGGTGGTCGTGGAGGAGCAGGTAGCTCAGGTGTCGGAGCATCGGGCAAGGGCTCGATCATCAGGGGCACGCTTTCAATATGCGGAATGACTTTGGGTTGGCTGACCGCAAAGACCAGCCCTCCAATCAGCAAAGATTCCAGCAGCAAAGCGGCGCTCAAGGCTCGTATGGGTTTGGATTTCCTCGAGTGTTGAACCTGAATTTGCCCAGCTTGCAATGGCCGTTCTGGCTGCGATGCAACTCCCGCCGTGGGGATGCCCAGGTCCAACGCAGCACTCAGGCTTCCATTCATTCCGAGCTCTGGCGCGCAGCCAGTCCAATTTGAGTGGCACCACCTTTACGCACGGCATCGATCACATGCATCACTTGTTGCAGGGATGCATCCTCACCTCCCGCAATGGTGACGGCCAGCTTTGCGGCATCGCGGCCGCGGACGAGCGCCGTAAGGCTGGCATCGTCCGTGGCTTGCCCGTCAACGAAAACATGTCCTCCAGCACGGATCTCAATCAGCAATTTGGGCGCCGGCATCACGCTAGCGGTGCTGCTGGTCGGCAGTTTGCTGACCTGGCCCGTGGTCGGAATCATTCGCAAGGTCATCATCGCGAAGAACACCAGCAGGAACAGCATGATGTCGATCATCGGGATGATCTCGATGCGGGCCTTGCGAGTTTCAAAGTAACGCATGAAATGAACGCCTTCTTATTGGGACCTAAGCTGCGACCTCAAGCCGCACGCAAGCTGGAGCGACCATCTTGCTGCTGCGGTGGGCCGAAGCGACGGTTCAGCAACATCACCTTGATGGTTTCCATCTGATGGACGATGACGCGGACCTTGGTACTCAGCCAGTTGAAGAAGATCAGGCCGATCATCGCGATCGCCAGGCCAGAGGCTGTGGCAATCAGCGCTTCCGCGATACCGCCAGTCACCTGGCTGGCGCCGTTTTGCACATCACCCAGTACCGAGAAGGCGCCGAACATGCCGATGATGGTGCCAAACAGTCCCAGCAAAGGCGCCAGTGTGATGACGGTGTCCAGCAACCACAGTGAACGATCCAAGGTCGGCACCTCACGCATGACTGCTTCCTCCAGATGGCCCGCGCAACTGTCGCGCTCGGCATCGGGCGGCTCAATCAGAGCGGCCTGGAACAGGCTTATGTGCGGCAGCTTGGCATGCTGACGCAAAGCCAGTTGCATGGGCTCGGCATGGGTTGGCGTGTTGGCATGCAGCAATGCAATCAGGGCATCGCCCCCAGACTGCATCTTGGACAGATAGTGGCTGCGCTCGATGATCACCGTCAATGCGATCAGCATCAACAGTGCCATCAAATACAGCGTGCCCCCTGATTGATTGGCCAGCTCCAAAATCTTACTCAGGCTCATGGTCAGAACTCCATCTTCACCGACAATTGCACGCTGCGCGGCGCCTGATAGGTGTAAGTGTCAATCACCAGCGTCTTGCCAACGCTGATGGCCGTGACCGATTGGTCGTTGAGCAGGTTGAACACGTTCAACTGCAGTTTCAGACCCTTGCCAAAGGGACTGGCTGACTTGAAGTCATAAGCCATGCCGAAGTCCAGGCTGCCGTATGCCGGTGTTTGGTAGTAGTCATAGAACGCCACACCGCCGATGGCCGGCTTGCTGGCGTCATAGTTGGCCTGACGGATCTTGCCTGTGCGCTTGTAGATCAGGGAGCCCGACCATTCATCACGGCTGTACAGCGTGCCCAATGCGGCGGTCATTTCCGGCGCGCCAGCGATTTGTCGGTCGGTGTCGTTGGCCTTGGCCTGATTGACCGAACCGTTGGCGTAAGCAGAGAAACCGCCACCCATCACATAGGCCATCTGCGCTTCAATGCCTTGATACTTGGCACCACCGAGGTTGATGAAGGCGGCGGCGGCACCCGCCAAGCCGTTGGAGACCAGCTTGTTCTTGAAGTCAATGCGATAGACGTTGAAGTCCCATGTCATGGCGTCGGACTTGCCCACCAGACCCAGTTGGTAGTTGGTCGAGGTTTGGGGCGCAGTGCTGTTCTTGCTGGGGTCAACGATGTAGAAGGTGCTCAGCGAAGGAATGACAAAGCCCTTGGCGTACTGCGCGTAGACCGACAGGCCATCGTTGATGCGATGGTTGGCGCTCAGGAACGGCAGCGTGGCGTGATATGTCTTGTCTGCCGTGGCGTTCAGGGCACGGGTCGTGGCACCGACTTGCGAGTTGGCCGTGCGGGTGATGTTGACGGACTTCACGCCTGGGGTGACGGTGGTCTCGGGCGAGAGCTTCCACTCAAACTCAGCAAAAGGCTGCATGTTGCGGATGGTCGAGTGCTCTTCGTAGCTGACGCTGTCGATGGGGCGATCGCTACCCACCAAAGTAGCTGCATTGACCGGCGACTCTTTACGGTTGTACAGGCCTGTCGTCAGGTCCAGATCGTAGAGGTGGCGATCGGTCGATGCATGCTCGATCCAAAGGCCCATACGGGCCAGACCGATCGAGGTCTGCTTGGTCACCTTGGCGATGTCACCCACCACGCGGTACTTGTTCAGCTTGTCGTAGCCGGGCACGTTGCCAACGATCTTGGTACGCGTCAGCGAGTTCGTCACACGGGGGTCAGCGCCCGCACCATCAGTGCCTGTCCAGGTCGTGACATCGGCGGAGGTCGATTGGTTGTCGTAGGCGTAGGTGTAGAGCTGGTTGTCGCTGTTCCAACCATCGCCCCAAGCGCTGCGAAGGCGCAGGTACCCAAAATCAGTATCCTTATCAGAGACGTTGTAGCCGATGTAGTTCAGGCTTTTGGGGTCGTCATTGAGCAGGAAGTTCTTGCCAAACTTGGCGACCTGCGACAAGGTTCGAACGGCCACGTCGGGCTGGTGATAGCTGTTCTTGTTGATCGATGCAAAGGCGGTCAGCAGGTGCGCGTCGCCGAGCGGGCGCTCAGTTTTGACCGTGAGGTTGTCGCTCTTAATTGGGCTGTAGCTGAGGTAGCCGTCCGACTTCATGTGCTGATAGTTCAGCTGCAGTGTGGCGTCGCCGTAGTTCTCCAGGCGGCCGCTTTCATAGCCCATGCCAATCAGGCTGGTGTTCCAGCTGCCGAAGGTGCCAAAGGCACTGAAGGATGACTTCTCGGCCGGCTTTTTCGAGAACAGGTCAATAGAGCCGCCGAAGGTGGCATAGCCCAGGTTGCTGGCATTGCCAGGACCGCGTTCGATCACGGCGCCGCCAATGATCGCCGCCGGGAAGAAGGAGGTGGAGTGGTGCGAGGGGCCATTGGTGTCGCCCCAAGGGATGCCGTCAAAGGTGACGTTGTATTCGCCGTCCTTGAAGCCGCGCAAGGTGGTCTTGGTCTCGCTCAGGCCAGGGCCGTTGGACGAGTCACCCGAGAGGCTGGGTGCGATGTTGACCAGGCGGCTGTACTCGGCAGTGGGTGCGACGGACAGGTCGATGAACTCGCGCGTGATGATCGATTGCGGCTGTGTCGCTTGCAAGCTGGCCTGTGTTGGTGCCACGGCACTGGCGGTGCCCTTGCGTGCCTCGTCAGGACGGTATGCCCCCGCGGCTGTGGTGGCACCGATGGTGCCAAGATCCGTGCTGGCGCTCGTGTTGCCAGTGGCTGCACTGGCTGCACTGGCTGCACTGGCTGCACTGGCTGCGGCAGCAGGCGCAGCAGGCGCGGCGGCTTGACCAAACACCAACGGCGTGGCACCGGCGGCAAGGCCGATCAACAAGCACTGGCTGAGGTGAATGGCAAGGGGGGTACGGCGCGGGGTGTAAGGGGTTTGCATGATCGAGTGGGGCTGGAGTGCGGGATTGTTGTGATCGGTGGAGTCACGGCGAAGCGGCTTGCAATGCCTCGGTGCTGACTCAGGCAAGCCGCAGATGGTCGGCCGATTCAGTGACAGATCCGTGATCGTTTGAACAAATTGCTAGTCATGATTCAGCAGCATTTCTTTACCTTGATGCACACCTGCGATGTCACGGCATGGACACGCACGGAGCCGACAGTGCGGACCGCTAAAGCCACTGTGTTCTGTGCCGGGAGGTACAGCGCGCAGTGACTCAACTTGCTCCTTCCCAAGCCGCGGCATCGTGCCGTCGACACCATGAAAAAGATGCCAATGAAATTGCCCGTGTTGATGCTGTGCGGCCTGGCTTGTGCCTGTGCGCAAGCTCGTGATCCAGCCTATGTGGCGCCTGAACTGTTGCGTGGACCACAGATCCTGCCGTCGGCCCCCGCGGCCGATTCGGCCATCACACAAGCAGAGCTGATCGAGCTGCGACAACTCGCGGCTCAACGCACGCCAGCGCAGGTTGAAAAGGTCCGTGCCGATGAGCAGGACGAAACTCTGTTCCTGTTCCAAACCGTGCTGGGTGAACGCTTCAACGCCAAGTCACTGCCCCTGACGGCGGCGCTATCGGCCAAGGTCAAGGGCGATGCCGGACTGGCTGGCGGCCCCGCCAAAAAGGCATTCCAGCGGGCTCATCCCTATCACCTGGACAAAACGCTGAACCCGGTGTGCGAAACCAAGGAGCGCGCGGACTCCTACCCCAGCGGTCACACGCTGGCCGGCTATTGGCTGGCGCTGACGCTGATCGACATGGTGCCGGAGAAGCGGGACGCCATCCTGGCCCGCGCTGCTGACTTTGCTCAAGCTCGCCTGATTTGCGGCGTCAATTTCCCCAGCGATCTGCAGGCCAGCAGATTGCTGGCCTACAGCGGCTACGCACTGATGGCGCAGAACCCTCAGTACCAGCGAGACATGGTCGCCGCCCGCAACGAGACTCGCCGGGCACTGGGCCTTGCTTCACTCACTCAATAAGTCACGACATCCGAGCCACTCATGAAAACACTCAAGCAACTGGGCCTGTGCTTGCCCCTGGCCATTGCGCTGTCAGCCACTCAGGCACAAGGGATCGACCCCTTTGTCGTCAAACCGTATTTGCAAATCGGCAAGCAGCCGTCAGCAAGCACACTGCAATTGATGTGGCATGGCAACGACACTGATGCGACGAGCGATTGGTCGGTTGAAGTGCAAGCCGCCGAAGGCGGTACGTGGAAGCCTGCGGACGCACCACAAATGCGCCGCGTCGCCGTGGCTGGCGTGGCCCCTCGCAAAGTTTTTGATGTGGCGCTAGCGGACCTGCAGCCTGGCAGCCGCTTCAACTATCGGGTGCTGAAAGCGGGCAAGCCCGTGTTCAATGCCGAAGCACTGGCGCCGAAGTCGGCCGAGCAAGGCTTCCGTTTCGTCGCGTTCGGCGACGTCGGCGCTGGCACGGCCGAACAAAAGGCCATGGCACTACGCGCCTATCAAGAGAAGCCTGACCTGGTCGTTGTGCCGGGCGACATCGTCTATGAATACGGTTTGGTGTCCGAATACGACAAGAACTTCTGGCCGACCTACAACACCGAACACGTCGGTGGCGTGCCGCTGATGCGCCGCGTGCCCATGGTGACGGTGCCCGGCAATCACGACATCGACAACCGTGACCTGAACAAGTACCCCGACGGCCTTGCCTACTACTTCTTCTGGGATCAGCCCTTGAACGGCCCGCAAGGCGCCGAAGGCGGCCCGATCGTGCCACCCTTGAACGCCAATGAGGCCAATCGCAAGGCCTTCCTGGATGCTGCTGGGCCTGCCTATCCCCGCATGGCCAACTACTCGTTCAACTACGGCAACACACATTGGACTGTGTTGGACTCCAACCCCTATGTGGACTGGACCAATGCAGAGTTGCTGGACTGGGTGGCCAAGGACCTTGCGGCTGCGGCTGGGGCCACCTGGCGCTTTGTGACCTTCCACCACCCTGGCTTCAATTCGTCTAACGAGCATTTGGAGCAGCAACACATGCGCCTGCTGTCGCCCATCATGGAAGCGGGTAAGGTCGACATCGTTTTCAATGGCCACCTGCACAACTACCAGCGCTCCTATCCCTTGAGCTTTGTTCCTCAAAAGAAGGGCACGCTGCTGGTTGGTGGGCGCGATGGTAAGACCATCCGTGGTCGTGTCGTCAATGGCCGCTGGGTGTTGGACAAATCCTTTGATGGCAAGAGCAATACCCATCCCAGGGGCATCATCTATGTCGTCACCGGCGCCGGCGGCAAGGAGCTCTACAACGTCGAGCAGCACAACGACCCGGACTCTTGGCAGAAATTCACCGACAAGTTCATCTCCAATGAACACTCGTTGACAGTGGTCGATGTGCAAGGCAAGTCGCTGACGTTGCGTCAATTGAACGCGGCAGGAACTGAACTCGACAAGTTCACCGTCAGCAAGTAAGCCCGCCCCGGACAGCCCGGCATGCGTCCGGGCTGCGCACTGCAGCGCCGAGCCCGCATGCCTGCGGTTCGGCGCGCTCGCGTTCCTGATCCGTTGTTCCGCATAGGGCAGCTTGATGACCTTCACTTCTCTTTTGGTGGTGGCTGTGCCTTGATGCCAGCCGGCCCAGTACCCCATGAAAAAACGATACTCTGCCGCCTTCGCTGTCCTGGCCACAGCCACCTTGGCCAGCGCAGCTCAGGCCGCCGATGCACCCGCAAACTTGCCCACGGTGGTGACAGCGGGAAAGTCCCGGCTCGTTCTGAACCTGGTCGACCGCAAGGTTTACAAGGTGAGCGACGATCTTCAGGCGATGACGGGAAGTGCGGCGGACGTGCTCAGCAAATTGCCTTCGGTTGATGTTGACGCCGACGGCAAGCTGAGCCTGCGCGGGGACAGCAAGGTGATGATCCTGATCGATGGCAAACCTTCAGCTCTGTTGAGCGGCCCCAATGCTGGAGACGGCCTGATGCAGTTGTCCGCCGGCGACATCGACCGCGTTGAAGTGATGAACAACCCGCCACCGGAGTACCGCGCCGAGGGCACGGGCGGCGTCATCAACATCATCACCCGCCGCAATTTGCTAGGCGGCCCTTCGGCGTCGGCACAGGCCAGCCTGGGTAACCATCGCCGAGGAGCTCTGTCGGCCATCGGCAGTTGGCAGCAGAATGCGCTCAGTTTGAACGGCAGCGTAGGCCTTCGCCAAGATGACAGGCAGCGCAACATCCGATCGCAATTGACGGTGCAAGACCCCAAAACGCAACAAATAGTCATCAGCGACGAGCAGCTGAACGAACACTTGCGTCGAGTGATTCCTTCCGTGAAAGCAGGGCTGGACTACAAGCTCAGCGATCAGCAAAGCCTAAGCCTAGACAGTGCCTGGCGCGAACGCACCGGAGACCGCTTTTTTGACCAGCACAACAGCAGCAACTCGGCGCCTAACATAGCAATCAAACTGAGCGATCGACACAGTGACGGCCACGAGTGGAGCCGCAACAGTGAACAAACACTGCGCTTCAAGCAGCAATTGCGTGTGGCCAATGAAACGCTGACGCTGGGCATGCACCGCTCCGTCGAGCACGAACGCGAGCGTTACGCTTACCAAAATGTGCAAGTGCTCCCGCAAGCTGCCCTCAGCGTCGATCACCTCTACCTGAACCACGACCTGGTGATGCACGAGCTTACGGTCGACTATCTCTTGCCTCTGTCTGATGACAGTCAACTCAAGGCGGGCGCGGCGGCGCAACACGACAACAATCACTTCTTCCCGGCGGGCGACGATGTCGACCCCCTCAGCGGCGCGATTGTTCCCAACCCCGCGTTGAACAACGACTACCGCTTCCACCAAAACATCCTGGCCGCCTATGCGTCTTGGCAACGCAACTGGGACAACTGGACCTTCCTGGCCGGCGCCCGTGTCGAACACACCGCAGTCAACGGTGAACAGCACAGCAGCGGTGAAACACTGGCACAGCGCTACGGGGGAGTCTATCCGTCGCTACGGCTGGAACATTCGCTCAGCGAACAAGAGTCGCTGACGTTGGGATATGGGCGGCGACTGTCAAGACCTGACCCTGAGTCACTGAACCCGTTGATCGATCACCAAGACACGCACAACCTGCGCTCGGGCAATCCCAACTTGAGACCTCAGGACACGCAGTCGGTCGAACTGGGCTACCGCAAGGAATCCAATAAAGCCACCTATGGGGTGACGGGCTATTGGCGGATCAACCGCAACAGCGTCACCGACCTGACTCAGTTGATCAGCCCCGACGTCACTTTGATCACCAAGGTCAACCTGCCTCGCACGACCTCCGAGGGACTGGAGTTCAACCTTGATGGCGCTTTGGGTGCCCAACTCAGTGGTCGGTTGAGCGGCAATCTGTTTCAGCAGCAAATCGATGCGACAGCGTTGGGCACCAGCGGGCTGCGCTCGAGCAATGGACTCAATCTGAAAGCCAGCTTAGATTGGCACCCCAGCGCCATTGACGTGCTGCAACTTTCCTTCAGCCGTACAGACCGTCGACTGACGCCCCAAGGATCGATTGCGCCCATCCAGCTGCTGAACCTCGGGTTCAAACGCCAGTTGCGCACTGACTTGTCCCTGGTCTGCACGGTCGCCGATCTGTTCAATGGCCAACGCTTGATTCGTGAATCCAGCCTGCCAGGACTGAACCAGCGCTATGAACGGGTTCAGCCCGGGCAGTCAGTGTTTATTGGTCTGAGCTACACACTCGGCAAACCCAAGAAAAGCGGCAAGTCCAGCAGCTTCGACTACGAACAGTAGAAAGCGAAGCCATCGGCGTGAGGCAATTGCCCGCACAAGCACATCATCAAACCCAAGGCTACATAGCAATGTACACACCGCTTTCTTTCCTGCAGTCGGCCCTGACTGCCGCTCTGCTGCTCGCAAGCAGCATCACTCTGGCCCTTGAACCGCAACAAGCGGCATCAATCGCAAACAAGTCAATTGAAGTCCAGCAGCATTGGACATTGGCCGGATCATCCAAATGGGACTACGCGACCGTCGATTCGAATCGACATCGCCTCTTCGTCACCCGAGGCAATCGCGTTGAAGTGTTGGACAGCAAAACAGGCTCACTGATCGGGAGCATTCCTGACACCGCCGGGGTGCATGGTGTCGCTTTGGCAGAGGACCTGGGGCTGGGCTTCACCAGCAACGGCGCCGGCAACAGCTTGACCGTGTTCGAGATTGACAGCCTGAAGTCACTCGGGCAGATCACCGTTGACGGCCTGTCACCGGACGCCATCCTCTACGAGCCGGGTGCGAAGCTGCTCTACGTCTTCAACGGCAAGAGCGCCAACCTGAATATTGTCGATCCCAAGCAGCGCCGGGTACTTGCGTCGGTCAAAGTTTCGGGTGTGCCCGAGTTCGCTCAAGCCGATGGCCAGGGGCGGATCTACTTCCACATCGAGGATCATCCTGCCGTCGAAGTGCTGGATCAGAGCAAGCAAGCCATCACGCGGCGCTTTGAGTTGAAAGACTGCGAAGGGCCAACCGGGCTGGCGCTTGATTTGGCCCATCAAAGGGTGTTCTCGTCCTGCCAAAACCACAAACTGGTGGTCAGCGATATGCAAAGCGGTCGCCGCGTAGCCGAGTTGCCCATCGGCGCACATCCGGACGCTGTGATCTATGACGATCGGACGGCTACGATCTACGTCTCAAATGGCGACGACGCAAGCCTCAGTGTGATCCGCCAACTTGACGCTGATCACTACCAAGTAGAGCCTTCAGTCAGCACGGCCAAGGGCGCAAAAACAATGGCGATGGACCCAACAACTGGACACCTCTACTTACCCACGGGCGCGGGCACGAACTTTGAGGTACTGGTGCTCGGGCCCAAGTCCTGAGATAGGTCGCCCTCACTTCGCTTGACCTTGGCCCAACACCTGCAGCGTGCCGACACATATGAGATGGACTAATTGCCGTGGCACGCCGTACCGCGGCCCGCTTCAAGTAGTGAACGCGAAAGCGGTCGTATGAACTCGTACAGTACTACTTCGCAGTTAAGCGATCGGTGCTGAGGGTGGAGCTGCCGATCGATGCCATTCGCACTCAATGACCGCTGTTCGTGGTTGCTGTCGCTCAGGCGCTGATCCGTGAATGACTCAGATCAGCCTCCTGCTGCCACCCGATCAATTTCGGCTTTGGGCACGAAGCTGTCGCTCGAACGGTGGCATTGGGTGACAGGAATTGACCGCTAACAGCAGACCAGAAAACGGACACTGCCTTCCCAAAAGGCTATGTCGTGGTGTCCGTCAGGTGATTCAGCCACTCGTTCCAATCCTGGATCAGAGCAGAAGGCCCGACACCTTCAACAAGCAGCCGAGCATGGCGCGCCGGTAGCCACGCCCAGCACTGATCGCGCCATGGCTGCGGAACCTCAGCCATAACGATGTACTCAGCCCCAAGCGCAGTCGTCCTTGTCGGAATTGACCGTAGTGCGTCCAAATCCACCATATCGCTACTCCTTTTCGCCACGACTCAGGCCATTTCTAAGCTGGGTCAGCTGAATGCACTCCGGTCGCTCACGAATGGCAGGCCCTAGCCGCCTTCCGCCGGCTAGCGCATTTTCCAAGGCTGGCAGCCACAGCCTCGGTTCCGACCACCAGCTCTGAGATCGGGCGTTAGCTCCGGGCACATTGCCACTTTACGACTGACGAATCCGAGCGGGAGCAACCAGCCTAAAGCCGACTTGTGGCCTGCACCGATCGCTAGACGCATGCGTCATTACGGCCGAGCGCGAGTTGACCATCCTCAGCGTCTGCATGGTGGTGTCGATCAACCCAAGAAGTTCAACCCTTCACACAAACCACCTGCTTCAGCGTGTGCACCACGTCGACCAGATCCGCCTGCGCGGCCATGACGGCGTCAATGTCCTTGTAGGCTGCCGGCGTCTCGTCAAGCACGTCTTTGTCCTTGCGGCACTCCACACCTTCAGTGGCGGCACGATGGTCGGCCAGGGTGAAGCTGCGTTTGGCGTCGCCACGACTCATGACACGGCCGGCGCCATGCGAGCAGGATTCGAAAGACTCCGGATTGCCCTTGCCACGCACGATGAAGCTGCGCGCGCCCATGCTGCCTGGGATGATGCCCAGTTGGCCGGCCTTGGCACTCACTGCGCCCTTGCGGGTGACGAACACGTCCTCGCCGAAGTGCTGCTCGCGCTGCACATAGTTGTGGTGGCAGTTCACCGCCTCGATGTGGCTCTGGAAGTTCTTGTGCAGCACCGTCTTCGCCGCTTCGATCACGCGGCGCATCATGACCTCACGGTTCATCGCGGCGTACTTCTGTGCCCAGCTCACGGCGCGCACGTAGTCGCCGAAGTAGCGGCTGCCTTCCTCGAAGTAAGCCAGGTCGCGATCCGGCAGATTGGCCTGGTGGCGCATCGCGTCCTGCTTGGCCAGTTCGATGAACATGGTGCCGATGGCATTGCCAACGCCTCGCGAGCCAGAGTGCAGCATGAACCAGACGGCACCAGCCTCGTCGAGACAGACTTCAATGAAGTGATTGCCGCTTCCGAGCGTGCCCAGATGCTTGTGATGGTTGGTCTTCTCCAGCTTGGGATAGCTGCGGCAGATCCCCTTGAATTCGGGCTCCAGCTGTGACCAAGCCGTGTCCACTGAACCTGGCGGTTTCTGCCAGGCACCCGGGTCACGGTTGCCTGGCGCGCGTCCATGCGGCACCGCACGTTCAATCGCAGCGCGCAGTGGGGCGAGGTTGTCTGGCAAGTCTTCAGCGCGCAGCGTGGTCTTGCAGGCCATCATGCCGCAGCCGATGTCCACACCCACAGCCGCCGGGATGATGGCCTTGATGGTCGGGATGACCGAGCCCACGGTGGCCCCGATGCCGAAGTGCACGTCCGGCATCGCAGCCACATGCTTGAAGACGATGGGCAGGCGTGCCGCGTTGGTGAGTTGGCGCTTGGCTTCGGGCTCGATAGGCACGCCACGCGTCCACATCTTCAGCGGCACACCGCCGGGGACGTCTTCGTGGATATGTTGAGTTTGTTCTTGTTCCATGATCTTGTTTCCAATGTAGAGCCCCGGCCGAGCGAGATTCAAGTTGCGCCCAGCCGAGGCGGTGATCAGCGCAGCTTCACAAGCCCGTTGAGCACCTGGTCCAGACCTCCGAAAACGGAGATCTTGTCAATGCGTTCCGCCACACGCTCCAGGGTTTCCAGTTCCTTGAGGCGCAGAGCGACGGGGTTGTCCTCCATCACCTTGGCGGTGTTCAACAGCGAGCGCGTTGCAGCGGTTTCCTCGCGGCGGCGGATCACGTTGGCTTCGGCCGCTTTCCCGGCCTCCACCACCTGAGCGAGGATGGTCTTCATCTCGCCGGGCAGCACGATGTCCTTGACGCCGACGCTGGTCAGCTCGAGCCCGAGAGCGGCGAGCTTGTCCTTCACCTGCGCGGTCACGACCTCATCGATGACGCTCTTGTTCTCAAGAAGCTCATCGAGCGAGCGTGTGCCCACCGCAGCGCGTAAGCCGAGTTGCAGTTCGCGGTACAGGTGCTCGGCCGGCTTGGCCAGCGCCTTGTATGCGCTGAGCACGTCCGAATAGCGCCAGGTGGCCGAGAGATTGAGTCGCAGCGCCACTTTGTCTCGGGTCAGGATTTCCTGGCCCGTGACTTCAACGGCCTGCAAGCGCAGGTCCACCAGCTCCACATTCACACTGCGGTTGAACTTCCAGAAGGCGAACGAACCCGCACCGAGCAAGCGCTCGATCTTGCCGTCGACCCACAGAATGCCCGCGCCGTGTTCCGGCACGACCACCTGCAACACACCAGCCAAGCCAGTGATGCTGCGCGGACGCAGCTGGGTCTGCAACAGCCGGGCGGTGAGCGCAGGCGACAGTTCTGTGATGCTGGCCAGGTCGATCACCTCAACCTGCACATCCACCAAGCCCTTCCAGTACAGCCGGCGGGTTTCAGGCGGGAGCAGCTCGACCAGCACACCGTTCTCACTGCGCAGGCCGACCTGCGTCGCATTCAACTCGACACGAACGAACTCGGTCTCGACCACCGCCGGCTCCTTGGCCAGCAAATAGTCNGATCTTGCCGTCGACCCACAGAATGCCCGCGCCGTGTTCCGGCACGACCACCTGCAACACACCAGCCAAGCCAGTGATGCTGCGCGGACGCAGCTGGGTCTGCAACAGCCGGGCGGTGAGCGCAGGCGACAGTTCTGTGATGCTGGCCAGGTCGATCACCTCAACCTGCACATCCACCAAGCCCTTCCAGTACAGCCGGCGGGTTTCAGGCGGCAGCAGCTCGACAAGCACACCGTTTTCGCTGCGCAGGCCGACCTGCGTCGCATTCAACTCGACACGAACGAACTCGGTCTCGACCACCGCCGGCTCCTTGGCCAGCAAGTAGTCAGTCAGCGGGTGCACGAAAGCCGGAGCTCCGATGGCGACCAGTTCGACCTGAAGCCGATCCAGTCCAGACAGGAGCCAGTGTGTGCCGGGTTGCAGCACACGCTCGAAGTCGCCATTGCGCAGCAGCAGGCCGCGCTCGTTCTTCTTCACATTGACACGCTTGATCGTCATGGTTTTCTCCTTGTTGCAGCGTGTGTTTCAANCTGAAGCCGATCCAGTCCAGACAGGAGCCAGTGTGTGCCGGGTTGCAGCACACGCTCGAAGTCGCCATTGCGCAGCAGCAGGCCGCGCTCGTTCTTCTTCACATTGACACGCTTGATCGTCATGGTTTTCTCCTTGTTGCAGCGTGTGTTTCAAATAGGGTGCCGTTACAGCGCGGACACGTACCTCGGATGCCTGGGACTGGGTGCCACGGTGCGTCGTCGGCATGCCCTTTCTGGACAAGCCTCGGACTGGCCATGGACGCAGACCCCGCGTGCCCGAAGCACAGGTGGCCGCGCTGGTGCCGTTCAAACCCGAAGGCAGACCGGCACGTTCGGCTGGGTGGTCTTTCGACCGTTTTTCACTGGCGTGACAGGCCATTTGTGGAGTGGGAGTCGAACCCACGACACACGGATTCCAAATCCGTTGCTCTACCCGACTGAGCTATCCAGTGGTGGCGAAACCGGGAGTCGAACCCGGACCCTTGCGGGACAACCGTGCTTCACCGTATCGGCCTCTTTCAGCAGAGCGGCATGCGCCGCAGCGACGGGACGAACCCGGCCACAGCGCACCGGTGGGGTGGTACCCCCGACCTGTAAGCCCTGCCTTCCAAGGCAGATCTGTTGGCGCCTGGGCCGACCCCGTGGATCAACTCAGGCGCGATTCTTTTGGCAGCCGTGCGGCCAGCCACTCATGCACGTCCGCACGAATCCGCCTGCCCTTGAGCAGGAAGTCCTCGAAGCGGCTGGGCACATAGGGCGTGAACAGCAGCGGCATCCTGGCCTCCTCCGGCGTGCGGTCGGCCTTGCGCG
>NZ_JAJIRR010000016.1:0-129586 GCF_025717595.1 Kinneretia sp. DJ1R-11
GCCTTGACCTGGTCGGTCGTGAAGGCGGCGACTTGGCCAGAGCTGATGGCCTTGAACTGGTCCGACGTCAGGGCGTTGAGGTCTTCGGTGCTCCAGTTCTGGATCTGGGCGCTGGTGAGGGCATTGACCTGAGCGGTCGTCAGCGATGCGATCTGGTCGGAGGTCAGGGCCCCCAGTTGCTCGGAGTTCAGCGCACGCAGTGCGCCGGTGTTGATGGCTCGGAGGTCGTCTGTGGCCAGATTGGCGACTTGCTCACTGGTCAGGCCCGCCACCTGGGCGCTGTTCAAGGAAGCGGCTTGTGCCGTGGTCAAGGCGACGATTTGCTCTGTGGTCAGCACGCCGACCTGGGTCGAGCTCAGACCACGCAGACCGGCCGTGCCGATGGCAGAGAAGTCTTCCGTGGTCAGGGCCTTGACCTGGTCGGTCGTGAAGGCGCCGACCTGGCCGGAGCTGATGGCCCGGAATTGGGTGCTGGTCAGGGCATTGAGATCCTCGGTGCTGAGGCTTTGGATCTGCGCGCTGGTCAAGGCATTGACCTGGGCCGTGGTCAACTCGGCGAGCTGGTCGGAGGTCAGGGCGCCGAGCTGTTCGGAGTTCAGGGCACGCAAGGCACCGGTGTTGATGGCCTTGAGGTCATCGGTGGCCAGGACGGCCATCTGCTCGGTGCTCAGGCCGGTGACCTGAGCGCTGTTCAGTGAGGCTGTCTGGGCGGTGGTCAAGGCCACCACTTGTTCAGTGGTCAGCACGCCGACCTGGGCGGAATTCAAACCGCGCAGCCCACCCGTGCCAATGGCGGCAAAGTCTTCGGTGCTCAGGGCCTTGACCTGGTCGGTCGTGAAGGCGCCGACCTGGCCCGAGCTGATGGCCTTGAACTGCGTGCTGGTCAGGGCGTTGAGGTCCTCCGTGCTCCAGTTTTGGATCTGGGTGCTGGTCAGGGCATTGACCTGGGCGGTGCTCAATGAGGCGATCTGATCCGAAGTCAGTGCGCCCAATTGCTCGGAATTGAAGGCTCGCAGCGCCGCGGTGTTGATGGCCTTGAGGTCATCGGTCGCGAGGATGGCGACCTGCTCACTGGTCAGTCCGGCCACCTGGGCGCTGTTCAGCGAGGCGGCTTGTGCCGTGGTCATGGCGACAACCTGCTCGGTCGTCAGCACCCCCACCTGAGTCGAGCTCAGGCCGCGCAAGCCACCCGTGCCGATGGAGGAGAAGTCGTCTGTGGTCAGCGCCTTGACTTGGTCGGTGGTCAGGGCTGCCACCTGTCCCGAGCTGATGGCCTTGAATTGCTCCGAAGTCAGGGCGTTCAGGTCCTCGGTGCTCCAGCTCTGGATTTGAGCGCTGGTCAGGGCATTGACCTGAGCGGTGGTCAGCGAGGCAATCTGGTCCGAGGTCAAGGCACCGAGTTGCTCGGAGTTGAGCGCACGCAGTGCGCCCGTGTTGATGGCCCGGAGGTCATCGGTGGCCAGATTGGCAATTTGCTCGCTGGTCAGCCCCGCGACTTGGGCGCTGTTCAAGGAAGCGGCCTGTGCCGTGGTCAGTGCGACGACTTGCTCCGTGGTCAGCACGCCGACCTGGGTCGAGCTCAGGCCACGCAAGCCGCCCGTGCCGATGGCCGAGAAGTCCTCGGTGGTCAGTGCCTTGACTTGATCGGTCGTGAAGGCGCCGACCTGGCCGGAGCTGATGGCCCGGAACTGGGTGCTGGTCAAGGCATTCAAATCCTCGGTGCTGAGGGTCTGAATTTGGCTGCTGGTCAGCGCATTGACTTGGGCGGTGGTCAGTGAGGCGAACTGATCCGAGGTCAAGGCACCGAGTTGCTCGGAGCTCATTGCGCGCAAGGCCGCGGTATTGAGTGATTTGAGATCGTCAGTGGCCAGAATCGGAGCTTGGTCGCTCGTCAAGCCACCGACCTGGCTGCTGTTCAGGGCCGCCGCTTGGGCGGTGGTCAATGCGACCACTTGCTCCGTGGTGAGCACGCCCAGCTGGGTCGAGCTCAGGCCACGCAGGCCACCGGTGCCGATGGAGGAGAAATCATCCGTGGTCAGGGCCTTGATCTGGTCGGTGGTCATCGCTGCGACTTGGGTCGAGCTGATGGCCTTGAACTGATCCGAGGTCAGCGCGTTCAGGTCTTCGGTGCTGAGATTCTGAATCTGGGTGCTGGTCAGGGCGTTGACCTGAGCCGTGGTCAGTGCCGCGATCTGATCGGAGGTCAGGGAACCGAGCTGCTCCGAGTTCAAGGCGCGGAGGGCCCCGGTGTTGATGGCCTTCAGGTCATCGGTAGCCAAGATGGCGATCTGATCGCTGCTGAGTCCAGCCACCTGCGAACTGTTCAGCGAGGCGGTTTGGGCGGTGGTCAGGGCGACGATCTGCTCGGTCGTCAGCGCACCGATTTGAACCGAACTGAGGCCACGCAAGCCACCCGTGCCGATCGCTGCAAAGTCCTCGGTGGTCAGTGCCTTGACTTGGTCTGTGGTCAATGCCGCGACCTGGGCCGAACTCATGGCCCGGAACTGGGTGCTGGTCAGCGCGTTGAGGTCCTCGGTGCTCAGGTTTTGAATCTGAGTGCTGGTCAGCGCATTGACTTGTGCGGTCGTCAGGCTGGCGATCTGGTCAGAACTCAGAGCCCCCAGCTGTTCCGAATTCAGGGCGCGCAAGGCCCCGGTGTTCATCACCTTCAAGTCATCCGTGGCCAGATTGGCGATCTGCTCGCTGCTCAAACCGGCCACTTGCGCACTGTTCAGCGAAGCCGTCTGAGCGGTGGTGAGTGCAACCACCTGCTCGGTGGTCAGGACACCCACTTGGGTGGAGGTCAGGCCACGCAGGCCACCGGTGCCGATGGCGGCGAAGTCGTCGGTACCCAGGGCTTTGACCTGGTCGGTCGTGAAGGCCGCGACTTGGCCCGAGCTGATGGCCTTGAATTGGTCCGAGGTCAGGGCATTGAGGTCCTCGGTGCTGAGGTTCTGGATCTGGGTGCTGGTCAGGGCATTGACTTGCGCCGTGCTCAGGCTGGCCATCTGATCCGAGGTCAGCGCTCCGAGTTGCTCGGAGTTCAGGGCGCGCAGCGCGCCTGTATTGATGGCCTTGAGGTCATCGGTGGCGAGGATGGCCATCTGCTCGCTGGTCAAACCGGCGACTTGCGCACTGTTGAGCGAGGCGGCCTGCGCGGTCGTCAGCGCGACCACCTGTTCCGTGGTCAGGACCGCGACCTGGCTGGAGTTCATGCCGCGCATGCCCGCCGTGCCGATGGACGACAGGTCTTCTGTGCTCAGGGCCTTGATCTGGTCGGTCGTCATGGCCCCCACTTGGGCCGAGCTGATGGCCTTGAACTGGGTGCTGGTCAGGGCGTTGAGATCTTCGGTGCTGAGGTTCTGAATCTGCGTGCTGGTCAAGGCATTGACCTGCGCTGTCGTCAGGGTGGCGATCTGATCCGAGCTCAGCGCTCCGAGCTGCTCGGAACTCAGCGCGCGCAGGGCGCCCGAGTTGATGACCTTGAGGTCATCGGTGGCCATATTGGCGATTTGTTCACTCGTCAGGCCGGTCACTTGGCTGCTGTTCAGCGATGCGGCCTGGGCCGTGGTCAAGGCCACGATCTGTTCGGTGGTCAGGACGCCGACCTGGACGGAGTTCAGGCCACGCAAACCTCCGGTGCCGATGGAAGCGAAGTCATCGGTGGTCAGGGCTTTGACCTGATCCGTGGTCATGGCCGCAACCTGGCCCGAGCTGATGGCCTTGAACTGGTCCGAGCTCAGAGCGTTCAAGTCCTCGGTGCTGAGAGTCTGAATCTGGCTGCTGGTCAGTGCATTGACCTGGGCCGTGGTCAGGGTGGCGATCTGATCCGACGTCAGTGCACCCAATTGTTCCGAGTTCAAAGCGCGCAAGGCGCCCGTGTTGAGCGCCCGCAGGTCGTCGGTGGCCAGGACGGCGATCTGGTCGCTGCTCAGCCCGGTCACCTGTGCGGTGGTCAGTGAGGCGGTCTGCGCCGTGGTCAGGGCGACGATTTGCTCGGTCGTCAATACGCCGAGCTGGCTCGAAGCCAAGCCTCGCAGGCCGGCCGTACCGATGGCTGCGAAGTCTTCACTGTTCAGGGCTTTGACCTGATCGGTCGACAGCGCATTCATCTGGGCCGAGCTGATGGCCTTGAACTGCGCCGTTGTGAAGGCGTTCAGGTCTTCGGTGCTCAGATTGCGGATCTGCGAGCTGGTCAGGAAGTTGACCTGTGCCGTGGTCAGCGATCCCAGCTGGTCGGAAGTCAGGTTGCCCAGCTTGGCATCGTCCAGCGCGCGAATCGCCGCGCTGCTCAAGGCGCGCAGGTCCTCGGTCTGGATGAAGACCACCTGATCGCTGCTCAGCGAGCTCATGGCGAAAGTACCAAGCGAGGCGAACTGCTTGGTCGTCAGCGCCATGATCTGGTCGCTGCTGAAGGCCGCCCAGTCCTCGGACGTGAAGCGCGACAGAGTGCGGGTAGACAGGCCAGAGATCTGTTCTGTCGAGTAGCCGGGGATGAGTGTCGTCATGGTGAGCTCACTTGGTTTGTTCCAGGAGCAGCGAACCTTGAGAGTTCACTGCTGCTTTGTATTTCGCATCTCTCGAACGGCGACCGTTCTAACTGGCGGGGTGCCTGCCCCGCAGGGACTGCGAAGCGCTGGCGGGCTGAAGTGATCGCGCTTCCAAGTTGCGAGAACACAGGACTTTTCTGACTCGGTGGGAAGGGTGGCTATCGAAGCTCTTGGATCGCTCCGAATCCCTTCCGGCTTCTGTTGGATTTCGACGCCATGAGGACAAACTTGAGAAGGCAAGGCGGTCTCGCACAGGGCGATTCCGCCCGCCGGTCTTACAAACTGGCAGCAGCTTCATGCTTGTACCTCCCGCATCTGGGGGGGATGGAGTGGCTTCGCGTACAAAGCGTTACTAGTTGGCGGGCGCTCGTGTCCTGCCACTTCTTCGCTCAGGCCCAATCGCCGGCGCGGCCGGGGGATGGCGGTGTAAGGGGTGAAAGCGTCGGTCATGGGGTTCACCTCAAATCAGGCCCGTCAAGGCCATATCGTCGTCGTCGAGTTCGCGCTTCAAAGCCTGCAAATGCAGGCTCAGGCCACCTGATTTCGTGTGGGCCCCTGCGGGCAGCTGTGGCTCACTGGCGCTGCTGTCGCCCAAGAGGCGATCGCTCGGGCTGCTCAGCAAGTCGGCCAACTGGGGGAGTGCGCCGCTGGAGGCGGCAGCGCTGGCCGTATCGCTGGCCTTGGCAAACCAGACATCGGCCATATCGTGGCTGCGGCCATCGCTGCTTTCATAGCTGGACACCAGGCCGAGCAAATTGCCCTGGTCCACGACCGTGCCGTTCTGTGACTGCAGATTCAAGGCCGTGATGCCCAGTTCATCCAGGGTTTTGAGTTCGCCGGCGTCGCTGCGCCCGTCGCTGTTGCCGTCGATCCAGATGCGCAGGTCCTTGAAGGCGGCGTCCTGCTTGTCCAGGCGCTGGTCAAAATTCAAGTCCAGCTCGCGCATGGCAGTGAAGCCGTTGGCGGCACGGCTGCCGTCGGCCAGCAGGGTGCCGGAACCGAACAACTCGCGGCCGTTGTTGATCTGGCCGTCGCCATTGCGGTCCATGACCAGCAAGCCGTCCTGAGGCGCCGCCCACGCCCATTGCGCGCTCTTGCCGGTGCCAAAGAGGTCGAAATGAACGCCGTCGGCCGCAGCCACGGTGTGTACGCCGTCGCCGTTCAGATCCAACACGATAGGGGTGGCGGACTGCAAAGCGTCAAGCTGCTCGGCCGAAAAGCTGGCCAGTGCCGCATCGGAGAAGGACAGGATCTGCCCCATATTCAGCTGCGCAAGGTCCTCCGGGTCAAAGCCGATCACCTGGTCGGTGGTGAAGCTGTGGATCTGCTCGGTGGTCAGCCCGGCCATCTGAGCCGTGGTGAAGGCCTTGATGTCATCGCTATGGAAATGATCGAGCTGCTCGGTCGACAAGCTGCCAAGCTGGTTGGAGCTCAGGGCCGCGATCTGCTGAGTACCCAGAGCCTCGATGTCCTCGCTGCCCAAGGTCGCCAACTGATCGGTCGTCATGGCCCGAACAATGGCGGTGCTGAGCACCGAGATCTGTTCACTGCTCAGCGCTGCGAACTGGTCGGTGCTCCAGCCCATCAGGGCCTGGCTGCTCAGCGCGCGAATGTCTTCGCTCTGAATGGCCGCGATATCGGCTGCTTCTATGCCCTGCATCTGAACCGAACTCAGCACGGCGAACTGCGCACTGCTCAAGGCTGCGATCTGCTCGGAGCTGAAGGCCGCAAGGTCCTCCGATGCCAGGCCGCGCACCGCACTGCTGCCCAGCGCCGCGATCTCGTCGCTGGCAAAGGTCACCAGCTGCTGGGTGCCAAAGGCCGCCACCTGGCTGGAACTCAGGCCGCTGATTTGATCGCTGTCCAGGGCCTTGACGTCGTCGGTGGCCCAGCTCTGAATCTGGCTGGTCGTCAGCGAACTGACCTGCACACGGCTCAATGCGCCCACATGTTCGGTGTCCAAGGCATTGAGCTGCTGGCTGTTGAAGCCGCGCAGGGCGAAGATGCTCAGAGCTGCCACGTTCTCGGTGCTCAGATGGGCCACCATCTCGGTGCTGAAGCCCTGCAGCTGCACGGAGGTGAAGCCGCGGATCTGCTCGGTGCTGAAGGCGTTGAGTTCGTCGGTGCTGATGGTGGCCACCTGGGCCGAAGTCATGGCGGCAAACTGGCTGTTGGTCAGCACCTTCAATTGCTCCGAGGTCAAGGCCCGGAACTGTTCGGTGCTGAGCGCCTGGACGGCAGCGGTCGAGAGCTGGCGCAGGTCTTCGGTCTGCAAGCGTGCGAGCTGGTCGGTGCCTATGCCCTGAACCTGGGCCGAGGTCATGGCCGCCGACTGGTCGCTGCTCATGGCAATGATCTGGTCGCTGCCCAAAGAGCGGATCTGGGTCGAACTCAGGCCGCGCCAGGCGGCTGTGCTGATGGCTGCAAAGTCTTCCGTCGTCAGCGTGCGGATCTGCTCGGTGCTCAGCGCGGCGATCTGGGCCGAGCCCAGGGCATTGAACTGGCTGCTGCTCAAGGCATTGAGGTCATCGCTGCCCAGGCCCTGGATCTGGGCCGTGGTCAGTGAACTGACCTGGTTGCTGCTGAGCGCCTGAATCTGGTCCGAGCCCAGTGCCGCCAACTGGCTGCTGCTCAATGCGCGCAGGGCGCTGCTGTTGAGGGCGCGCAGGTCCTCGGTTTGCAGGAAAGCCAGTTGTTCGGTGCTCAGGCCCACGACCTGGCCGCTGTTCAGGGATGCGCTCTGCGTGGTGCTGAGGGCCTTGATCTGTTCGCTGCCCAGCTGGCTGATCTGCAGCGAACTCAGGCCGCGCAGACCGGCGGTGCCGATGGCTGCGAAGTCGTCGGTGGCGAGCAGTTTGAGCTGATCGCTGCTCAGCGTGGCGACTTGGCTGGAGGCCAGGGCCTGGTACTGTGTGGTCGTCAGCGCGCGCAAGTCTTCGCTGGTCAGGCCCATGAACTGGGTGCTGGTCAAGGCGTTGATCTGTGCGGTGCCGAGCTGGGCCAGCTGATCGGACGACAAGGCCGCGATCTGCTCCGTGCTGAGCGCGCGCAGGCCGGCGCTGGACAGGGACTGCAGGTCGTCGCTGCCCAGTTTGCTGATCTGCTCGGTGCTGAATCCGGGTGTCTGTGCGCTGCCCAGCGAGGCGATCTGGTCCGTGCTCAGGGCCAGGATCTGTTCGGTGCCCAGGGCGCCCAGCTGGCTGGAGCTCAAGCCGCGCAGACCGCCTGTGCCAATGGCGGCCAGGTCCTCGCTGTTCAGGCTGCGCAGCTGCTCGGTGCCCAGTGCCGCGATTTGGCTGGAGGCGATGGCGGCAAACTGCTCGCTGCTCAGAGCATTGAGGTCCTCGCTGTTCAGTCCGCGGATTTGCGTGCTGGTCAGGGCATTGATCTGGTTCGTGCTCAGGGCCGCCAGCTGCTCCGAGCGGAGCGCGGCGATCTGGTCCGTGCCCAGATTGCGCAGCGCATTGCTGCTCAGCGCGCGCAGATCGTCGGTGGCGAAGGCCGCGATCTGGTCGCTGCTGAAGCCCTTCATCTGGCTGCTGGTCAGGGTGGCGGCCTGGGCCGTGGTCAGGGCGCGGATTTCGTCCGTGCTGAGGCTGCCGAGCTGGTTGTGCGGTGAGGTCACCAGGGCCGCCACCTGGGCGGTGGTGAGCGCGCTGATCTGATCGCTGTTCAGCGCCGCAAACTGATCGCTGCTGAGCACGCGGATCGTGCCCGTGCTGAGTGCGCGCAGGTCATCGGTCTGCAGGCGGGAGATCTGCTCCGTGCTCAGGCCCAAGACTTGCACGCTGCTCAGCGAGGCCGCCTGGGCGGTGCTCAAGGCGATGATCTGATCGCTGCTCAGGGCGCCAATCTGCGTCGAGCTCAGGCCGCGCAGGCCGGCGGTGCCGATGGCCGCAAAGTCCTCGCTGCTCAGGCTGCGCAATTGATCGCTGCTCAGCGCAGCCATCTGGGCCGAGTTGATGGCCGCGAACTGCTGCGAAGTCAGGGCGTTCAGGTCCTCGCTGCGCAAGCCCTGAACCTGGGTGCTGGTCAGGGCATTGACCTGAGCGGTGCTCAAGGCTGCGATCTGATCCGAGCCCAAGGCCGCGAGCTGATCGGTGCTCAGGGCACGCAGGGCGGCGCTGTTCAAGGCGCGCAGGTCATCGCTGGCCAGCTTGGCCATCTGATCGGTGCTGAATCCTGCCACCTGGGCGCTGCTCAGGGTGCTGGCCTGTGCGGTGCTCAGGGCGATGATCTGGTCACTGCTCAGCACGGCCAGCTGGGTCGAGCTCAGGCCGCGCAGGCCGCCCGTGCCGATGGCGGCAAAGTCTTCCGTGCCCAAGGTGCGCAGCTGCTCGGTCGTCAGCGCTGCGATCAGGCTGGAGCTGATCTGGCGCAGTTGTTCGCTGCTCAGCGCATTGAGGTCATCGCTGGCCAAGCTGCGGATCTGGTCCGTGCGCAGGGCATTGATCTGGGCCGTCCCCAAATTGCGCCATTGCTCGCTGCTGAGCACTGCCAACTGGTCGCTGGAGAGCGCTCTCAGGGCGGCCGAGTTCAGGGCCATCAGGTCGTCCGTGGCCAGCTTGCTGAGCTGCTCGGTGCTCAGGCCCGGCATTTGGGCGGAGGTCAGCGAAGCGGCCTGAGCTGTCGTCAAAGCAATGATCTGATCGCTGCCGAGCGCCGCCAGCTGGATCGAGCTCAGGCCGCGCAAGCCGGCCGTACCGATGGCGGCGAAGTCCTCGGTGCTCAGGGCGCGCAGCTGTTCGGTCAACAGAGCGGCGACCTGGGCGGAATTGATGGCCTTGAACTGGCTGGATGTGAAGGCGTTGAGGTCATCGCTGGCCAGCGACTGCACTTGTGTGCTGGTCAGTGCGTTGACCTGAGTCGTGGTCAAGGCGGCCAGCTGCTCGGTGCTCAGGGCGGCCAGCTGGTCGGTGCCGAGGGCGCGCAGGGCTGCTGTCTTCAGGGCCCGCAGGTCCTCGGTGGCCAGGGCGGCGATCTGCTCGGTGCTCAAGCCACGCACCTGGGCACTGGTGAAGGCGGCCACCTGGGCGCTGCTGAGCGCCCGGATCTCGTCGCTGCTGAAGCTGGCCAGTTGATTGATGGGTGCGCTGCCCAGCGCGGCGATCTGTGCCGTGCTGAGGCTGGCCACCTGGTCCGAGCCCAAGGCTTGCAGTTGTTCACTGCTCAGTGATTTGATGACCGCGCTGCTCAGGGCGCGGAGATCATCGGTCTGGATCTTGGCCAGCTGCTCGGTGCTCAAGCCTTGCGTCTGTACGCTGTTCAAGGCGGCGGCTTGGGCCGTGCTCAGGGCGACGATCTGCTCCGTGCTCAGCGCGGCAATCTGCACCGAGCTGAAGCCTTTCAGGCCGGCACTGCTGATGGCCGCAAAGTCTTCGCTGCGCAGGCCATGGACTTGTTCTGTGGTGAAGGCCGCAGCCTGGGCTGAGCTCAGCGCGCGAAACTGGGCCGTGGTCAAGGCGTTCAGGTCTTCGCTGCTCCAGGTCCTGATTTGCTCGCTCGTCAAGGCGTTGACCTGGGCCGTGCCCAGGGCCGCGATCTGCTCCGATCCCAGGGCGCCCAGCTGTTCGCTGCGCAGGGCGCGCAGGGCGGCGCTGCTGAGTGCGGCCACATCCTCGCTGGCCATCTTGGCAATTTGATCGCTGCTGAGGCCGGCCACCTGGGCGCTGGTCAGCGAGGCAGCTTGCGCCGTGCTCAAGGCCTTGATCTGATCGCTGGACAACCAGCCCAGCTGGGTCGAACTCAGACCACGCAGGCCGCCGGTGCCGATGGCTGCGAAATCGTCGGTGGCCAGGCTGGCCAGCTGCTCGCTGCTCAAGGCCGCCACCTGGGCCGAGCTGAGCGCGCGGAACTGGGCCGTGCTCAGGGCGCCCAGGTCTTCGCTGCGCAGGCTTTGGAATTGGCTGCTGCTCAGGCCATTGACCTGTGCCGTGCTCAGTGCCGTGATTTGGTCGGAGCCGAGTGCCGCCAGCTGATCGCTGCTGAATGCGCGCAGGGCGCTGCTGCTGATGGCACGCAGGTCATCGCTGGCCAGCTTGCTGATTTGTTCGGTCGTGAGGCCGGCCACCTGAGCGCTGTTCAGCGAGGCGGCCTGAGCCGTGGTCAGCGCGACGATCTGGTCGCTGCTCAGCACGGCCAGCTGGATTGAGCTCAGACCCTTGAAGCCGACCGTGCCGATGGCGGCGAAGTCTTCGGTGTTGAGGCTGCGCAGCTGGTCGGTGCCCAGGGCAGCCACTTGCGCCGAGCTGATGGCGCGGAACTGGGTGGTCGTCAGGGCATTGAAGTCTTCCGTGCCGAGGCTGCGCAGCTGGGTCGTGCTCAGGGCATTGACCTGCGCGGTGGTGAGCGCGCCGAACTGGTCCGAGCCCAGGGCTGCGAGCTGTTCGCTGCTCAGCGCACGCAAGGCGCCGGTGTTCAGAGCTTTGAGGTCGTCGGTGGCCAGCTTGCTGATCTGCTCGGTCGAGAAGCCGGCCACTTGGGCGCTGTTCAGCGAGGCGGCCTGGGCCGTGGTCAGTGCGACGACTTGATCGCTGCTGAGTGCGGCCAGCTGGGTGGAGTTCAGGCCCCGGAGGCCAGCGGTGCCGATGGCGGCGAAGTCTTCGGTGCTCAGGGCGCGCAGCTGCTCGGTCAGCAGGGCAGCGACCTGGGCGGAATTGATGGCCTTGAATTGGTTGGAGCTGAGCGCATTCAAGTCCTCGGTCGCGAGGCCTTGAATCTGTGTGCTGCTCAGTGCATTGACTTGGGCCGTGCCCAAGGCAGCGAACTGGTCCGAACTCCAGACCCCGAGCTGATCGGTGCCCAGGGCGCGCAAGGCACTGCTGCTCAGTGCGCGCAGGTCTTCGGTCTGGAAGTGACGCACCTGCTCGCTGCTGAGCGAACGAATGGCAAAGCTGCTCAGCGAGGCGAACTGCTGGCTGGTCAGCGCCTGGATCTGTTCGCTGGAGAAGGCCGCCCAATCTTCACTTGAAAAGCGAGCGAGCGTGCGCGTCCCCAGACCGGCGATCTGGGCCGTCGTCAGATGCGTGACCAGAGTTGTCATGGTTGGCTCACCGGCTGCGTTGCCATGGCGCTGCGCCCGCGAATTGCGCTCCGGGCGGCGGCGTGAAAGGCCTGGGTCTGGCTGGAGTTCCTGCTCGTCATTGCGCTCGCACTCGGCTGCGCCCACCCCGGCCCAGGGGCATGACGACTGGCCTGCACAGGCGTTTGCACGCGGCGCATCGGGCGAGTGCTGCGTTCAGCAGCTCCCGTTCGCGGCGCGGCAAATTCCACAAAAGAGCAGACAAACAAGGTCTTTTCCAAGCACCGTTCGGCTGCCCGCGTGCTAGCGATTTCGGCGCTGGTCCAGAGGACTTGAGCGCTCGAATTCGCCAGGGCGGCGGTTTGACACAGGGCGGCGGTGTTCATGAAAAGTTTTTTCTCAAGTTTTTTCCAGGTTTGCCGATGCTAGAGATGGACGCCCTGCGCGAAGGCCCCATAAACGGGGCCATTACTCGCCTGTTCGCGTCCTATGGCGTGGGGGTGTGCGGTTGTAATGTGCAGACCGCAAGCTGCGGTGAGCCCGAGCGCGCCCTGAGCCATGCACATCACCACCTTGATCCCGGCCTACAAGACCAAGTACCTGCAGGAGCTGCTGGCCGGCCTGCTCACGCAGACGCACAAATCGGACCGCATCATCGTGTCCGACGACAGCCCCAACGGCGAGTTCAGCGAGGCCCTGCGTTCACCGCGTTATGCCCAGTGGGTGGCGGCCTTGCCGTTGGAGATCCACCGCGGGCCCCGTGCCGGCGCGTATGAGAACTTCAAGCATCTGGTCAAACTCTGGGGTGGCAGCGGCGAGCTCTTTCACATCCTGCTCGACGACGATGTGATCTTTCCTGACTTCTACACCCAGCATCTGGCGGCGCACGCCATGGCCGAGGTGTCGTGCAGCATCAGCGCGCGCTGGACCGCCAACGAGCGCGGTCAGCCCATCGAAGGCATGCCGATTCCCGAGGCCATCTTCAGCTCCAACAACCGCATGCTCTCGGTCGGGCCGAACGCCTTGTTCAGCAGCACCGTGCCCCTGTGCCAGAACTGGCTGGGCGAGTTTTCCAACTGTGTCGTGAGTGCGCGTTGCGCCGAGCTCCTGGCGCAGCCGGCGTTTGGCGAGGTGTCGTATGCCGGCCTGTGGGACCTGGGCTTCTTCCTGGCGGCCAGCCTGCAAGCGCCGGTGGCCTATATCCAGGACCGGCTGGGCTATTTCCGCGCCGGTGGCGAGGGGCACTCAGCCCAGTTCAATGGCCCCCATATGAAGGGCGCGCATCTTGGCTTTGTCGCCCTGGCGATTGGTGGCCTGCGGCTGGGCAAGCTCAGCGAAGCGCAAGCCCGGCTTTGCTACCGTGGCATTGGCAATGCGCTGATCAAGGGCTATGCCGAACAGGCCGATATGCAGGGTTTCGCCCAGCTGCTGCCGCGCATGGCCGCCGGTGAGCCCGGCAGCGAGGCCGAGTTCCTGCTGGCCTGGCGCCAGTTCCTCGACACCCACGGCTTCTGAGCCCGGCCCAACGACATGAGCATGCAAAACCGTCTGGAACGCTGGCGTGGTTTGATCTCACGCAGCCCGCCCTTCGAGCTCGAGACCTGGGTGCGCGCGCTGCTGGTGCACTACTTCTTTCATGTCTCCGACAAGGGCCGGATCGAGATCAGCGGTGCCGGCTCGCGCAATCTCAACTTCCTCACTCCTACAGTGCTCAAGGGGGCAGGGCGGATTCGCCTGGCCACCAGCACGGTTTTCGGTGTACCGCGTTCACCGGGCAGCTATGCCTGCAGCTACGTCGAGGCTCGCACGCCCGACTCACTGATTGAAGTCGGCCCCGGCACGGTGTTCAACAACCGCTTGAACTTGATTTCGGAAGGCTCTGCCATCCGTTTCGGTGCCAACTGCTTGGTTGGCGCCGAGCTTCAGGTCATGGACAGCAATCTGCACGACCTGCGCCTGGACCACCGCCGCGAGCCCGACCCGCAGCCGGCCGAAGTCGTCATTGGCGACGAGGTCTTCATCGGCTCCCGTGTGACCATACTCAAGGGTGTGCGCATCGGTCGCGGTTGCGTGATCGCGGCCGGATCGGTGCTGTCTCCGCATTTCCAGGCGCCCGAGCTGTCCATCGTGGCGGGCAATCCGGCGCGGGTGGTGGGGCAGGTGGACGAGAGGCCGGACGGAAGCGCCTGAGTTCAAGGAACGAGGCTCGCGGAGCCTCTCAACTCGCGCAGTGCCGCTGCTTGCGAAGCATCTGCTGTGCTGTCAGGGGAGGCTTGCGGCACGGAGCAACCTTTCGATTGGGCGGAGATCGGGCCGACTGGGCGCTCTGCTCCGTTCATGTCCCCCGGCCCCAGCCTGTGGCTGGCGCCTCCTCCTTAACTTCACTTCGCAGAGCACCCAGCCGTCCCAATCCAGCACAGCCTTGCCCCTTCGACGAAGACGCTGACCGGTTGAACTCACAAGAGGTGTCGGGTGAGTGGTGAAGCGAAGTTAAGGAGGAGGGCCGCGCGCAGCGCGGACCGGGGGACTGAGCCCGGACTCAAACAGTCCTGAGGACTGTTTGAGCCAGGCGAAGGGCTGGGCCGCTGGCCCAGACATGAGCGGAAGCACTTGCCCGGCGACCCTTGGCAACAGCCCAACCGGAGCTCCTGCTATGTGCCGGCTCAGGACATTGAGCTTAGAAGTTCAATGCAATGCCCTCAAGCGAGGGCCGCCCCCATCAGGACTCGTCGCCCAAGCGCAGCAAGTAGGTGTCTTCCACGCGCTTGGCCCGCTCGACGCGGCGGCCGAGTTCGTTCACGGCCAGGTGCAGGTCGATGGAGCCGTTGCGCGCCATCATGTCCTTCAATGCGTCAGGAATGTCGTAGCCGATGCTGGAGGGCACTTCGGCCGGGTCGTGCTTTTGTGGCGACAGGCCGGTGTATTCCCAGGAGCCCAGCATCGAGCGTTTGGCCCAGTGGTCGCTGGCGGCGACGGCTGCACCCCGGTCGACGGCACGGCAGACGATGGAGATGAAACCGCACTCCTTGCCCGGCACATGCAGTGGGCTGTTCGAGGGGTGGCGGCTGTAGAGACAGTCGATGGGTGCGAAGTTGAAGTAACGCAGCATGTACTCGAGCAGTGGAATGCTCGGGTACCAGAAGGTGTTGGGCTCGGTCTGCAGCTCGCCGGCGGTGTTGAAGTGCATCAGGTCCGACTGCTCGTTCACCACATTGGTGGACAGCATGAAGAGGCCGTTCTTCTTGACCAGCGGCCGGGCGCTGGCCAGGGTGTGCATGGGCGAGAACACGTGGTACAGCACGCCTGAGAGATTGACATAGTCAAACGTGCCATCGGCCGCCAGCTTTTGCGACAAGTCGTACATCAGGCCGACTTCGCGGAAGTCCCAGCTGGCGCCGTAGACTTTTTGCAGCAAGTCCATCTTCTCGGCGCAGTGCGGCACGGCGTCGGCGGCAATGATGCGTTTGGCACCCTTGCGATGCATCAGCACCGGGATCACGCCTTCCATGCTGCCCAGGTCCAGGCAGTCCTGGCCTTGCAGATGGGCGTTGCGCATCAACATGCGCGGCATATAGGGGAAGTCGGCGGGGTAAGTGCCCTGGGCCACCAGATCGGGGGCCAGTTGCACGGTGTAGTACCACCATTCCTTGACGGACTTTTCCAGTGCCTCGCGTGTGACCATGATCGCGGCTCTCCTTGCTCGCCTGTTCGGCTGGTTCCAGGGGAGGTCCATCGGACGGCTCGCTGGCATGCAAGAGCATCAGCGGTCACCATTCCGAGGACCCGAATGCCGTGCAGTTTGCACGCCATGCCAGGGCGCGAAGAGGCAGTGGAGCGGGGCGCTAGCGGCCCAATTCAGGGCTTTGGCCGGCTTGGCTCAGGCCTGCGTCGCGGCGGCCAGCCCGTTGTCGAAGTGGGCCCGCATCAGTCGGGCGGCTTCGTCGGCGTGCCGCTCACGCAGGGCTTTCATCAGCATGCGGTGCTCTTTGAGGGAGTCTTGCAGCCGGCCTTGTTTGAACAGCGAGTGGTGCCGGTTCAGTTTCATGACGCGCCGCAGGTCGGTGACGATCTGCTGGCGCCAGCGGTTGGCTTCGATCTCCAGCAGGCGCAGATGAAAGCGCTCGTTGGCGGCGAAAAAGGCGTCGCGCTCGTCCACCTGGCGTTCCAGGTCCTCATGCAGGGCCTCCAGCTCGGCCAACTCGGCGTCGCTGCCCTGGGCGGCCACGAGGGCGGCGGCGTCGCTCTCCAGCAGGGCCAGCAGCTGGTAGGCCTCGCGCACATCGCGCTCGCTCATCTCGGTGACGTAGGCGCCGCGGCGCAGCTTCATGGTCACCAGGCCTTCGACCGCCAGCACCTTGAGCGCTTCCCGCATGGGTGTACGGCTGATGCCCAGCTCGCCGCAGAGTTTGAGTTCGTCGATCCAGGCGCCGGGTTCCAGCTGCCGACTGAAGATTTGTTGGCGCAGATGTTCCGCCACCTCTTGATAGAGAGCGCGGTGGGCCAGTGCGTGGGCAAGCGGGAGCGCCGGAGTGGCCGTTCCGAGTGCCGGGCTGGGCTTGATCGAGCGAGGTTCGGCAGGCATGGTGGGGGTGCGTCGCCGTCAGTGTAGCGTCAATTCTGAATTTATAATTATGAATGATGGTCGCGCTATGATGGGGCGTCCGCAGGAGCCAAGAGATGTCTGAATCCAAGAAGCAAGCGTTCGAATTCCCGCAAGCCACGCTGGCGCAGTGGGAAAAAGCCGCCGCCAAATCCGCCCCCGGGGGCGATGTCTCGGCCCTGAACTGGCACACGCCCGAGGGCCTGACGGTCAAGCCGCTCTACACCGCGGCCGACACGGCGGGCCTGCCTTACGCCGACACCTTGCCCGGCTTCGAACCCTTTCTGCGCGGCCCGCAGGCCACCATGTATGCGGTGCGGCCCTGGACCATCCGCCAGTACGCGGGCTTCTCCACCGCCGAGGAAAGCAACGCCTTCTACCGCAAGGCCCTGGCGGCCGGCGGGCAGGGCGTGTCGGTGGCCTTTGACCTGGCCACCCACCGCGGCTACGACAGCGACCATCCGCGCGTGACCGGCGATGTCGGCAAGGCCGGCGTGGCGATCGACTCGGTCGAGGACATGAAGATCCTCTTCAACGAGATCCCACTCGACAAGGTGTCCGTCTCCATGACCATGAACGGCGCCGTGCTGCCGGTGCTGGCGGGCTATGTGGTGGCGGCGGAAGAGCAGGGCGTTTCGCAGGACAAGTTGAGCGGCACCATCCAGAACGACATCCTCAAGGAGTTCATGGTCCGCAACACCTACATCTACCCGCCCGAACCCTCGATGAAGATCATCGGCGACATCATCGAGTACACGGCGCAGAAGATGCCCAAGTTCAACTCGATTTCGATCTCGGGTTACCACATGCAAGAAGCCGGCGCCAACCAGGCGCTGGAGCTGGCCTTCACCCTGGCCGACGGCAAGGAGTATGTGAAGACCGCCCTGGCCAAGGGCCTGGATGTCGATGACTTCGCGCCGCGCCTGTCCTTCTTCTGGGCGGTGGGTATGAACTTCTATCTGGAGATTGCCAAGATGCGGGCCGCGCGCCTGCTCTGGTGCCGGATCATGAAGGGCTTCGAGGCCAAGAACCCGAAGAGCCTGATGCTGCGCACGCACAGCCAGACCTCGGGCTGGTCGCTGACCGAGCAGGACCCTTACAACAATGTGGTGCGCACCACCATCGAGGCCATGGCCGCCGTCTTCGGCGGCACGCAAAGCCTGCACACCAATTCGCTGGACGAGGCGATTGCCCTGCCCACCGAGTTTTCATCGCGCATCGCCCGCAACACCCAGCTCATCATCCAGGAAGAGACCCACATCACCAGCGTGATCGACCCCTGGGCCGGCAGCTACATGATGGAGTCTCTGACCCAGGACATGGCCGACAAGGCTTGGTCCATCATCGAAGAGGTCGAGGCCATGGGCGGCATGGTCAAGGCGGTGGACAGCGGCTGGGCCAAGCTCAAGATCGAGGCCAGTGCGGCCGAAAAGCAGGCGGCCATCGACTCTGGCCGTGATGTCATCGTCGGCGTCAACAAATACAAACTGGCCAAGGAAGACAAGATCGAGATCCTCGATGTCGACAATGTCCGTGTGCGTGACGGCCAAATTGAGCGGCTCAAGGCCATCAAGTCCAGCCGCGACAACGCCGCTGTTCAGGTGGCACTGAACGCGCTGACCGAAGCCGCCAAGTCGGGCCAGGGCAATCTGCTGGACTTGAGCATCCGGGCCGTGCGCCTGCGGGCCACGGTGGGCGAGATCAGCGACGCCTTGGAGGCGGTCTATGGCCGTCACCGCGCCGACACGCAAAAGGTCACAGGCGTCTATGCCGCGGCTTATGACTCTGCCGAGGGCTGGGCCAAGCTGCAGGAAGAGATCAAGGCTTTTGCCGATGAAAACGGCCGCCGCCCGCGCGTGATGGTGGCCAAGCTGGGGCAGGACGGCCACGACCGTGGCGCCAAGGTGGTGGCCACGGCCTATGCCGACCTGGGCTTCGATGTGGACATCGGCCCGCTGTTCCAGACCCCCGAGGAATGCGCCCGCCAAGCGATTGAAAACGACGTCCATGCGGTCGGCATCTCGACCCTGGCCGCCGGTCACAAGACCCTGGTGCCGGCCATCATCGCCGCTCTGAAGGAACAAGGTGCGGACGACATCATCGTCTTCGTCGGCGGCGTGATTCCGGCGCAGGACTACGACATGCTTTATGAGGCCGGCGTCAAGGGCATCTACGGCCCCGGCACCCCGATCCCGGCCAGTGCCAAGGATGTGCTGGAGCAGATCCGCAAGTCGCTGACGGCCGCTGCGGCGTGACCGGCACACGGAGCCGCGCATGAGTGCTTATCAGCTGCAGCCGGTGGCGGCCGAAGATCTGGACGCGCTGTTCCAGCTGCGCATGGAGGCCTTGCGCCCGAGTCTGGAGCGTCTCGGCCGCTATGACCTGGCGCGCAGCCGTGAGCGATTCCAGACCTTGTTCGACCCGGCGACCATGCGCCATATTTGCCGCGGCAGCGAGCGTGTGGGATTTCTGATGTTGCACACGCCGCCAACGGAGCCGGCGGTCCTGCGCCTGGAGCAGCTGTATCTGCAGCCCGCGGCGCAAAGCCAGGGCATCGGGGCCTGGGTGCTCAGCTGGGCCAAAGATCAGGCGCGGCGTGCGGGGCGCGATCTCAGCCTCTCGGCCCTCAAGCTCAGCGATGCCAACCGCTTCTATCTGCGCCACGGCTTCAAAGCGGTGGGGGAGAGCGAGTTCGACATCGACTACCTCTGGCGCCTGCCCGTCGTTGGTGAGGAGGCCCGCCTGGCCCAGGTGCCGGACGGTATTGCACCGGTGTGGTCGGGCGTGCAGGGTAAGAGGACGGGGCGCGAATGAGCGCAGCGTCGCCCAGCACCAGCCTGGCGCCGGCCCTGCTGGCCGGCGACGGCCCGCAGCAGCGCCGGGCCATGGCCAAGGCCATCACCTTGCTGGAGTCGACGCGCCGCGATCACCGCGTCCAAGCCGATGCCTTGCTGACCGAGCTGCTGCCGCACACAGGCAAGAGCTTTCGCCTCGGCATCTCGGGCGTGCCCGGCGTGGGCAAGAGCACCTTCATCGAGGCCCTGGGCCTGTTTCTGATCGCACGCGGCCACCGCGTCGCTGTGTTGGCCGTGGACCCGAGCAGCAGCGTCTCGGGCGGCTCCATCCTCGGCGACAAGACCCGCATGGAGCGCCTGTCCATGGACGAGCGCGCCTACATCCGCCCCAGCCCCAGCAGCGGAACCCTGGGCGGCGTGGCCGAGAAAACGCGTGAGGCCATGCTGGTCTGCGAAGCGGCTGGCTTCGATGTGGTCATCGTCGAGACCGTCGGTGTGGGCCAGAGCGAAACCGCCGTGGCCGGCATGACGGACATGTATGTGCTGCTGCAGCTGCCCAATGCCGGCGATGATTTGCAGGCCATCAAGAAGGGCGTGATGGAGCTGGCCGATCTGGTCGTCATCAACAAGGCCGATCTCGATTGGGCGGCCGCCACCCGCGCCCAGGCGCAGATCGGCTCCAGCCTGCGGATCTACGGCTTCCATGGCCACAGCCACACGGACCACGCCACGGCAGGCAAGACCTGGCACCCGCAGGTGATGCAGCTCAGCGCGCTCAAGCCCGAGCAGGGCGAAGGCCTGGAGCGCTTCTGGGCCCAGGTGACGGCTTACCGCGAATTGCAGCAGACCCATGGCCACTGGCTGGCCAAACGCCAGCAACAGGCGCAGAGTTGGATGTGGGAGCGCATCCATGCCGGCTTGCGCCAGCAGTTTGCCGGCTCGCCGGCCGTGAGTGCCCAACTGCCTCAGATCACCGAAGATGTGCTGCAAGGCCGACTGGCGCCTTCGACCGCAGCACGCCAACTGTTGAATTTCTTCTCCGGAGACGAGAAATGAACCCCCCACGCCCAATGAATGGGCTGCCCCCCGAGGGGGCGCGTCCTTCCTTGGGACGGCCCGACGAAAGGACTTCCCATGCATGACATCCAACAACGACTGGAAGAAAAACGTGCCCAGGCCCGTCTGGGCGGCGGCGAAAAGCGCATCGCCGCCCAGCACAAAAAGGGCAAGCTGACGGCGCGCGAGCGCCTGGAGCTGCTGTTCGACGAAGGCACCTTCGAAGAATGGGACATGTTTGTCGAGCACCGCTGCGTGGATTTCGGCATGGCCGAGAGCAAGATTCCCGGTGACGGCGTGGTCACCGGCTACGGCATGATCAACGGCCGCTTGGCCTTCAGCTTCAGCCAGGACTTCACCGTTTTCGGCGGCGCCTTGTCCGAGGCGCATGCCGAGAAGATTTGCAAGGTCATGGATCAGGCCATGAAGGTCGGGGCCCCGGTGATCGGCCTCAATGACTCGGGCGGCGCGCGCATCCAGGAAGGCGTGGCCTCCCTGGGCGGCTATGCCGATGTGTTCCAGAAGAATGTGCTGGCCTCGGGCGTGATCCCGCAAATCAGCATGATCATGGGCCCGTGCGCCGGCGACGCGGTCTATTCGCCGGCCATGACCGACTTCATCTTCATGGTCAAGGACTCGAGCTATATGTTCGTGACCGGGCCCGAGGTGGTGAAGACGGTGACGCACGAGGAAGTGACGGCCGAAGAGCTCGGCGGCGCCGGCACCCACACCAGCAAGAGCGGCGTGGCCGACCTCAGCTTCGAGAATGATGTCGAAGCGATTCTGATGCTGCGCCGTTTCTTCAACTACCTGCCGCTGAACAACCGCGAGAAGGCGCCGACCCGGCCCAGCGGTGACCCCGGCAACCGTCTCGATCATTCGCTCGACACCCTGGTGCCGGACAACCCGAACAAGCCCTATGACATGAAGGAGCTGATCCAGAAGACGGTCGACGATGGCGACTTCTTCGAGTTGCAGCCTGACTACGCCAAGAACATCCTGACCGGCTTTGCCCGCATGGAAGGCCAAACGGTGGGCATCGTCGCCAACCAGCCGCTCGTGCTGGCCGGCTGCCTGGACATCAAGAGCTCCATCAAGGCCGCGCGTTTTGTGCGCTTCTGCGATGCCTTCAACATCCCGGTGATCACCTTCGTCGATGTGCCCGGCTTCATGCCCGGCACCAGCCAGGAGTACGGCGGCATCATCAAGCATGGCGCCAAGCTGCTGTATGCCTATGCCGAGTGCACGGTGCCCAAGGTGACCGTGATCACACGCAAGGCCTACGGCGGCGCCTACGATGTGATGGCCTCCAAGCATCTGCGTGGCGACGTCAACTTCGCCTGGCCTAACGCCGAAATCGCGGTGATGGGCGCCAAGGGCGCGGTGGAGATCATCTTCCGCGAAGACAAGGGCGACCCGGAGAAGCTGGCCGCCAAGGAAGCCGAATACAAGGCCCGCTTCGCCAACCCCTTTGTCGCTGGCGCGCGCGGCTTCATCGACGATGTGATCCAACCGCATGAGACCCGCAAGCGCATCTGCCGCTCCCTGGTCATGCTCAAGGACAAGAAGCTGGACAACCCCTGGCGCAAGCACGGGAACATTCCGCTGTGAGAGCTGCGAAGGCGCTGCTGATGTCGGGCTTGCTGCTGAGCGGCAATGTGCGCGTGAACGCCGCTGTGCCAGCGGCGGACTGCGTGGCCGCCCATGCCCGGGCTCATGCGTCTTCAGTGCCCGCCGAGGACTCGGCCGCGTCGGCGCCGGAAAGCGCCTCGGCGCAGCAGTTGTTCGCCGAATGCGCCTTGCACCGCTACGGCGTATCGGCAGCCAGCCGCGTGGAGGCCTGCGGCAACGATCTGGCCAGCCTGCCGGTGATCCTGCTCTACCGAGTCGATGGCCTGTCGCGCAGCCAGGCCCTGGCCGATCTGCAGCGCGAAGGCGCGCTCAGCGATGGCAGCGAGTACGCGCAGCGCGCTCCCGCCATGCTGAGCTTTGCCTACCAGGGCGCCGCAGCTGGCAAGGGACAGGGCGCCGCCTGGATCGAGCGCCGCGTCGTCGAATGGACCGATCTCTGCTTGGCCGGGCGCCTGCGTTTCTCGAACCAGCGCTGAAGCTGACCGAACAAATTTACTGATGGGGACAAGACATCATGTTTGACAAGATTCTGATTGCGAACCGGGGTGAGATTGCTTGCCGAGTTATCAAGACTGCGCGCAAGATGGGCATCAAGACCGTGGCCGTCTACTCCGAGGCCGACAAGGACGCCCGCCATGTGGAGCTGGCCGATGAGGCCGTGCTGCTGGGTCCGGCGCCCAGCCGTGAGTCTTATCTGGTGGCCGAGAAGATCATTGCGGCGGCCAAGCAGACCGGCGCTCAGGCCATCCACCCCGGCTACGGCTTTCTGAGCGAGAACGAAGAGTTCGCGCGCCGGGTCGAGGAAGAGGGTATCGCCTTCATCGGCCCCAAGCATGGCTCCATCGCCGCCATGGGCGACAAAATCGCCTCCAAGAAGCTGGCCAATGCGGCCCAGGTCAACACCATCCCGGGCCATAACGAGCCCATCCTTTCGCCCGAAGAGGCGGTCAAGATCGCCCAAGGCATCGGCTACCCGGTGATGATCAAAGCCAGCGCCGGCGGTGGTGGCAAGGGCTTGCGCGTCGCCTTCAACGACAAGGAATGTTTCGAGGGCTTCAGCAGCTGCCGCAATGAGGCGCGCAACAGCTTTGGCGACGACCGCGTCTTCATGGAGAAGTTCGTCGACGAGCCGCGCCACATCGAGATCCAGGTGCTGGGCGACAGCCAGGGCAACACGCTCTATCTGTGGGAGCGTGAATGCTCCATCCAGCGCCGCCATCAGAAGGTGATCGAAGAGGCGCCGTCGCCTTTCATCAGCGAAGCCACCCGCAAGGCCATGGGTGAGCAGGCCGTGGCCTTGGCCAAGGCGGTGAACTACCAAAGCGCCGGCACGGTGGAGTTCGTGGTCGGCAAGGACCAGAGCTTTTACTTCCTGGAGATGAACACCCGCCTGCAGGTGGAGCACCCGGTGACCGAGTGCATCACCGGCCTGGACCTGGTCGAGCAGATGATCCGTGTGGCCGCCGGTGAGCCGCTGAGCCTCAAGCAAGAGGACGTCAAGCGCGAAGGCTGGGCGATTGAGTGCCGCATCAATGCCGAAGACCCCTTCCGCAACTTCCTGCCTTCCACCGGCCGCTTGGTCAAGTACCAGCCGCCGCAAGCCAATCTGGAGCAGGGCACGCTGACCCTGCAGGGTGAGAGTTATGCCGCTGAAAATTTTGGCGGAGTCCGGGTCGATACCGGCGTCTACGAAGGCGGCGAGATCCCGATGTTCTACGACTCGATGATCGCCAAGCTCATCGTCCACGGACGCGACCGGGCCGACGCCATCGCCAAGATGCGCGAAGCCTTGAATGGCTTTGTCATCCGCGGCATCTCCAGCAACATCCCCTTTCAGTCGGCCCTGCTGGCGCACGAGGACTTCAAGTCCGGCAACTTCAACACCGGCTTCATCGCCCAGCATTACGGCGGCGGCTTCCGTGCCGAAGATGTGCCGCACAGCGATCCGCTGTTCCTGGTCGCCCTGGCCGGCTTCATCCGCCGCAAGGCGCGCGAGCGCGAGGCCGGCATCAGCGGCCAGCTGCCGGGCCACGAGGTGCGCATCGAGCACGACTACGTGGCCCTGGTGTCCGAGGGCACGGCCGGTCAACAAGCCCGCCACGCCCTGCACATCTCCGAGTTCGTGGGCCATTTGGGCGAGGCGCTGGTGCGCGTCGGTCAAGGCGCCGAGGCCAAGAGCTACCGCATCGTCTGCAACTCGCGCCTGAACGACATCCGCCTGACCGGCACCGTCAACGGCCAACCCTTTGTGGCCCAGGCCGAGCGCGGCACGGCCAAGCAGCCGCTGGCCTACCGCCTGCAGCACAACGGCTACGCCATCCTCGTCAATGTGCTCTCGCCGCGCGCCGCCGAGCTGCAGGCCTTGATGCCTTTCAAGGCCCCGCCGGACACCAGCAAGTTCTTGCTCTCGCCCATGCCCGGTCTGTTGGTGCAGATCGCCGCGCAATCAGGCCAGACCGTGCAAGCCGGCGAACGCCTGGCCGTGATCGAGGCCATGAAGATGGAGAACATCTTGATCGCCGAGCGTGACGTCAAGGTGGCCGAGGTGCTGGCCAAAGTGGGCGAGAGCCTGTCGGTGGATCAGCTGATTTTGAGGTTTGAGTGAGGTTGATGGGTGAACAGGTGAACAGGTGAACAGGTGAACAGGTGAACAGGTGAACAGGTGAACAGGTGAACAGGTGAATGGTTCACCAGGCGCGCAGCGCCGCTCACCTGTTCACACGTTCACTTCCTCTCCCCTTGTTCAGCAAACCGACTGCAGCAGCATCAACTACGGTGTACCAAACATGAAGCCCTACAAGATCCTCGGCATTCAGCAGATCGCCATCGGCGGCCCCGACAAACAGGCCTTGCGCAAGCTCTGGGTCGATGTGCTGGGTCTGCAGGTCACCGGCAACTTCGTCTCCGAGCGCGAGAACGTTGACGAAGACATCTGCGCCATCGGCCAGGGCCCACACAAGGTCGAGGTCGATCTGATGCAGCCGCTCGATCCCGAGAAGAAGCCGGCCGTGCACACCACGCCGCTCAACCATGTGGGCCTCTGGGTGGATGACCTGCCCAAGGCCGTCGAGTGGATGACGGCGAACGGTGTGCGTTTCGCGCCGGGCGGCATCCGCAAAGGCGCGGCCGGCTACGACATTTGCTTCATACATCCCAAGTCCAGCGCCGAGTTTCCGATCGGTGGCGAAGGGGTCTTGATCGAGCTGGTGCAGGCGCCGGCCGAGGTCATCGCAGCCCTGGGCTGATCGGGCCCTTCGCGGACAGCTATGGCTTCGACCTCAGATCCTTTGATCGGCCTGGCCGCTGGCCGCTTGACGGGCCCGCTGGTGCGTGCGCTCGGCCTGCCGCGCCCACGCGCCTTGCGCCGCGAGACCGGCCCCTATCGCGGCGACGAACTGCGTGGACGCCGCCTGGTGTTGGCGGCCATGCCGGGTGGGCATGCTGGCGAATCTGCTCGAGGCTTACTCCAAGCTTTGGGTGCCAGCCTGGTGCTGGAGACGGAGCCGGCCTCCGATGCGACGGCTCGCGTCGACATCGCCGTGTTTGATGCCACCGGCTGCCGTGAGGTCGCGTCCCTGGCCCAGTTGCGTACCTTCTTTGCGCCGCTGCTGCGCCGCCTGGCGCCCTGCGCCAAGCTCTTGTTGCTGGCGCCCTGTCCGCTGCACGCCGCTCGCACCTCACCCGAGGCCGCGGCGGCCGCCCAAGGCATCGAAGGCTTTGTGCGCAGCCTGGCCAAGGAGCTGGGCCGTAGCCACGCAGCCACCGTCAATGCGCTGCAAGTGCCGGCTGCGACTTTGGGCGGCTTGCTGGGGCCATTGCGCTTCTTTTGCTCCTCGCGCAGCGCCTACGTGTCCGGTCGGATCCTGCGTTTGGACGCCGGTCTGGGGGCACCTGCGGCTCTTGAAGTCCCCATGGTCCCGGGGCGCTTGCGTGAGCACTTGGCCGTGGTCACCGGCGCCGCGCGTGGCCTAGGTGCCGCCACCGCCGAGCGCCTGGCCGAGGAGGGCGCCCGCGTGCTGTGCATCGATGTGCCCTCGGCTGAGCCGCATTTGCGCGAACTGGCGCGGCGCATCCAGGGCGACGCACTGAGCTTGGACATCACCCGTGCCGCCGCGCCCACTTTGCTTTGCGACTGGCTGCGCCAGCATCCCGGCATGGCTGTCGATGTGCTGGTGCACAACGCCGGCATCACGCGCGACCGCAGCCTGTTCAAGATGAGCGAGGCCGAGTGGAGCCAGGTCATGGCTGTCAATCTGCAGGCCATCCTGGCCATCGATGGCGCGCTCGATCAGGCCGACCTGCTGGCGCCCGGCGCGCGAGAAATTTGCTTGTCTTCCATCAGCGGCATCGCCGGCAATGCCGGTCAAACGAATTACGCGGCCAGCAAGTCCGCCTTGATTGGCTACGTCGCCGCGCGCAGCACTCTGTTGGCCAGTCGCGGCGCCACCATCAACGCCGTGGCACCGGGCTTCATTGAGACAGACATGACCCGCCAGATCCCTTGGTTCATTCGCGAAGCCGGCCGCCGCCTCAACGCACTGTCTCAAGGTGGCCAGCCCCGCGATGTGGCTGAGGCCGTCGCCTTCTTGGCTTTGCCCGAGTCAGGCGCCGTGAGGGGGCAGACCTTGCGGGTGTGTGGTCAGGCCTTGATGGGAGCTTGAGGCCTGCGGTTGTGGCCCTAGTTCGCTGTGATGGCTTTCGCCAGCGCCCACAGTGCCGCCCGATGGGCTGCCACCAGTGCATCCGTGCTGCCGTCTCCGGCCGGCACTTCAATGCGCTGCTCTCGCACCTGAGGCGGCTGACGGCCACTGGGGTCGACCCAAGTCCAGCGCGCTTGCAGTACGAGCAGCGGGCGTAGGCCGGTATCAGCGTCCAGTCTTTGGATGTCCACGCGCAGCTGCCGCTCGGCCGTGAGTCCCGGCGGCAGGGGCAGGCGCCAGATGCGGGCGCTGCCGAGCAGGCGCGCCAGATCTTGTTGCAGCAGGCGAGGGATGGCGTCGCGCAGAGGCTCGGCCCAGCGCTCCGTGGGCTGGACATTCAGCGTGGCCAAGCCACTGGGCCGGACGATGGCGTCGCGGTCCAGGTATTCGGGAATTTGGACCGGGCCCAGGGCCCAGATGCCTGTTGGCGATGCCGGCGCCACCAAGGCTCCTGCTTCCACGCTCGGTGGCAGCTCAGCGCGCAGCTGAAAGTACTGCACCTTGGGTGAACTGCCACAGGCGGCCAGCAGGCTGAGCCCGATCAGGACGGGGATCGTCTTCATGCGGCTGATGAATGTGCTCATTTGGCGCGGCCCTTGAGTACGGCTTCGGGTTGCTGGTCCAAGGTGTCCGCCAGTTCGCGCAGGGCGCGGGCGGCCTGGGCGATGTCCTTGAGTGCACGTTGCAAGTTCTGGTTCAGCGGCGCTTCATCCTGCGCCACATCGGCCACGGCTGCTGCCGCCCGGGCCAGCTCGGTCGAGACCCGGCGCAGGTCTTGCACCACGGCGCCCTCGGGGTTGAAGGTCTTGCCGACGCGCTCGGCCGAGTCGTTGACCGTCACGGCCGCGCGGCTCATGCGTTCCATGGCCTGCTGGGTGGCGGCCAAGGCGCCCAGGGCCGCATCACCCATGGGCCCGGCGCGGCGGTCCAGCTGGGTGCTGAGGCGGCGCAGATTGGCACTCACAGCCTCAATGTCCTGCAAGGCCCGGCTGAGCTCCGGGCCCTCGATCAGGCGTCGGCCGGTGCTGGCGATGGCCGAGAGGTCGCCGACCAGGCGCTTGATGTCCAAGCCGTCCACCTGGTTGCGCAGGTCCTGGAATGGCGTGGCCACGGTGGGGATCTGCACATAGCGGCTGGTCTCGACGGTGGCCCCAGTGGTAGTTTTGTCCGGCCGAAAGTCCAGGTCCACATAGAGCTGGCCCGTCAGCAGGCTTTGCAGGCCCAGCTGAGCGCGCAGGCCGCGATCGACCAAGGCCTTGAGCGAGGTGGCGCCGCTGCCAGGCAGGCGCTCGCCGCTGAGATTTCCGAGCATGTCTCGCTCCAGTTCGGCTTCGACCGGAATGGACACGGCATTGCTGGCATTGTTGTAGGCCACGCCGATGGCGCTGACATTGCCCAGGTGCACGCCGCGGAACACCACGGGCGCGCCGATTTGCAGGCCGTAAATGGAGCCGTGGAAATACATCACCACGCGCTCCTTGCCGCCCAGCAGCTTGCCGCCGGCGATCACAAAAACAGCGATGAAAAGCAGGATCAGGGCCGTGACAACAAACAAGCCCAGCAGGGCAGGGTGACCGTGACGCTTTCTCATGCACGTGCTCCTGCTGCTTCATCGAGGCCGCGACGCAGGAACAGGCGCACCGTCTCGGGGCCTGACTCCAGCAGGCGGCGCGGGGCATCGAGCGCGGTCATGGTCTTCTCCTTGGCGTCGAGAAAGAGGGCGCGGTCGGCCACCGCGAAGATGCTGCTCAGTTCATGCGTCACCAGCACGATGCTGGTGCCGAGATGATCGCGCAAATTGAGGATCAGCTCATCAAGACTGGCGGAGCTGATCGGATCCAAGCCGGCCGAGGGTTCGTCCAGAAACAGCAGGGGTGGGTCCAGGGCCATGGCGCGCGCGATGGCGGCCCGCTTTTTCATGCCACCGCTGAGGGCGCTGGGTAGTTCGTCGAAGGCACCTTCCATGCCGACCAGGGCCAGTTTGAAGCGGGCCATCTGCTCGGCCGCGTCCTCGTCCAGTTCGCTGAACTCGGTGAGCGGCAGCATGACGTTTTCGCCCACTGTCATTGAGCTCCAGAGTGCTCCGCCTTGGAACATCACGCCGAACTGGCGGCGCAGGCGGGCCAGTTCCTCCACGTCGGCATCGGCCAGATCCCGCTCCCCGAAGATGACGCGGCCTAGGGCCGGCTCCTGCAGGCCGATCAGATGGCGCATCAGCGTGCTCTTGCCGCAGCCACTGCCGCCCATCAGCACCAGGATCTCGCCGCGCTGCAGCTCGAAGCTGAGGTTCTCCATCAGCAAGCGGCCGGCCACGGCCAGGCTCAAACCTTCGGCACACAGCAGCGGGCTCGCGGCTTGCTTCATCACCAGCCCAGCCTCTGGAAAGCAATCGTCAGCGCCGAGGCGGCAATGACGATCCAGATGATGGCCTGCACCACGGCGGCGGTGGTGGCCTCGCCCACGGCCTGGGCGCTGCGACCGGCATGCAAGCCCTGGCGGCAGCCGGCCATGGCGACCAGCACGCCGTAAACCGTGCCCTTGAGCAGGCCGATGCCGGCGTGCGCCAGGGTGATGGCCTTGGAGCTGCGGTAGAGGTAGTCCAGGAGTTCGACATGGAAGATGCCCACCGCCACCAGCAGGCCGGCCAACATGCCCACCACGGCCGCAAACGTGGTCAGCAAGGGGGCCATCAAGGCCATGGCCAGGACCCTCGGCAGCACCAGGTGCTCGACTGGGTTCAGGCCCAGGGCGCGCAAAGCATCGATCTCCTCATTGGCCTGCATGCTGCCGAGCTGTGCGGCGAAGGCGGCACCGACACGTCCGGCCAGCATGATGCCGGTCATCAGGGCAGCGATTTCGCGCACCACGCCAATGGTCACCAGGTCGGCCATGAAGGCCTGGGCGCCGAGACGCTGCAGCTGGGCCGCGCCCATATAGGCAATGATCAGCCCGACCAGAAAGCTGATTAGGGTGACGATGGGCAAGGTGGCTGGGCCGGTGGCGTGCAACTGCTGGGCCAGGTCTTCGCCGCGCATGGCGGTGCTGCCGCGCATGGCCCGGTAGACGGCGATCAGCAAATCGCCGGTGAAAGCCAAGGTGTCGCGCGTGCGGCGATAGCGAGCCTGCCAGGCCAGGCCGACGCGGGTCAGCCAGCGCGGGCGGCGGCGGCCGCCGGGCGCGTCGCCGGCGCTCTGTCGGGCGGCCAGATCCAGCATGCCGCTCAAGGCCGGCGGTAGCTCACGCGTGTCCAGCGGCGCCCGGGCGCTGCGGCTCAGGGCCCAAAGGGCTGCGGCCAGGCTGCTGTCAAAGGCTTCCAGCGCGCGGCCATCAATTCGCAGTGGCAGCGTTGCTGTGGCGGAGGCCGTGGTGTCTGGACGGGCCGGCAGGCGGCTCTTGCCGCGCCAGTCGCCGCTCAGGCGCAGCAGCGGCCCCTGCTCGTCGTGGGTCCAGAGCGCTTGTGCTTCGTTCGCTTTGGCGCTGTCCGCGGTATCGCCCAAACCTGCTCCTGTTCAGCCAGGGACGAGGTTAACAGCTGGCTGGCTTAGCCTCACCCCGAGCGGGTGAAGCTAGGCAGCATTTCATACTCAGTCCACCGACTTCATCAGATGCGAGACCTGGGCCTTGAACTCGGGCGACTCGCGCATCTTGCCTTGCAGGCGCCAGACTTCACGAGCGGTCTGCCCATGCTTGGCAAAAAAGGGCTTGGAGAAGATGGTGTAGTAGGCCTTGTCCACAAGCGGGGGATTCACCCGCTCGACCTTGCCTTGCAGGGCTGGCAAAGCGGCCAGAGAGTTGTCGGCTTCGGTGGTCTGCAGCGCGGCCGCGAGGTAGCGACCCGAGGCCACGCGGTTGAGCAGTTCGTCGGCCGTCGGCGCGTTGTCCTCAACCTTGGCGCCCAGCTGCTTGAGCTGCGCGACGATGGAAAAACCTGCTTGCGCGCCGATGGTGCCGGCTGCAGTCAACGCCTTGCCGTCCCAGCCGACGGCGGCCGCCTTGCCTTTGTAGAGCGCATAGGTGGCGCGGTACATGCGCTTGGTGGCGTCGGCCTCGCCGTCGAGCTTGAGCGGGTAATGGGCAAACTCGGCGCGCTCGGCGTTGAAGCTGGCATTCATGGCCGCGTCGACCTTGCCGCTCTTCAGCTCGGCCAGGCATTGCTTCCAAGGCATGGGCATGAGCTTGATCGGCGTGCCCAGCTGCTTTTCCAGCTGCGCCATCATGATCTGGCTGTAGCCGGGTTTGTCCTTGAGCAGCCAGGGGAAAGCGTCTTCGTTTTCGTGGCAGATGTGCAGGCTTTCGGGCGCCGCGTCGGCGGCCTGAACCAGAGCGTGGGGGGCGAGCAGCAGGGCGAAAAGAGCCAGGCCGTTCACGGCAGGGATGAGCTTGGGCATGAGCGAGGGTCTTTCACAAAACAGGGGCTGAGTGAGACCGGTAGCCGAATGGCTGCACCGTGTCTGTGCATCCTAGGCTCAAGCCGGGTCGCTCAGGCCCAGGAATATGGGCATTCCTGGGCCTAATCCTGTTCTGTGCTGAGTTTCACGGCCCATGCCGGGCCTCTTGCGCTTACCAGATGCGAATGCGCTCTGCGCTGCCCTTGAACATCTTGTCGCCAGCCTTGGTGCCGAAGGCCTGGTGGAAGCCGTCGTGATTGACGGCTGCGCCATTGGCCCGGAACTCGGCGGGCGAGTGCGGGTCCATGGTGACCTGCATCAGCGTCGCCTCTTCGCGCATCTTGGTCCGCCAGGCCTGCGACCAGCCCAGGAAGAAGCGCTGCTCACCGCTGAAGCCCCCGATCACCGGGCTGGGCTTGCCGCCCAGGGAGCGCTGGTAGGCCTTGTATGCCACTTGCAGGCCGGACAGATCGGCGATGTTCTCGCCCAGGGTCAGCTCGCCATTGACATGCTTGCCCTGGATGGCCTCGTAGCCGCTGTACTGGGCCACCAGCTTGGCTGCGACGGCCTCGAAGGCCTTGCGGTCGGCCGGTGTCCACCAGTTGCGGAGCTTGCCGTCGCCGTCGAACTGGCTGCCTTGGTCGTCAAAGCCGTGGCTGATCTCGTGGCCGATCACGGCACCGATGGCCCCGTAGTTGGCGGCGTCATCGGCCGTGGCATCGAAGAAGGGCGGCTGCAGGATGGCTGCGGGGAAGAGGATCTCGTTGGTCGTGGGGTCGTAGAAGGCATTGACCAGCTGCGGGTTGATGCCCCACTCCTTGCGATCCACCGGGCGGCCGGCTTTGGCGGCCAGCACCTGCCATTCGAAATCGGCCGATCGCAGGCGGTTGCCCAGCGCGTCGCCGGCGCGCACCTCCAGGGCGCTGAAATCGCGCCATTGGTCGGGGTAGCCGATCTTGACGGTGAACTTGTTGAGCTTGTCGCGCGCCTGCAGCTTCGTCTGCGGCGACATCCAGCTCAGGGCTTCCAGCGAATCCCCGAAAGCGGCCATCAAATTGCTCACCAGCTCCTGCATGCGGGCCTTGTGGCCAGCCGGGAAATGGCGCTCGACGTAGAGCTTGCCCAGAGCGTCGCCCAGGGCCGCGTTGACTTGCGTCATGCCTTGCTGCCAGCGTGCCTGCTCGCTGCTCGCGCCGGACAAGGCCTTGCCGCGGAAGGCAAAGCGGGCTTGGCGGAAGGCCTGGGGCAGGGTCGCCGCATGGGCGTCCAACAGGTGCAGCTTGGCATAGAGCTTCCAGTCGGCCAGTGGCAGCTTGGCATGCAGGCGGCCCAGTGCAATGGCCATGCTGGGTTGGGCCACGACCAGACGGTCGACCTGGCCCAGGCGCGCGGCTGCCAGGAAAGCAGCCCAATCGAAGCCGGGCGCCTTGCGTGCTAGCTCGGCCGGGCTCATGGGGTTGTAGGCCTTGACCGGGTCGCGGTTGGCCACCGGGTCCCAGTGGGCCTTGGCGATAGCGGTCTCCAAGGCCAGCACGCGGGCAGCGGCGCGGGCGGGTTGGGCTTCGCCGGCCAGTTCCGCGAGGGTTTGCAGGTACTGCAGATAGGCGGCGCGTGCCTTGAGCATGCGCGGCTCTTTCTTCAGGTAGTAATCGCGGCCGGGCAGGCCCAGGCCGCCTTGGCTGGCCGCCGCCAGATTCAGGCTGGGGTTCTTGAAGTCGGGCCCGACCGAGAGTTCCACGGGCGTCGACAGATGGCCTTGCATGCGGCCCAGCCACTGCGCCAGTTCTCGCGGGCTCTTCAGTGCGTCGATCTCAGCCAGTTGGGGCTGCAGCGGGGCCAGGCCGGCTTGGTCGATGGCCGTCGTGTCCATGAAGGCGGTGTAAAACGCGGCGAGTTTGTGCTCGACGCTGCCGGCGGTCTGTGGCTGACGGGCCAGTTCTTCGATGATGGCGCGCACCTGTTGGTCGGACAGGTCGCGCAGCACGGCAAAGCTGCCAAAGCTGGCCTTGTCGGCCGGGATCTCGGTGCTCTTGAGCCAGCCGCCGTTGGCGGCGCGGAACAGATCGTCCTGCACGCGCACGCTGGCGTCGAAGCCGGGCAGGTCCAGGCCGATGGAGTTTTCCACAGCGTGGGCGGCGCTGCCCAGTTGCAGCAATACAGCGAGAAGGGTCAGACGGGGCAGTTTCATGGCGATTTCACAGACATGGTGTGGAGCCGGGCGCAGGTGTTTGCGTCGGCGCGAAGCGGGTGATTGTCGCGGCAGCGGAATTGCTGGCTCGGGCAGGCCGAAACTTGTCGGCTACCGACGCGAATGCAGCACCTTAGGAAGATGGCCTGGCGCTGTCGAAAGTCAGGCGCTGGAATGCGCGAGATTTGCGGGTTTGTCTCGACCCCTGTTTGCGGGGCGCCGCGGTGGGCCTGGGTGCGTTGTTGCGCCGAAGCTGCATGTGTCACGTCAGCCGCGTGTTCGCTCGTGCTGCGCCAGCCCGCGCGCGCTGCCCGGCCTCAGGCGCCGCAACAAAGGGGTGGCTGCTTGGTTTAGACTTCGTGAACTGCGAAGATGCAATTGTTAATATCGGTGTGCGCATGTTGTTGGCGAAAGCTAAATTCCATCCCCAGAGTATTGGCTGCTGACATTAGGGCCAATCTGGATTTGAACTGAGCCTGGCCTCGTCGCGCTTTCGACCTTCTTTCCGACCTGAAACATTGCTTCTTCGTCCATCGGCCCTGAATCCAGACCACGGACACAACCATGCGCCTTGACCTGACCACCCTCAACCTCGTGCTGGCCATTGAGCAGACGCGCTCCATCACGCGCGGGGCGCAGCAGGAGCACCTGGCCCTGGCCGCGGCCAGCAAACGGGTGTCCGACCTAGAGGCCCGCCTGGGCGTGCAGCTGTTCGAGCGCCGCTCGCGCGGGGTTGAGCCCACCGAGGCCTGCCGCGCCCTGGTGCGCCACATTCGCTCCCTCCATGCCTCTTTGCATGCGCTCGAGAGCGAGGTGGTGGAGTTCGCCCGCGGCATCAAAGGTCATCTGCGCATTGCCGCCAACAGCGGCGCGATTGCCGAATGCCTGCCGGCCGATCTGGTGGCCTTCAGCCAAGGCCACCCGCAGATCCGCATCAGCCTGGAAGACCTGACCAGCGCCGAGGTGCAGGCGGCCGTGGCCGAGGGCCGGGCCGATGCCGGCGTGTTCACCGCGCCCTTGCTGGACAGCCGCCTGCAGACCTGGTCCTACGCCCGTGGCCGCCTAGCCGTGCTGGTGCCCAAGCGCCATGCGCTGGCGGAGCAGGACCGCGTGCGTTTTGCCGACCTGCTTGACTACGACCTGATCGGCCTGCATGCCGGTGCCTCGGCCCAGGAAATGATGCGCCAGCAGGCCCAGGCCCTGGGCCGCACGCTCAATGCCCGCATCCAGGTGCGCGGCTTTGATGCGATTGCCCAGCTGGTCGAGGCCGGCCTGGGCGTGGCCGTGCTGCCAGGCGGGCCGGCCGAGCGCTTTTCGCGCGTGTTCGACGTCAAGCTGCTGGCTCTGGATGAAGACTGGGCCGTGCGCGAGTATTGCCTGGGCGTGCTGCGCCAGGAGCGCCTGCCGGCCGTGCTGCAGCGCTTTGTCGACAGCCTCTGCCCACCGGCGCCCAAGGCTTGATGGCCCCTCAAGCCGCCCGAACTCATCGATTGCATTGAAGGAAAGAAGACTGTCATGACTGCTCGCACGCTCTACGACAAGCTCTGGGATGAGCATGTCGTCCATACCGAAGACGACGGCACGGCCGTGCTCTACATCGACCGCCATCTGCTGCATGAGGTGACCAGCCCCCAGGCCTTTGAAGGCCTGGATTTGGCTTCGCGCAAGGTCTGGCGTCTGTCGGCCAATCTGGCGGTCAGCGACCACAATGTGCCCACCACCGACCGCAGCGGCGGCATCGCCGACCCGATCTCCAAGCTGCAGGTCGACACCCTGGACCAGAACTGCGACCGCCACGGCGTGACCCAGTTCAAGATGAACGACAAACGCCAGGGCATCGTCCATGTGATCGGCCCGGAGCAGGGCGCCACGCTGCCCGGCATGACTGTTGTCTGCGGCGACAGCCACACGTCCACCCATGGGGCCTTTGGCGCGCTGGCGCATGGCATCGGCACCTCCGAGGTCGAGCATGTGCTGGCCACGCAGACTCTCTTGGCCAAGAAGGCCAAGAACATGCTGATCCGCGTCGAGGGTCAGGTCGTGCCCGGCGTGGGCGCCAAGGACATCGTGCTGGCCATCATCGGCAAGATCGGCACGGCTGGTGGCACCGGCTACACCCTCGAGTTCGGCGGCTCGGCCATTCGCGCGTTGTCCATGGAAGGCCGCATGACGGTTTGCAATATGGCCATCGAAGCCGGCGCCCGCGCCGGCCTGATCGCCGTGGACGAGACCACGCTGAACTACGTCAAGGGCCGGCCCTTCACGCCGACCGGCGTCGAATGGGATCTGGCCGTGCAGTACTGGCGGGGTTTGCACTCGGATGCCGGCGCGCATTTCGACGCGGTGGTGGAGCTGGACGCCAGCCAGATCCGCCCGCAGGTCACCTGGGGCACCTCGCCCGAGATGGTGCTGGACGTGAACGCCCGCGTGCCCGACCCGGACAAGGAAAAGGACGCGGTCAAGCGTGGCGCCATCGAACGCGCCCTGCAGTACATGAACCTGGAGCCCAACAAGGCGATTGCCGACATCCATGTGGACAAGGTTTTCATCGGCTCCTGCACCAACAGCCGCATCGAGGACATGCGCGAGGCCGCTGCCGTGGTGCGCCGCATCGGTGGCCGTCTGGCCTCGAATGTGAAGCTGGCCCTGGTCGTGCCGGGTTCGGGCCTGGTCAAGGCGCAGGCCGAGGCAGAGGGCCTGGATCAGGTCTTCAAGGCCGCAGGTTTCGAGTGGCGCGAGCCCGGCTGCTCCATGTGCCTGGCCATGAATGCCGACCGCCTGGAGCCCGGTGAGCGCTGCGCCTCCACCAGCAACCGCAATTTCGAAGGGCGCCAGGGCGCCGGCGGCCGCACCCATCTGGTCAGCCCGGCCATGGCCGCCGCGGCCGCCATGCGCGGCCATTTCGTCGACGTCAGCCACTTGAGCTGAGCCCGCCGGCGAACACAAGGAGTTAGTTCAGACATGGAAAAGTTCAACCTGCACCAGGGCCTCGTTGCCCCCATGGACCGCGAGAACGTCGACACCGACGCCATCATCCCCAAGCAATTCCTCAAGTCCATCAAGCGCAGCGGCTTCGGCCCTAACTTGTTCGATGAGTGGCGTTATCTGGACGCCGGCGAGCCCGGCCAGGACCCGGCCAGCCGCCGACCCAACCCCGATTTCGTACTCAACCAAGCGCGCTACGCCGGTGCATCCGTGCTGCTGGCACGCGCCAACTTCGGCTGTGGCTCCAGCCGCGAACATGCGCCCTGGGCGCTGGAGCAGTACGGCTTTCGCGCCCTGATCGCGCCCAGCTTCGCGGACATCTTCTTCAACAACTGCTTCAAGAACGGCATCCTGCCCATCGTCTTGCCCGAGTCGCAAGTGGCGCGGCTCTTCGACGAAGTGCATGCCTTCCCCGGCTACCAGCTGAGCATCGATCTGCCGCGCCAGGTGGTGATCAAGCCGGACGGCACGGAGCTGCCCTTCGAGGTGCAGGCCTTCCGCAAGTTCTGCCTGCTGGGCGGTTTTGATGACATCGGCCTGACCCTGCGCCACGCCGACAAGATCAAGGCCTTCGAGGCCGAGCGCCTGGCCGCCAAGCCCTGGCTCAAGCACCAGCTGTCGGCCTGAGCGCCGTTTGATTCCATTCAAGGACAGATATGAAGATCGCAATTCTCCCCGGTGACGGCATCGGCACCGAAATCGTCGCCGAAGCCGTCAAGGTGCTGAAGGTCCTGGACCTGCCGCTGGAGATGGAAACCGCACCGGTGGGCGGCGCCGCTTTTGAGGCCGCCGGCCATCCGCTGCCGGACTCCACCCTGCAGCTGGCCAAAGACGCCGACGCCATCCTGTTCGGCGCCGTCGGCGACTGGAAGTACGACAAGCTGGACCGCCCTCTGCGCCCCGAGCAAGCCATTCTGGGCCTGCGCAAACACCTGGGCCTGTTCGCCAACTTCCGCCCGGCCATCTGCTACGAGCAGCTGACGCACGCATCGAGCTTGAAACCCGAGTTGGTGGCCGGACTGGACATCCTCATCATCCGTGAGCTGACCGGCGACATCTATTTCGGCCAGCCGCGCGGCCGCCGCACCGCGGTGGACGGGCATTTCCCAGGCAGCGAAGAAGCTTTCGACACCATGCGCTACTCGCGCCCGGAGATCGAGCGCATCGCCCATGTCGCCTTCCAAGCCGCACGCAAGCGCAACAAGCGCGTCACCTCGGTGGACAAGGCCAATGTGCTGGAGACCTTCCAGTTCTGGAAGGACGTGATGATCGAAGTCAGCGCCGAGTACCCCGATGTGGAACTCGACCATATGTACGTGGACAACGCCGCCATGCAGCTGGTCAAGGCGCCCAAGCGCTTCGACGTGGTCGTGACCGGCAATATGTTCGGCGACATCCTCTCGGACGAGGCGGCCATGCTGACCGGCTCCATCGGCATGCTGCCCTCGGCCTCCTTGGACAAGAACAACAAGGGCTTGTACGAGCCCAGCCATGGCAGCGCGCCGGACATCGCCGGCAAGGGAATCGCCAATCCTCTGGCTACAATCCTGTCCGCTGCCATGATGCTCAAGTTCTCCCTCAACCAACCCGAAGCTGCTGCTCGTATCGAAGCCGCAGTGGGCTCGGTGTTGTCCCAAGGTCTGCGTACCGCAGACATTTGGAGCGAGGGCACCCAGAAGGTGGGCACGCGCGAGATGGGTGACGCTGTAGTTGCAGCGATTACCACGACCAAAACCATGAAGGGCTAGTTCAGCTCCGGTTCGTCTCGCCCCTACACCCCCGGCGACACGAGCCGGGGGAGAAGAAGTCCAGAGGCTTTTTTCTTTTTTAGGGCGATAGAGGTAACAGCGATGACGACACTTGTTGGATTGGTAGGCTGGCGCGGCATGGTGGGTTCGGTCCTGATGGACCGGATGAGCGCAGAAAAAGACTTTGACCTGATCGAGCCGCTGTTCTTCAGCACCTCGAACGCCGGCGGCGCCGCCCCGGCCCAGGCCAAGAACGAAACCAAGCTCCAGAACGCTTTTGACATCGAGCAGCTCAAGCGCTGCGAGATCATCATCACCGCCCAGGGCGGCGACTACACCAGCGAAGTTTTTCCCAAGCTGCGCGCCGCCGGTTGGAACGGCCACTGGATCGACGCGGCTTCGACGCTGCGCATGGAATCCGACGCCGTCATCATCCTGGACCCGGTCAATCTGCCGGTCATCAAGGATGCCCTGGCCAAGGGCGGCAAGAACTGGGTCGGCGGCAACTGCACCGTGTCCTGCATGCTGATGGGCGTGGGCGCGCTCTACAAGGCCGGTCTGGTCGAGTGGATGAGCACCCAGACCTACCAGGCCGCCAGCGGTGGCGGTGCCCAGCACATGCGCGAGCTGCTGACGCAGTACGGCACGCTGAACGCGTCCGTGCGCGCCTTGCTGGACGACCCCAAGAGCGCCATCCTCGAGATCGATCGCCAGCTCGTCGCCACCCAGCGCGGTTTGAGCGCCGCCGAGACCACCAACTTCGGCGTGCCGCTTGGCGGCTCGCTGATCCCCTGGATCGACAAGGACCTGGGCAACGGCCAATCCAAGGAAGAGTGGAAGGGCATGGCCGAGACCAACAAGATCCTCGGCATCGGCGAGGGCTTCGGCTCCAGTGCCATTCCCGTAGACGGTTTCTGCGTGCGTGTGGGCGCCATGCGCTGCCACAGCCAGGCCCTGACCTTCAAGCTCAAGGGCGACGTGCCCCTGGCCGACATCGAGGCCATGATCGCCGCCGACAACGAGTGGGTGAAGGTGGTGCCCAACACGCGTGAAGCCACGATCAAGGATCTGACCCCGGTGGCCGTGACCGGCACCATGACGATCCCCGTCGGCCGCCTGCGCAAGCTGGCCATGGGCCCTGAGTATCTGGGCGCTTTCACCATCGGTGACCAGCTGCTCTGGGGTGCGGCCGAACCGCTGCGCCGCATGCTGCGCATCCTGCTGGACCGCTGATCCATCGAGCGGACCGGGCGGCGCCTTCCCAAGTTTTGGGTGAGGCCCGCCCTCCGTGATATCCCTCACACGCGTTGTCCTCAAGCGACAAGCGGTGCCTTGACGGAGAAGCCCTACTGCTTCAAAAGAGCTTTTCAGCCATTGCCTGAGCTTCTTAGCGTATATGCTTGCCGCTGTTGAGTTTTCCGGTTCGCGTACCGACTGCAAGAGGATGGCATCGTGAGCGCTGTTGAGCGGAGAATACTGATCGTCGAAACAGGCGGACACCCGTTGGTGCCCGCCTTGTTGCTTTGGGGGATGCCTTGAAACTACACAAAAGCGCCTTGGGTAGCGCAATGAGCCGCACATGGGGCCGTTTTTCGCTGACCCATATGGCGGCTGCTCTGTTGGCTGCAGCCAGCAGCGGAGCCTGGGGTCTGGGTCTGGGCAAGCTGACGGTGCAATCTGCACTCGGCGAAACGCTCAAGGCCGAGATCGACATCACCAGCATCAGCGCCGAAGAGGCCGGTACCCTGAAGGTGCGCGTCGCTCCTCCTGAGTCTTATCGAGCCACCGGTGTCGAGTACAACGCCGTGCTGACGGGCACGCAGGTGCAGGTCTTGCGCCGCGATGGCCGCAATGTGCTGCGTGTGAGCAGCGACCGCGCGGTTCAGGAGCCCTTTGTCGATGTGATTCTTGAGCTCACCTGGGCCAGTGGCCGTTTGGTGCGCGAGTACACCCTGCTGTTCGATCCGCCGGCCAGCCCCAAGCCTGCCAACGCAGCGCCCGCCGTAGCCGCGGCCCCGGTGATTTCCTCCGCTCCGGCCGAAGCCACGCCGCTGCCGGCCAGCAGCCGTCCACGCCTGGATCCACGTCCTGCTGCACCCGCGCCCGTGCCTGCGCCCGCTGTGGCCGAAGCCCGCCCGCGCACCGAAGCGCCGGCACGCCCGGCCAGGAGCAATGAGGCGCCTGCCTCCGAATATGTGGTCAAGCCCGGCGACAGCCTGTCGCGCATCGCCGGCAAGACGCAGCCGGCCGGTGTTTCGCTGGACCAGATGCTGGTGGGCCTCTATCGCAACAACGAAGACGCCTTCATCAACGGCAATATGAATCGTTTGAAGGCCGGCAGCGTGCTGCAAGTGCCTTCCGCCGATAGCGTGTCCTCGCTGAGCACGGCCGAGGCGCGCCAGGTGATTCGCGCACAGAGCGCCGACTTCAATGCCTACCGCCAGCGACTCAGCGGTGCCGCCCCAACGATCAAGCAAGACGAAAGCGATCGCCAGGCCAAGGGCCAGGTTCAGGCTGCGGTGGAAGATCGCAAACAAGCCGCTGCGCCGACGCCTGACAAGCTGACTTTGAGCAAGGCCGCTGCGGCCGATGCGAAGCTTGCCAAGGTGTCCAAGGACACCGAGAAGAAAGACTCGGCGGCTCGCGTGGCCGAGTTGACTCGCAATGTGGAGGAGCTGAAGAAGCTGTCCAGCGCGGCCAAGCCGGCCCCAGCGCCTGCGCCAGTGGCGGCTCCCGCTACCGCGCCAGTTCAGGCACCGGCACCGGCCCCAGCACCCGTCCCAGCACCTGCGCCCGTGGTGGCTGCGCCTGTGCCGGCACCCGTGCCGGCTCCTGCCCCGCTGCCGGCGCCCGTGGCCTCCAAGCCCTTGCCCAGTACCGTGGCTCCGGCCGCGTCCAAGCCGGCCAGTGCGGTCATGCCGGCGGCGCCCGAAGTCGCTCAGCCCGGTATCTTGGAACAGCTGTTGGACAACCCCTTGCTGCCCCTGACGGGGCTGCTGTTGCTCGCGGCCGGCGGATTTGGTTTCTACCGCTTCCGCAATCAGAAGGCCCAGGCCAAGTCCGACACGGGTTTCCAGGAAAGCCGTCTACAGCCGGATTCCTTCTTCGGCGCCACCGGTGGCCAGCGCGTGGACACGCGCGATGCGGCCAACGGTGCCTCGTCGATGAACTATTCGCTGAGTCAGCTGGACGCCATCGGCGATGTCGATCCCGTGGCCGAGGCCGATGTCTACCTGGCCTATGGCCGGGATCTGCAGGCAGAGGAAATCCTCAAGGAAGCCTTGCGTGCCAACCCCGAGCGCATGGCCATCCGGCTCAAGCTGCTCGAGGTCTATGCCAAACGCCGCGACACCAAGGGCTTTGAGCAACTGGCCATCCAGCTTTACGCGGAAACGCAAGGTCGCGGTGATGACTGGGCCAAGGCCCAAGAACTCGGCCGCCAGATCGACCCTGAGAACCCGCTCTACCAGCCGGGTGGTGCGCCGAGTTTGCCGGCCAGCGGGCGCGAGGTTCATCCCGAGCCCATGGACGCCAGCACCATGCCTCACACGGTGACCGCGGGCGGTCATCTGGCCACCGAGCCTCTGGGTCGCAATGCACCGGACACAGGGCCGACCAGCGTGTTCGACCTGGACTTGGATCTCGACCTGGATTCACCGCCGGCCGCGCCAGCGCCGTCGCCGATTTCCATGGAAGCCACCCAGGCCCTGCCGACCACAGTCGATCAGGCGCCCATGGCCATGGACTTCGACCTGTCGCCGCCGGCGACGCCGACCCAAGCGGGTGGAACCGATCTGGAATTTGATCTGGACGATCTCGACGACGATCGCCCGGCCACGGTTACACCGGAAGCGGCCGGCGGCGCGCTGGACTTTGATCTGTCGTCCATCGACCTCGACCTGCCGGCCACGCCCGCCATTCCGTCCGCCGAGTCTTCGGCCCTGGAAGGCGATCTCGCGGCCGAGTTCGATGCCTTGATGAAAGAGGCTCCGGCCACTGCAGCTCCGGCCATCCCTGACATCGCTGACTTGGGCCTGGACGATGGCGACCCGCTGCTGCGTCAGCTGGAGTTGGCCGATGAGTTCCGCCAGATTGGTGACACCGAGGGCGCGCGCGAAGTGCTGCAGGAGCTGATCTCCAAGACCAGCGGCGGTCTGCGCGACAAGGCTCAAGCCATGCTCAACGAACTGCGCTGAGGCCTGTGGCATGCTTCGAGGCGCTCGGCCTGGCCGAGCGCCTTTTTCATTGGGGAGTGCTTTGATGTCGATGGTGTCCGGGGTGGAGCAGGGCCAAGGCCTGCAGACGGGGCAGGCGGAAGCTCTGCAGCGCGTCGCCCTGGGCGTCAGCTACCGAGGCCAGGCCTACCACGGCTGGCAGAGCCAGAACGACCGCCAGACCGTGCAGGACGTGCTGGAGGCAGCGCTCAGCCAATTCGCCGATCGCGAGGTTCGCACCATCTGTGCCGGGCGTACCGACACTGGCGTGCATGGGCTCAACCAGGTGGTTCATTTCGACACCACGGTGCGGCGCGAACCGGCCTCCTGGGTGCGGGGCACGAATCGTTACTTGCCGGCTGATGTGGCCATCCAATGGTGTGTGTTTCCGCCGGACGACTTCCATGCCCGTTTTGCGGCGCGAGGCCGACGCTACAGTTTTCTTTTGCTGGAATCGGTGGTGCGGCCGGCGATTGAGGCTGGCGCCGTGGGCTGGGTGTTCCGCCCGCTGGACATGGCCTCCATGCAAGCCGCCGCGGCGCTGCTGCTTGGCGAGCATGACTTCAGCAGCTTCCGCTCCTCGCAATGCCAAGCGAAGTCACCGATCAAGACCTTGCGTGCGATCGAGATCACGCGACGCGGCGCCTACTGGCGTTTCGACTTCGATGCCTCGGCCTTTCTTCACCACATGGTGCGCAATCTGATGGGTTGTCTGATCGCGGTGGGCAATGGCAGCCGGCCACCGGCCTGGGTGGGCGAGGTGCTGGCGGCACGCGAGCGCAGCGTTGCAGCACCGACCTTTCCGCCGGACGGGCTCTACTTCAAAGGCCCGTACTACGATGCGGAGCTGCAGATTCCGACCCACACCGCAGCCATGGACTGGTTGCCTTGAGCGTGTTGCCAACCCCTATTCTTTGAAGCCAGAGCGCCCATGAGCCGTACCCGAATCAAGATCTGCGGTCTGACCCGCGAGGCCGATGTGCTCGCTGCTGTCGCCGCCGGTGCCGATGCTATTGGCTTTGTCTTCTATGCCAAGAGCCCACGTTTCGTGAGCCCGACTCGTGCGGCTGAACTTGCTCGCGCGTTGCCGCCCTTCGTGACACCGGTGGGCTTGTTCGTCAATGCCAGCGAAGCCGAGGTCCGAGAGGCTTTGGCGGCGCTGCCGAACATGCTGCTGCAGTTCCACGGCGATGAGAGCGCGGCCGACTGCGAGCGCTACGGCCGGTCCTATCTTCGCGCTGCGCGCATGGAGCCAGGCTTTGATTTGTTAGACTTCGCCCAACAGTTTTCAACAGCACAAGCCATCCTGCTCGACGCCCATGTCGAAGGCTATGGCGGTGGTGGAAAGGTTTTCGATTGGTCACTCATTCCAAGAAACGTGCCCTCTCCAGTCGTTTTGTCTGGTGGGTTGCATGCCGGAAATGTGCTGACTGGCGTGCTTCAGGTCCGGCCCACGGCCGTTGATGTGAGTTCCGGCGTCGAGCAGGCCAAGGGCCTGAAAGACGCCACCCTGATCCAGCAGTTCTGCGCCGCTGTGCGCGAGGCCGATGCCCAAGTGGCCGGTCTGGACTGCGCCTGAAGAAAAGCGCTCCACACCATGCAAGATTACGCACAGCCCGATGCCCAGGGGCATTTCGGCCCCATCCATGGCCAAACTTATGGCGGCAGCTTTGTCGCCGAGACCCTGGTTCACGCCCTCGACGAGCTGAAAGAGGCCTATGCCCACTACAGCAAGGACCCGGAGTTCATCAAAGAGTTCAAGCGCGAGTTGGCCCATTTTGTCGGCCGCCCCAGCCCGATCTATCACGCCGATCGCCTGAGTCGTGAGCTCGGCGGTGCCCAGGTTTATCTCAAGCGAGAGGATCTGAATCACACCGGCGCGCACAAGATCAACAACACCATCGGCCAGGCCCTGCTCGCCAAGCGCATGGGCAAGAAGCGCATCATTGCCGAGACCGGCGCCGGCCAGCACGGCGTGGCGACGGCCACCATCTGCGCCCGCTATGGCATGGAATGCGTGGTCTATATGGGTAGCGAGGACGTCAAGCGCCAGAGCCCCAATGTCTACCGCATGCATTTGCTGGGCGCCCGCGTGGTGCCGGTGGAGTCGGGCTCCAAGACGTTGAAAGACGCGCTCAACGAGGCCATGCGCGACTGGGTCACCAACGTCGAATCGACCTTCTACATCATCGGCACCGTGGCCGGCCCGCACCCGTATCCGATGCTGGTGCGCGACTTCCAGCGCGTGATCGGTGACGAGTGCCTGACGCAGATGCCCGAGATGATCGGCCGCCAGCCCGATGCTGTGATCGCCTGTGTGGGCGGCGGCAGCAATGCCATGGGCATCTTCTACCCCTACATCCCCCATGCCGGCACGCGCCTGATTGGCGTGGAGGCAGCCGGGGAGGGCATGAACAGCGGCAAGCATGCGGCCACGCTGAGCGCCGGCAGCCCGGGTGTGCTGCATGGCAACCGCACCTACCTGCTGCAAGACGACAACGGCCAGATCATCGAGACCCATTCGATCTCGGCCGGCCTGGATTACCCTGGCGTTGGCCCCGAGCATGCCTACCTCAAGGACATCGGCCGCGCCGAGTATGTGGGCGTGACCGATGCGGAAGCGCTGGCCGCCTTCCACCACCTGTGCCGCACCGAGGGCATCATCCCGGCGCTGGAGTCCAGCCATGCGGTGGCCCATGCCATGAAGCTGGCGCCGACGATGCGGCCCGATCAGCACCTGCTGGTCAATCTGTCCGGCCGTGGCGACAAGGACATCGGCACCGTGGCCGATCTGTCCAAGGCCGAGTTCTACTGCCGGCCGTCCTGCAAGGGGCAGTCGGTCAAGGGCGGCGAGCAGCCGGTCCATGTGCTGAGCTCGAAAGGAGGCCTGTGATGAGCCGCATCCAAGCCACCTTCGCCCGTCTGGCCGCGCAAGGCCGCAAGGCCTTGATCCCCTTCGTCCACACCGGTGACCCTTACCCCGAAACCACGGTGCCGTTGATGCGTGCCATGGCCGAAGCTGGCGCCGACGTGATCGAGCTCGGCGTGCCCTTTTCTGACCCCATGGCCGACGGCCCGGTCATCCAGCGTGCGGCCGAGCGGGCCTTGCTAAAGGGCATCGGTCTGGCCCGCGTGCTGGCCGATGTGCGCGAATTCCGCCAGGCCGACGATGTCACCCCGGTGGTGCTGATGGGTTACGCCAACCCGATCGAGCGCTACGGCATTGCCCGTTTTGTCGACGATGCGGCGGCGGCCGGTGTCGACGGCGTGCTGGTGGTGGACTATCCGCCGGAGGAATGTGAAACCTTTGCTGCTCTGCTGCAGGCGCGTGGTTTGGACCCGATCTTCCTGCTGGCGCCGACCTCGACCGAGGCGCGCATGGCCCGCATCGGCAAGATCGCCAGCGGCTATGTCTACTACGTCTCGCTCAAGGGCGTGACCGGCGCGGGCCACCTGAACACCGCGGCCGTGGCCGAAATGATCCCGCGCATCCGCCAGCATGTCAGCGTGCCGGTGGGCGTGGGTTTCGGCATCCGTGACGCCGCCACCGCCCGCGCTGTGGCCGATGTTTCGGACGCGGTGGTGATCGGTTCTCGCCTGGTCGAGCTGCTGGAGACGCAGACACGCGATAATGTCGCTTTCACGGGTGCCCAGTTCATCCGCGAGATCCGCGCTGCGCTCGACGCGTAGCCTGACCTGAGAACCAGAACAAAGGAGTCTGCTTGTGAGTTGGCTTGAGAAACTGTTGCCGCCCAAGATGCAGCAAACCGACCCGACCGAGCGCCGCATGGTGCCGGAAGGTTTGTGGATCAAGTGCCCGTCCTGCGAGACGGTGCTCTACAAGACCGATCTGGAAAAGAACGTCAATGTCTGCCCCAAGTGCAGCCACCATCACCGCATCGGTGCCCGGGCTCGCCTGGACGCCTTCCTCGACGGCGAAGGCCGTTACGAGATCGGCCAGGAAGTGCTGCCGGTGGACGCGCTGAAGTTCAAGGACAGCAAGAAGTACCCCGATCGCCTGAAGGAAGCGCTGGAGCACACCGGCGAGACTGACGCGCTGATCGTCATGGGCGGCGCCGTGATGACGCTGCCGGTGGTGGTGGCCTGCTTCGAGTTCAATTTCATGGGCGGCTCCATGGGTTCGGTGGTCGGTGAGCGCTTTGTGCGTGGCGTGGAAACCGCCATCGAACAAAAGACGCCGTTCATTTGCTACACCGCGACCGGCGGTGCCCGCATGCAGGAGGGCCTCTTGAGCCTGATGCAGATGGCCAAGACCAACGCGGCCCTGACCCGCTTGGCCAAAGCTAAGCTGCCTTACATCAGCGTGCTGACCGACCCGACCATGGGCGGCGTGTCGGCCTCCTTTGCCTTTGTCGGTGATGTGGTGATCGCCGAGCCCAAGGCGCTGATCGGCTTTGCCGGCCCGCGCGTGATCGAGAACACCGTGCGCGAGAAGCTGCCCGCTGGCTTCCAGCGCGCCGAGTTCCTGATGGAAAAGGGTGCCGTGGACATGATCGTGGACCGCCGCGAACTGCGCGAGACCATCGCCCGCTCGCTGGCCATGCTGCAGCGCCAGAGCTCGGACGCCGTGGCCTGAGCTGCCTTGGCAGCCGCTGTCTGAACTCTCGCTCCTCACCCCACACGGCCAGGCCCACAAGGTCTGGCCGTCTTTCTTTGCTGGAAGCGTTTTCCTCGCCATGACCTCTCAGAACCTCATGCCCGTGCCTGCCACTCTGGACGACTGGCTGGCCCATTGCGAACGTCTGCATCCCAAGACCATCGACATGACCCTGGAACGGGTCACCACCTTACGCGAGCGCCTCGGCTTGAACTTCGAGCCGCCGGTGGTGGTGGTGGCGGGCACCAATGGCAAGGGCTCGACCTGCGCCATGCTGGAGTCCATCGCCTTGCAGGCGGGCTACCGCGTGGGCCTCTACATCAAGCCGCACCTGGTCCATTTCCAGGAGCGCTGCCGGGTGGGCGGCGCGCCGGTGGACGCAGAGAGCTTGCTGCCGCATTTCGCGGCCGTGGAGGCGGCGCGCGGCGAGATGACCCTGAGCTATTTCGAGTTCACGACCCTGGCCATCATGCGCCGCCTGGCGGCCGAGCCCCTGGATCTGGTGATCCTCGAGGTGGGCCTGGGTGGGCGCCTGGATGCTGTCAACTGCATCGACGGCGACTGCGCCGTCATCACCAGCATCGATCTGGATCACACCGAGTACCTGGGGCCGGACCGTGAGTCGGTGGGCCGCGAGAAAGCCGGCATCATGCGCGCCGGCCGCACCGTGATCGTCAGCGACCCCATGCCGCCGGACAGCCTGGCGGCACGCGCCGCCGAGATCGGCGCCGATCTGCGCCAGCTGGGGGTTGATTTCAGCTACAGCGGCGATCGCCAGCAGTGGCAATGGTCGGGCCGCGAGCGCCGCTTCAGCGGCCTGGCCTATCCGGCGCTGCGCGGCGTCAATCAGCTGCTCAATGCGGCGGGCGTGCTGGCGGTGTTCGAGGCTTTGTACGAGCGCCTGCCGATCAGCGCGCAAGCGGTTCGCACCGGCCTGGCCTTGGTGGAGTTGCCCGGGCGCTTCCAGGTCGTGGCCGGCCAGCCGGCCCTGGTGCTGGACGTGGCGCACAACCCGCATGCCGTGGCGGCCCTGGCCCAGAATCTGGACCAGATGGGCTTCTACCCGCGCACCCATGCTGTCTTTGGCGCCATGGCCGACAAAGACCTGGCCAACATCTTCCAGCGCATGGCCCCTTTGGTCGACGTCTGGCATTTCTGCAATTTGGAGCTGCCCCGCGCCGCCAGCGCCACCGATTTGCAGGCTCAGTTCGCAGCCCTGCAGGCCGAAGGGCGCCTGAAGGCACCGCCGCAGGTGCAGCTGCACACCCATGCGCAGCCGCTCGACGCCCTGGCGGCCGCGGCGGCCGAGGCGGACCCCGCTGATAGAATTCTGGTCTTCGGTTCCTTCTACACCGTGGGTGGCGTGCTCAAGAACGGTGTGCCTCGTTTGCAGGCCAAGCAAGCATCGACGGACGCACTGCCTCCCGCGAATTTCCCCACCGTCGGATGAGACCGGGCGACCGGTTTTGCCAGGCTTTAGAACTCAGCGCTTCGGCGCTGGCCTGAGGCGACCGGCGCTCACTTTGTTCCAGCTTTCGTCAACGCTGTCCTTCACCTCGGCGCAGGCCGGATTTTTTGCCATGGGTTTGCTGTCCTTTTTCAAGCGCGACAAGACCGGACCGGCTGCCAAGCGGGTGGCCGATTCGGCCGATGCCGTCCAGCAACTGCGCCTGCGGGCGCGCCATCGCCTGATCGGCGCGGCCGTCTTGGTCGGTGTCGGTGTGATCGGTTTCCCTCTGGTGTTCGAGACGCAACCGCGACCGATTCCGGTCGATTTACCCATCGATATTCCCAGCAAGGACGCTGCTGCGCCCTTGGCGATTCCGCAGCCTCGGCCTGTGCAGCCCAGCCTGCCGCCTTTGGCTGCGGCCGAAGAGAAAGAGCTCGCGACGCCTGCCGCCAGTTCTAACCGTGTGAGCGAAGGCAAGGTGGCTCTTGCGCCCGCGCCGCTTGCGGTACCGGCCCAAGCTGCCGACAAGCCGATCGAGAAGTTGCCCGAAAAACCAGCCGAGAAAGTTGCTGAGAAGAGCTTGGACAAGGCGGTCACCAAGCCAGCCGAGAAGTTAAGCGAAAAGCCAAGTGAGAAAACGGTCGATAAGCGCAACGCCAGCGGCAGCAGCCCCGAGGCCGCTCGTGTGCAAGCCTTGCTTGAAGGCCGAGCCGGCACGTCAGTCGGCAAGCCAGCGGACGCCGTGCCCAGCACGCGACACATTTTGCAAGTGGGCGCCTTTGCCGATAGCAAATCAGCCCATGAGGTGCGCATGAAAGTGGAGCATCTGGGACTCAAGACCTACACCCAGGCCGTAGACACCGCGGCCGGCAAGCGCATCCGCGTGCGCCTTGGACCCTATGCCAACCGCGAGGAAGCCGACAAGGCGGCGGCCAAGCTCAAGGCGGCCGGCCTGTCGGCGGCCGTGTTGACGCTTTGATGCGGCGCGGCCAAGTTTCTTTCGCGACCGAGCCTTGCGCATACCGAGGTGACTTGGCATGAGCTGGGTAGACCTGACGCTGCTGGCTTTGCTGGTACTGTCTGTGCTGGTCGGTGTCTGGCGCGGCCTGGTGTTCGAGTTGCTGTCTTTGGCCGGTTGGTTGGTCGCTTATCTGGCGGCGCCACATGTGGCGCCATGGCTGCAGACTTTTTTGCCGCAGCAGCGCCTCGGGGCCAGTCTGAGCGCGGGCCTGGCGCTGGTCTTGAGCTTTGCCTTGGTCTTGTTGCTCTGGGGCCTGGCTGCGAAACTGTTGCGCGCCTTGATTCAGGCCTCACCGTTGAGTGTGCTGGACCGTTTGGCGGGTGCCGGATTTGGCGCGGTGCGGGGCCTGCTCCTGGCTTTGTTCTTGGTGGTGCTGGTGCAGATGACGCCGGCGGCCCAGTGGCCGGCCTGGCAAGAGTCGCTCCTGGCGCCGCAGCTGCATCAGGTCTTGGGCACCTTGCGGCCCTTGTTGCCGGAAGTGGTAGCGAGTCGATTGCCTGCCTGAGCCACAAGCTCGGGCAGCTAGGAAGTTGAACGGCGCTTGGCTGGGCCGTTAGGTATTTGGACAAAAGTCTCATCCAGAGAAGGAAAAGCCATGTGCGGCATCGTTGGCGTGATCTCCCGTTCCCCTGTCAATCAGCTGATTTATGACGCTTTGCTGCTGCTGCAGCACCGCGGTCAGGATGCTGCGGGCATCGTCACGATGCAGGGCAACAAATGCTTCATGCACAAGGCCCGCGGCATGGTGCGTGATGTCTTCCGCACCCGCAATATGCGCGCGCTGCCCGGCTCTATCGGCCTGGGCCAGGTGCGTTACCCGACCGCCGGCAATGCCTACAACGAAGAAGAGGCTCAGCCTTTCTACGTCAATGCGCCCTTCGGCCTGGTGCTGGTGCACAACGGCAACCTGACCAATGCGCAAGGGCTGAAGACCGAGCTGTTCGACATTGATCGCCGCCACATCAACACCGAGAGCGACTCGGAAGTTTTGCTCAACGTGTTGGCGCATGAGCTGGAACAGGTCGCTCGCGATCTGCCGCTGACACCCGACGGTGTGTTCAAGGCGGTGCGAGCCGTGCACAAGCGCATCAAGGGCTCTTATGCCGTGATCGCTTTGATCGCAGGTCATGGTCTGCTGGCCTTCCGCGATCCTTATGGCATTCGCCCACTGTGCTTTGGGCAAGCGGCCGATGGCGAGTACATGGTGGCGAGCGAAAGCGTGGCCTTGGAAGGCAATGGTTTCCAGCTGGCCCGCGACGTGGCGCCCGGCGAGGCTCTCTTCGTGGACATGAACGGCACGCTGCACACCCAGCAATGCGCCGAGAACCCGACGCTGAACCCCTGCATGTTCGAGTTCGTCTACCTGGCTCGTCCGGATTCGGTGATGGACGGCATCTCCGTCTACCAGGCACGCCTGAACATGGGTGAGACCCTGGCCCAGCGTCTGATCTCGACCATGCCGCCCAGCGACATCGATGTGGTGATCCCGATTCCTGAATCGAGCCGCCCCTCGGCCATGCAGCTGGCCCATCGCATCGGCAAGCCCTACCGCGAAGGCTTTGTGAAGAACCGCTACGTTGGTCGCACCTTCATCATGCCGGGGCAGGGCGCGCGCAAGAAGTCGGTGCGCCAGAAGCTCAACGCCATCGGCCTAGAGTTCAAGGGCCGCAATGTGCTGCTGGTCGATGACTCTATCGTGCGCGGTACCACCTCCAAGGAAATCGTGCAGATGGCCCGCGAGGCAGGCGCACGCAAGGTCTATCTGGCCTCGGCCGCGCCACCGGTGCGCTTCCGCAATGTCTACGGCATCGACATGCCGACCAGCGAAGAGCTGGTGGCGCACAACCGAAGCATTGAAGAGATTCGAGAGTTCATCGGCGCCGACGCGCTGATTTACCAGGATGTGGACGCGATGAAGCGTGTGGTCGCGGCCCTGCAGCCCAACTTGCAAGGCTTCGAGGCCTCCTGTTTCGATGGGCGCTACATCACCGGTGATGTGACCGCCGAAGACTTCGCCAAGCTCGAGGCCCAACGCCGCAGCCAGGGTGATGAAGAGGAGGGCCCGGCGCGAAGCCGCTTGGCGCTGCAAAGCGGGGGTGATGGCCAATGAGTTTGAGCGATGAAGCCCGCCGCATGGCCCGCGCGTCGCTGCCCGAAGGCCTGCGCCCGGAAACCCTGGCGGTGCGCACGGCGCTGCCGCCCAGCCAGCACGGCGAAAACTCCGAGGGTCTGTTTCTGACCAGCGCCTATGTCCAGCCGGACGCGGCCACCTCAGCCCAGCGTTTCGCCGACTCGGAAGATTTCACCTACTCGCGCACCAGCAACCCGACGGTGCGCAGCTTGGAGGCACGTCTGGCCGCGATGGAGGGCACCGAAGCTGCCATCGCCACGTCCACCGGCATGAGTGCCATCCTGCTGCTGTGCATGGGCTTGCTCAAGGCGGGCGACCATGTGCTGTGCTCGCGCTCGGTGTTTGGTACCACCATCAATCTGTTTGCCAAGGAGTTCGGCAAGTTCGGTGTCGAAACGACCTTCGTTTCGCAGACCGACCTCGCGGAATGGCGCGCGGCCCTGCGCCCCAACACGCGGCTGCTGTTCGCCGAGACGCCGACCAACCCGCTGACCGAAGTCTGCGATATTCGTGCCTTGGCTGACATCGCTCATGGCGCCGGCGCGCTGCTGGTGGTGGACAACACCTATTCCACACCTGCGCTGCAGCAGCCCACGCGCTTCGGCGCCGATCTGGTCATGCATTCGGCAACCAAGTACATGGACGGGCAAGGCCGGGTCATGGGCGGTGCACTTTGTGGCCCCAATCGCTTGATCAAGGATGTGTTCGGCCCGGTCATGCGCACGGCCGGCATGGTGCTCTCGCCCTTCAATGCCTGGGTGATCCTGAAGGGTCTGGAGACCTTGAGCCTGCGCATGAAGGCGCAGAGCGAACAAGCCTTGGCCGTGGCCCGATGGCTCGAAGCCCGGCCCGAGGTGGCGCGTGTCTATTGCCCGTCTTTGCCCTCGCATCCCCAACATGAGTTGGCCATGCGCCAGCAGTCGGGGCAGGGCGGGGCGGTGCTGTCGTTTGAGTTGCGCGCCGACACGCCCGAAGCTGCGCGTGCTGCCGCATTCCATGTGATCAATAGCACCCGCGTGCTCAGCATCGCTACGAATCTGGGCGACACCAAGTCCATCATCACCCATCCCGCCACCACCTCGCATGGTCGACTCAGCGAGGCTCAGCGTCAGGCCGCCGGCATCAGCCAAGGCCTGATCCGCCTGGCTGTCGGGCTAGAGCATGTCGATGACATCACCGACGACCTGAACCGTGGCCTCTCCACTTTGAACAGCTTATGAGCCAACACGCCAACATTCCCGTGCGCACCCGCATTGCGCCGTCGCCGACCGGTTTCCTGCATCTGGGCACGGCCCGAACGGCTCTGTATTCCTGGGCATACGCGCGCCATTACGGCGGCAAGTTCGTGCTGCGCATCGAAGACACCGATGTGGCTCGCTCGACGCAGGATTCGGTGGAGCAGATCCTGGCATCGATGAAGTGGCTGGGCCTCGATTACGACGAGGGCCCGATCTACCAGATGCAGCGTCTCGATCGCTACCAGGCTGTTGCCGAACAGCTGATTGCTGAAGGCAAGGCCTACCGCTGCTACTGCACGCCGGCCGAGCTGGACGAGACTCGCGAAGCTCAACGGGCACGCGGTGAAAAGACCCGTTACGACGGCCGCTGGCGTCCGGAGCCCGGCAAGGTCTTGCCGCCGGTGCCGGCCGGCATCGCGCCCGTGGTGCGCTTCAAGAATCCACTGGACGGCGACGTCACCTGGGACGATCTGGTCAAGGGCCCCATCACCATCAACAACCGTGAGATCGATGACTTGATCATCGTGCGCCCAGCGGCCGCAGATGCGCAGGCAGGTAGCCTGGGGGTGCCGACCTACAACTTCGCTGTGGTGGTGGATGACTGGGACATGCAGATCAGCCACGTCTTCCGCGGCGACGAGCATGTCAACAACACGCCTTGGCAGATCAATATCTTCCGTGCTCTCGGTGCGCCGCTGCCTGCGTTTGGCCATGTTCCGGTGATTCTGGGTGACGATGGCCAGAAGCTGTCCAAGCGCCGCGGCGCCGTCAGCGTCACGGCCTACGAAGAAGGCGGCTATCTACCGGAAGCCATGCTGAATTACCTCTCGCGCCTAGGCTGGAGCCATGGCGACGACGAACTGTTCAGCCGCGAGCAGCTGGTGTCATGGTTCGATGGCAGCCATCTGAACAAGAGCCCCGCGCAATGGGATCCGGCCAAGCTGGAGTGGGTCAACAGCCAATACATCAAGCAGGCCGATGACGGTCGCTTGTCTGTTCTTGTGGCCGCTCAGCTGGCGTCACGTGGCATGCAGGCAGATGCTGCCAAGCTTGCACCGATGTGCGCCCTGTTCAAGGACCGTTGTTCCACGACTGTGGCGCTGGCCGATTGGCTGGCCATGTATTTCGGCCCGGTCAGCCCTTCGGCCGAGGACTTGGCTGCTCATGTCACTGACGCAGTGAAGCCAGCCTTGGGTACGCTCGCTGACAAGCTGCACGCATTGGCTGAGTGGAGCAAGCCCGCCATTGCTGCGGCCATCAAGGAAACCATCGCAGCTCACGGTCTGAAGATGCCTCAATTGGCCATGCCGGTGCGTGCTTTGGTGTGCGGCCGCGTGCAAACTCCCAGCGTCGATGCGGTGCTGGAACTGTTCGATCAAGAAATTGTTGTGAAACGCTTGCGCTCCTTGTGAAAAACATCCTATACTCTACGTCTTGCTTGAACAGCGCGAAACTTTAGATGTCTCGCGGTGCTTAGGGGAGTTGAAAGGTCTGTAGAGACTGCTTGACTGTCTGAAGTGCTGAAAAGAATCGTCGGGGGTATAGCTCAGCTGGGAGAGCGCTTGCATGGCATGCAAGAGGTCAGCGGTTCGATCCCGCTTACCTCCACCAAATTCAATATGGAGTTTGTGTGGCGCGCGGTTCAGGTGCAAAAGTTTTGCGATATACTGCAGAGCTTGAATATATAGAGTTGATTGCTGTATACTTTGCGGCAGTTAATAAGAAGGTTTAGTCCCCTTCGTCTAGAGGCCTAGGACACCACCCTTTCACGGTGACTACAGGGGTTCGAATCCCCTAGGGGACGCCAAGTTTGACAAGGCTTGGTAGTTATTGAAAAATAGCTACAAACTTGTTTGATGTGAGTTGGATTATGTATATAATCTGATTCGTCATCTGGAGTGGTAGTTCAGTTGGTTAGAATACCGGCCTGTCACGCCGGGGGTCGCGGGTTCGAGTCCCGTCCACTCCGCCAGCTTTTAAGCAAAGAATGTAGGTTCTTTGTTTGCGTTGAAGAAATTCGGTAAAACGAGTTTCAAAGGCGGCCAAGAAATTGGCCGCAGTTATTTGTAAGATTGTTTTGAAGTTTGACACGCTTGAATGGCGCGGCAACCGAGGTTCGCAAGGATCTGGGGGTATAGCTCAGCTGGGAGAGCGCTTGCATGGCATGCAAGAGGTCAGCGGTTCGATCCCGCTTACCTCCACCACCAAACGCTGTTTGGAAGTGGCGCGCGATTCAGGACGTGATCAGGCAAGAAGGATCAGTCCCCTTCGTCTAGAGGCCTAGGACACCACCCTTTCACGGTGACTACAGGGGTTCGAATCCCCTAGGGGACGCCAAGTTTGACAAGGCTTGGCAGTGCTTGAAACAGCGCTGCGTAACTTGTTCGGTGCAGCGCAATATCGGTTTCGGTGTTGTAGCTCATCTGGAGTGGTAGTTCAGTTGGTTAGAATACCGGCCTGTCACGCCGGGGGTCGCGGGTTCGAGTCCCGTCCACTCCGCCAACATAAAGATAAACCCCGCACACGAGAGTTTGCGGGGTTTTTTCTTGTCTGAACGATACTCGCTTCACAGTTTCGGCGATTTGCTGTTTGATATCAGTTGCGTACTGTGCAATATCCATGCGTGCAAGTGAATAGTGATGATGAGTCCACGCTTGAGCGTTGAAGGATAGCTACTGAGTTAAAACTTCAGACGAATTCGCGACGCCCGAATGTTTAGCACCAATGACCGAATTTATTCTGAAGTCGCCTCAAGCGTGTCGCACCCAATAACAAGAGCTCCCGCTAGGAGCTCTTTGCTTATGCAGACTAAGGTTTGCAGCTTCAAAGTGTCGCCCGCGGCTCGGTTGAATCGAGCGGGCGGAACTCAGCTTGCTTCAGTTCCCGAATCTGAGTCTCAACTGAACATTTGATTGCGAATCAAGCCCACAGCCAGACCCTCGATGGCGAAGCTTTCGTCGTCCGCAGCCACCTGGATGGATTCGAACTCTGTGTTCTCCGGCAGCAGTTCGATGCCGCTGCGACCGCGCTTGAAGCGTTTGACGGTCACTTCATCACCAATCCGGGCCACCACGATCTGACCGTTCTTGGCTTCTGATGCCTTTTGCACGGCCAAAAGGTCGCCATCCATGATGCCGATGTCTTTCATGCTCATGCCTTTCACTTTGAGCAAGAAATCGGGCTTCTTGGAGAACATGCTTGCCTCGACGGCGTAGCTTTGTTCGATATGTTCTTGCGCGAGGATGGGGTGACCCGCTGCAACACGCCCAACCAAGGGGAGGTTCAGTTGTGCGAGGCTGGCCAGCGGCAGGTCAAATTGTTGATGTTCACTGCCGCGTGGCGCGGCTCGGCCGCGCGCATATCCGGCCTGAAACTCGCGTGCTTCTTGTGATTCGCGGGCATCGCGTGCCGAGTTGAGCGCTCTCAATGTGTCAGACTTCAGGCGAATGCCACGCGAAGTGCCGCCAACCAGTTCGATGGCGCCTTTGCGAGCCAGCGCTTGCAGGTGTTCTTCGGCCGCATTGGCGGAGCGGAAGCCAAGTTCGGCGGCGATTTCGGCCCGGGTGGGTGGAGCGCCGGTGCGTTCGATGGCGGCTCGCACCAGATCGAGGATCTGCTGTTGGCGCGCGGTGAGTTTCGGGCTGTCTTCCACGGTGGTCATCCTCTGCTTGGAACTTGAGTGCCTGAATATTTATCCAGTGACTGTATTTTCATCCAGGAAATCTAAAATTGCAAAGCAAGCAAGACTCAAATGCAGTGAATGAGCCAGTTTCAGCAGTGAATTCAGGCTTGGTGGTGATTCTCGGGACCGGTGGAACCATTGCCGGTACGGCCAGCGATGCCTCGGACAATGTCGGTTACCAGGCCGCACAGCTCGGCGTAGGCCAGTTGATTGCCGCAATTCCTCCTCTCGCGCAGCGCCTTTTGGAGGCTGAGCAAGTGGCGCAGCTGGACAGCAAGGATATGGATTTCGCCACCTGGCAGTTGTTGGCCGAACGGGTGGCGGCCCATCTGGCCCGGCCCGAGGTGGCAGGGATTGTGATCACTCATGGCACGGACACGCTGGAGGAGACGGCTTATTTCCTGCAGCGCGTATTGGCGCCGGGCAAGCCGGTGGTGATCACGGCAGCGATGCGGCCGGCCACGGCCTTGCAAACCGATGGGCCTCAGAACTTGCTCGATGCGGTGACGCTGGCGGCTGAGGGTTCAGCGCCGGGTGTTTTTGTGGTGTTTGCCGGCAGCATTTATTCCGCCGAACAGGTGCGCAAGGTCCACAGCTACCGGGTGGATGCGTTCTCGTCCGCTGATGGGGCGCGTTTGGCTGCGGTAGAGGAGGGCGTCGTGCGCTGGTTCGCGGCCCGCCCGCAGCGCGATGCAGGCCCGGCGTTTGAGCTCGCTCTTTTGCGACGGCCAGCTTCGGCTTGGCCGCATGTGCAGATCGTGTTCAACCACGTCGGCGCCGATGGCTTGGTGGTTCGGGCCTTGTTGGCGCACGGTGTGGATGGGCTGGTGGTCGCCGGCACCGGCAATGGCAGTCTTTCTCAGTCGCTTGAGGCTGCGCTGCGGGAGGCCCAGGCACAAGGCGTGCGCGTGCTGCGGAGCACGCGCTGTGATGCCGGGCCAGTCACGGCGTCAACCGAGGCCTTGCCCAGCGCGGGCGCGCTGAGCCCGGTGAAGGCGCGGATCGCTCTGCTGCTGGACTTGATCTCAAACCCCGCGCAGCGCTGAACCGCGCCCCAAGCTTCGGACTCAGGCCAGGGTCAGCGTGACGTCGATATTGCCGCGGGTGGCGTTCGAGTATGGGCAGACCTGATGGGCTGCGTCTACCAGGTCCTGGGCCACGCTGCGGTCCACGCCGGGCACTGAGATGTTCAGTGCCACCTGGATGCCAAAACCGGCGGGGATGGGGCCGATGCCGACATCGGCTGTGATGGACACCTCGGCCGGCAGGGCGATCTTCTTCATCATGGCCACATGCTTGAGTGCGCCGATGAAGCAGGCCGAGTAGCCGGCCGCAAAGAGCTGCTCCGGGTTGGTGCCGGGGCCACCGGCGCCGCCCAGTTCCTTGGGCGTGGAGAGCTGTACGCTCAGCGCGCCATCCGAGCTCGAGGATGTGCCTTGACGGCCGCCGGTGGAGGTGGCGCGGGCGGTGTAGAGGACTTTTTCGATGGACATGATGCAGTTCTTCCTATCAAACAGAGGTGGCGGGAGGAATGTCGGCGTCCGCCAGCTGCTGGCGCAGCTCGTGCAGACGTCGGGTCAGGGAACTCAGTTCTTCCAGTGAGCAGGCGGCGGCGCAGGCCAGTTGCGGAGGGATGGCGAGGGCCCGAGCCTTGAGGCTGAGGCCGGTCGGTGTCAGCACGATGTCGACGCGACGTTCATCTTGAGCCGCCCGTTGGCGTTTCAGCAGACTCGCGGCTTCCATGCGTTTGAGCAGGGGTGTAAGCGTCCCGGAATCGAGCGACAGGCGCTCGCCCAGGGTGGAAACGCTGATGCCGTCTTGTTCCCAAAGTACCAACATCACCAGGTATTGCGGATAGGTCAGGCCCAGTGGTTCCAGCAGGGGCTTGTAGAGCTTGGTCATGGCCAGCGAGCTGGCGTAAAGCGCGAAGCACAGTTGCCGGTCCAGGCGGAGCCAGTCCACGGGCTTGTCGGCTGATTGCGGTACATCGCTGTTGTGCTTGGTCTTGCTTGGCATGGGTAATAATGTAGTTCGCAATTTAATTGCGCGCAATTTATGTGGGTATTCGCGGCAGCCCTTCGGCGCCGCAGGTCTGAGCTGACGATGAAAGAGAGCACGACATGTCAATGAGCCTTTTGGCCAATGTGTTGGTGGCCCTGGTGGCCGCCTTGCACCTGTACTTCCTGGTGCTGGAGATGTTTTTCTGGACCAAGCCTTTGGGCCGGCGGGTGTTCCGTCTGACGCCCGAGTTTGCCGAGGCAAGCAAGACCTTGGCGGCCAATCAAGGTCTGTACAACGGATTCCTGAGCGCGGGCTTGGTTTGGGGTCTGCTGCAGGGCTCCGACGGTGTGCCCACGCAGTTGTTCTTCCTGGCCTGCGTGGTGGTTGCGGGTGTGTACGGCGCGGCCACAGTAGGCAAGAAGATCCTGTTCGTGCAGGCCGTTCCCGCGGCGGCTGCTGCTGCCTTGGTCATGCTAGCCTGAGCGCCAGAGATGGCAAGAAAAAAGGGCCCGAAGTTCTCGGGCCCTTTTTGCGTCAAGTCGTGCCTGACAGCAGCGCTTTGTTTCGCGTTGTGAGGATCAAGCTGCCGCGTGAATCGCGTCCACCTGGGCACTCAGTTCCAACCATCGAAGCTCGGCGCTTTCAAGCTCATCGTGAATGCCTTTGAGGCGCTTGCCCGCTTCGACGATTTGACTCGGCGTGGCCGAGCCCGCCGCCAACTGCGCCTCCAGGGCCGTGCGCTCGTCGGCGAGTTTGTTCAATTTGGCGTCGATGGCGTCCATCTCTTTGCGCAAGGGCCGGGTCTGGTCGGCTAGCTTCTGCCTCGCCTGGCCACTGAGCTTGCGGTCTTCGCGCGCGGCCGGGGCAGGGGCTGGTGTGACCACGGCCGCCACGGGCGCAGGTGCTGGCGCCACCGTGGATTTGCCGGCCTTGGCCATGGCTTTGGCAGCTTCCTTGGCCGCCTTGGCAGCTTCCTTGGACTGGTCGAGCAGCCAGCGCTGGTAATCGTCCAGGTCGCCGTCGAACGGTGATACCGCGCCCTTGGTGACCAGCCAGAATTCATCGCAGACCTCGCGCAGCAGGGCCCGGTCGTGGCTGACCAGCATGACGGTGCCTTCAAACTCGTTGAGCGCCATGGACAGCGCCTCACGGGTGTTCAGGTCCAGGTGGTTGGTAGGCTCGTCCAGCAGCAGAAGATTGGGGCGCTGCCAGACCAGCATGGCCAGTACCAGGCGTGCTTTCTCGCCGCCCGAGAGGCTGCCCACTTGCTGGTTGACCATGTCGCCGACAAAGCGGAACTGGCCCAGGAAGTCGCGCAGCTCTTGTTCGCGCGCCTGCGGGCTCACTTCCTTGGCCAGGCGCACCATGTGAGAGAGCGGGCCTTCCTCGGGCCGCAGCACGTCCATTTCCTGCTGGGCAAAGTAGCCGATGGTCAGGCCCTTGCCCTCGGTGATCTTGCCGCCCATGGCGCGCTGCATGCGGGCCACGGTCTTGACCACGGTGGACTTGCCCTGGCCGTTGGCGCCCAGGATGCCGATGCGCTGGCCGGCCAGCACCGAGCGGTCGATGCCGCGTACGATGATGTTCTCGACGCCGTCCACTTCGTAGCCGCAAGCCACGTCATCGAACATGAGCATGGGGTTGGGCAGGCTGACCGGCTCCTTGAACTCGAAGTTGAAGTCAGCCGAGGCCAGCACCGGTGCGAGGCGCTCCATGCGCTCCAGCGCCTTGACCCGGCTTTGCGCCTGCTTGGCCTTGCTGGCCTTGGCTTTGAAGCGGTCGATGAACTTCTGCAAGTGGGCGATGCGGTCCTGCTGCTTGCCAAACGCGGCTTGTTGCTGCTCCATGCGTTCGGCGCGCATCGACTCGAAGGCGGTGTAATTTCCGCCATAGCGGTGCAGCTTGGCTTCGTCCAGATGCAAGGTGACTTTGGTGATGGCGTCCAGGAACTCACGATCATGGCTGATGATGATCAGGGTGCCGTCGTAGCGCTGCAGCCAAGCCTCCAGCCAGACCAGGGCGTCCAAGTCCAAGTGGTTGGTCGGCTCGTCCAGCAGCATCAGCTCGGCCGGGCACATCAGGGCGCGGGCCAGTTGCAAGCGCATGCGCCAGCCGCCCGAAAAGCTGTTCACCGGGGCATCCACCTGCTCGCCCTTGAAACCCAGACCCATCAACAGGGCTTGCGCGCGCGGCTTGGCATCGAAGGCGCCGGCGTCCATCAGCAGGGCGTGAGCGTCGGCCATGGCGTGACCGTCTTCGGCAGCTTCCGCGTCGGCCAGGGCCTTGCGTGCTGCCATCAGGCGGACATCGCCTTCGAGCACGAACTCGGTGGCCGGCATGTCGGTCTCCGGCATGTTTTGCGCTACTTCGCCCACGGCCCATTGGCGCGGGATGTCCACTTCGCCTTTGTCGCTTTGCAGGCGGTCAGTCAGCAGGGCAAAGAGGCTGGACTTGCCGGCGCCGTTGCGCCCCACCAGGCCGACTTTCTCGCCCGGCTGCAGGAGAACGCTGGCGTCATCGAGCACGACCTTGGTGCCGCGTCGCAGCGTGATATTGCGCAGCGTGATCATGATGTGGTCAGGCCCTGGTTGTCGTTGTTGTTCTTGTTGGCGTTCATATTCAGTGATTCTTCAGTGATCAGCAGCACCTGGTCGGCTCCCGAGGAGGTTTCCATCCAGGCGGTTTCCAACTCGGGGAAGGCCGCTTCGAAAAACGGCCGCTCATTGCCGATCTCCAGCAAGAGCACGCCATGGGGTTTGAGCACAGCCGGCGCGTCGGCCAGCAGCCGGCGTATGAAGTCCATGCCATCGATGCCGCCGGCCAGGGCCAACTCGGGCTCGGCGCGGTACTCGGCTGGCAGGGTCGACATGGCCTGGCTGTTGACATAGGGCGGGTTGCAAAGAATCAGGTCGTAGCGGCGGCCGGCTGCGATCGCCGGTGCCAGGCCGTCGCCTTGTATCAAGCGGATGCGGGCTTGCAGCCCATGCTTGTCGACATTGATGCGCGCGACTTCCAGGGCTTCAGCGCTCAGGTCCAGTCCGTCCACCTGCACCTCGGGCCAGGCCATGGCGGCCAGCACGGCCAGCGAGCCATTGCCCGTACACAGGTCCAGCACCTCGGTGGTCTGCCCGGAGAGCCAAGAGTCGATGCTGGCGTCGGCGATCAGTTCGGCGATGAAGCTGCGTGGCACGATGGCACGTTCGTCCACGTAGAAGGGCACGCCTTGCAGCCAGGCCTCGCGGGTCAGGTAGGCGGCGGGCTTGCGCGTCGCGATGCGTTGCTCGATCAGCTCGGCAATTCGAGCTTGTTGCTCGGCGCTCAGTTCCTGGGCTTCATGCTCGTCCAGCTGGTCCAGTGGCAGCCCCAAGGCCCAGAGCGCCAGCCAGGCGGCCTCGTCGAAGGCCACGGCCGTGCCGTGGCCAAATGAAACGCCCGCCTCGGAAAGGCGGGCGGCTTGGGCCTCGATGCAGTTCAGTAAATTCATGGGGGCTCGGTGAAGGGCAGGGCGTGATTGTCGCCGATGCCGACTCACTCCCGGCACCCCGCGCACCCCCGGGCCTAGGGCGTCGTGCTGCCGGGCCTTGCGTCGGCCCCTTCAGTGGTTTCCGCCGCCAGTCCGTGGCGAGCTGCCTCTGCATCGATGCTGGGTCTTTGCTTGCGCGCCGCTTCGAGATCGGCCTGGCTGCCGTTGCCGTCGCCGAGCTTGCTGCGTGCAATGCCGCGCCCGTATTTGGACCAGGCGATCTTGGAATCCAGGGACAGTGCGCGATCAAAGTCGGCCTGCGCCTTGCGCCACTCACCTTGCCGCAGGCGCAACCAACCTCGGCTGTCGTGGTAGCTGCCTTGCTCAGAATCGAGATCGATGGCGCGATTGCAGTCCTCGAGCGCACGCTTGAGTTCGCTGTTGAGCAGGGTCCGCGCCCAGCAGCGCTGGTTCAGGGTGCCCGCCAAGGCCAAATCGTGCGGGTTGGCGGCGATCCAGTGGTCCAACTGCGTCAGTACCTCCGGCAGGCGCTGCAGTCGCTCGAAGACCTGAGCCATTTGCAAGCGCTGTGGTGCTTGCGAGGGCAGGCTGCGGTCAAGTTCCTCCAGATCCTGGAGCGCCGCTTCCGGCTTGCCAGGATCGGCGCGCAGCATGGCACGGCGAAGGCGAGCCTCGGCGTGCGTGGGCTTGGCGGCCAGGGCTGCATTGAGGTCCTTCAGGGCCAGTTGGGGCTGGCGCATGCGCTGATGAAGTTCGGCTCGAATCACGAGGTGGTCTGCACCTTGAGGCTCCATCTCGCAGGCGCGGTCCAGGTCGGCCAACGCCGCCTTGAAGTCCTTGCGTGCCATGGAGGCGGCGCCGCGTCGGGCATAGGACGCGGCTGTGGCTTCGGAGCCCAGTTCGGGCAGGCTGTTGGCGCTGGCCTCGGTACTGTCTGGCTTGGGCTCGGGTTTGCTCAGTGCGAACACCTGGCCGCCGTTGTAGGTGAAGTACATGCGTCGCTGCTTCTTGGACACATAAATGCGGTGCGAGAGGAAGAAATCGACTCCCAACAGCATGTCGATCTCGCGCAGGTCAAAGTCGGCCACGCTCAGGCGGACGTTGTGTACCACCTCGCCGCCCAGCTCGAAGCGCTCGATCGCGCCGCTCCAGCCGGCCACTGTGCCTTGGCCGACGCCGCCGACTCGGCCGGTCGGTTTCAGATCCGTCACCCCGACGCTCTTGGCCGCTTTGAGCGACATCACCGTGCGCGCGCCGGTGTCCAGGAGCACGCGCAGGCGTTTGCCGTTGATCAAGGCGATGGTTTCGATGGCGGGGGTTTTCTTCTCACGATCGTTGCGCAGCAGCTCGATCTCCGAGAAGGGCGCCTCGCCGGCCCAGTAGGCCATGGGGCTTTTGGCGCAATCTTCGTTGGGGAACATCAGCCTGACCACACCGTGCGCGAGGTCGTATTCGGTGTCGGCCACCGACAGGATGTTGCGGCCCAGCAAGCCCATTGTTCCGTTGTGATCGTCGTTGCCACCGACCAGGAAGTCGATGTTGGGCAGCTCCCCACCCATCAAGCTGAGGCGTTCGGCGGTGGTGACGCCGGCGTGCTCATCTCGGCCGGCAATTCCGTTGACTTCCATGCCCCAGGGCAGGCTGCGAACCTTCATCTTCAGCTGCTGGGCCGCGGCATGGTTCAGGGAGCTGTAGAAGGCACCACTGTCGACGATGAGCGGAATGTCCTGCCCATTGATGCCCAAGGTGGCCACGGCGCGTGTGCCTTTCATCGTGACCGGCATCTCCAGGCCATTCACCTTGCAGGCGGCCTGAGTTTCATGGACTCCGACAGACCAAAGGCCCAGTGCACACAATGCAGCCGATGCATATCGGCGCCCGCACCGCGCTTGTTGCAATTTACCCATCTTGCAGCTCCTCCCGTTTTTTTGAATCGGGCTGCTGCGCTTCCTTTGTGCGCTCGGCAGCCCGTTGAGGCTGCACTTTATGTCATGTCAGCAGCAGCTCCAGCGTGCGGCGGTAGATGTTCTTCAAGGGATCGAGGTTGTCGGCCGGGAGGTATTCGTCGACTTTGTGAATGCTGGCGTTGATGGGGCCGAACTCGATCACCTGAGGGCAGATCTTGGCGATGAAACGACCATCCGAGGTGCCGCCGGTGGTGGACAGCTGCGTTTGGTAGCCGGTCTCGGCTTCGATGGCGGCACAGACGGCCTCGCTCAGTGTGCCCACCGGGGTCAGGAAAGGTTCGCCGCCCAGGGTCCAATCGAGTGCGTACTCCAGGCCATGGCGGGCAAGCAGCGATTGCACGCGGGCCTTGAGCCCTTCCGGCGTCGACTCGGTCGAGAAGCGGAAGTTGAAATCCACCACCATGTCACCAGGGATGACGTTGGTGGCGCCAGTACCAGCGTGGATGTTGGAGATCTGGAAGGTGGTGGCCGGGAAGTAGTCGTTGCCCTCGTCCCAGCGTGCCGCAGCCAGCTCGGCGATGGCCGCAGCCGCCTGATGCACCGGGTTGCGCGCCAGCTGCGGGTAGGCCACATGACCTTGCACGCCCTTGACCTTGAGCTTGCCCGAGAGCGTGCCCCGGCGGCCGTTCTTGATCATGTCGCCGACCTGCTCCACCGAGGTCGGTTCGCCGACAATGCAGAAGTCCAGGCGCTGCCCCTGTGCCTTGAGTTGCTCGCAGCAGACCTTGGTGCCGTCGACCGAGGGGCCTTCCTCGTCGCTGGTCAGCAAAAAGGCCAGACTGCCGCTGTGTTCGGGCTGGGCGCGCACGAACTCCTCTGCGGCCACCACCATGGCGGCCAGCGAGCCCTTCATATCAGCAACGCCGCGGCCGTAGATTCGGCCCTCGCGATAGCTGGGTACGAAGGGGTCGGAGGTCCAGGCGTCCAGGCGCCCCGGCGGCACCACATCGGTGTGACCGGCGAACATCAAGACGGGGCCTTCGGCATCGCGACCGCGCTTGATGGCCCAGAGGTTGCTGACCCGGAAGGACTCGGGCCCGCTGTCCATGCGTTGCAGTTCGAAGCCCAGGGCGGACAGGCGCGTGCCGATCAATTCCAGGCAACCGGCGTCATCGGGCGTGACGGAGGGGCGGGCGACCAGCGCTTCCAGCAGGGCAAGGGTGTCGGACATGGGACAGTGGATGGGCAACAGGGGGAAATCGGGCCGCGCCAAGGCGCAGCGAAGGGAGGCGTTTCAGTCGCCGCGCACGTCCAAGGTGATTTCGGTGAAGCTGGCCTCGTCACTGGCTGCCTCTTCCTTGATCGCCGCTTGCTTGTTGGCACCCGGCTCGTCGTTTTGCAAACGCCAGAGCAGATTGGTTGGCGAGTCGGCGAAGGCCAGGCCTTCATCGCGGGTGATGACGCCGTCCTTGATCAGCTGGGCGAAATGCTCTTCATAACTCTGAGAGCCCTCGGCAATGGACTTCTCCATGGCCTCCTTGACGCCACCAAAGTCGCCGTTCTCGATGAACTCACCGATCAGTTTGGTGTTCAGCATGATCTCGATCACCGGAATGCGGCCGCCGGCTGTGGCGCGGACCAGGCGTTGCGAGATGATGGATTTCAGGCCAGCGGCCAAGTCGTTCAGCAAGGCCGGGCGTGACTCCGGCGTGTAGAAGGACAAGATGCGGTTCAGCGCGTGATATGTGTTATTTCCGTGCAGCGTGGCCAGCACCAGGTGGCCGGACAGGGCGTAGGAAATCGCCGCGGTCATGGTTTCGCGGTCACGGATTTCGCCGATCAGGATGCAGTCCGGCGACTGACGCAGCGCGTTTTTCAGCGCCACCTGCAGAGATGCAGTGTCGCGGCCGACTTCGCGCTGGTTGACCACCGAGCGCTTGTTGCTGAACAGGTACTCCAGCGGGTCCTCGATGGTCAGGATGTGGCCGGCCATGGTCTGGTTGCGCAGCTCCAGCATGGAGGCGAGAGTCGTGCTCTTGCCGGTGCCGGTGGCGCCCACCATCAGGATCAGGCCGCGCTTTTCCTGCACCAGCTTGCCCAGTATGGGCGGCAGGTTCAGCTGCTCCAGCGAGGGGATGATGTGTGGAATGTGGCGGAACACCGCGGCGATGGTGCCGCGCTGGCGAAAGCCCGAGAGCCGGAAGCTGCCCACGCCGGGAATGGCCACGGCCATGTTCAGCTCGCCGTTCTGGTCCAGCTCGGCCATCTGCGCCGGCTCGACCACCTCGGCAATCAGCTGGCGCGGCTGCATGGGCCCGAGCAATTGATCAGACAGCTGCACGATCTGCCCGTTCAGGCGGATGAGCACCGGCATCTTGGCCGACAGGTAAGCGTCGGACGCACCCTTCTCGGCCATCAGCCGCAGGATGCGTTCCATGTTTCCACTCATCGTGCTGTCTCCCTGTTTTTGGTCTTCAAGCCGCTCGATGCGCCCCAGTTTCAGCCAGGGCGGTGCGGTGCTGCGCTCAGGCGCGCAACAGGTCGTTGATGCTGGTCTTGGCGCGGGTGCCAGCGTCGACTTTCTTGACGATGATGGCGGCGTAGAGGCTGTACTTGCCTTCGTTCTTGGGCAGGCTGCCGCTGATCACGACCGAGCCGGCGGGCACGCGGCCGTAGCTGACGGTGTCGGTTTCGCGGTCATAGATCGGTGTGCTCTGGCCGATGTAGACGCCCATGGAGATGACGGAGTTTTCCTCCACGATCACACCTTCCACCACTTCCGAGCGGGCGCCGATGAAGCAGTTGTCTTCGATGATGGTGGGGTTGGCCTGCAGGGGCTCGAGCACGCCGCCGATGCCGACGCCGCCGCTCAGGTGCACGTTCTTGCCGATCTGGGCGCAGCTGCCGACCGTCGCCCAGGTGTCCACCATGGTGCCTTCATCGACGTAGGCGCCGATGTTGACGTAGCTGGGCATGAGGATCACGTTCTTGGCCAGGAAGCTGCCGCGGCGCGCCACGGCGGGCGGCACCACGCGCACGCCCATGGCGCGAATCGCGTCTTCGCTCAGGCCGCCGAACTTGGTCGGCACCTTGTCGAAGAAGCTCATGTCGCCGGCGCCCATCAGGCGGTTGTCGTTCAGGCGGAAAGACAGCAGCACGGCTTTCTTGACCCACTGGTGCACGGTCCACTGGCCCACGGCTTGGCGCTCGGCCACGCGCAGGCGGCCGGCGTCCAGATCGGCCAGCACATGCTCCACGGCCTCGCGCACTTCGGGGGCGTTGGCGGCCGTGATGTTGGCGCGGTTGTCCCAGGCCAGTTCGATGGTCGATTGCAGATGGGCTTGTGTCATGAGTGAAAGCTCGCGGCAGCGGGTGCCAGTCAGGAGGAAAGGGAAGAAGAGGAGGAGAAGGACTCGATGTAGGCGACGATGCGCTGGGCCGCTTCAAGGCATTCCGCGCTTTCGGCCACCAGGGCCAGCCGGATGCGACCGGCGCCGGGGTTCACGCCGTGGGCCTCCCGCGCCAGCAGGCTGCCCGGCAGCACCGCCACATTGTATTGAGCCAGCAGGCCTTGAGCGAAGGCGATGTCATCGCCGCCGTGGATGTGGCACGGCACGCCGCACCAGAGGTAGAAGCCCGCATCGGGCAGGGCCACGTCCATATGCGCCGCCAGCAGCGGCGTGACGGCGGCGAACTTGGCGCGGTATTGCGCGCGGTTCTCGACCACATGGGCTTCGTCGTTCCAGGCGGCCACGCTGGCGGCTTGCACAATGGGGCTCATGGCGCTGCCGTGGTAGGTACGGTAAAGCAGAAACTTCTTCAGCAAGGCCGCGTCCCCGGCGACAAAGCCCGAGCGCATGCCCGGCACATTGCTGCGTTTTGACAAGCTGGTGAAGGCGATCAGGTTCTTGAAATCCTCGCGACCCAGGCGGGCGGCGGCTTCCAGCCCGCCCAGTGGCGCTGCCTCGCGGAAGTAGATCTCCGAGTAGCACTCGTCCGAGGCGATCACAAAGCCATGGCGATCGCTGAGCTCGAAGAGCATGCGCCATTCGTCCAGTGGCATGACCGCGCCGGTCGGGTTGCCGGGCGAGCAGACGTAGAGCAGCTGGGTGCGGGCCCAGGTGGCCTCGTCGATCTGTGACCAGTCGGCGGCGAAGTTTTTGGCCGGGTCGCTGTTGGCAAAGGCGGTCTGCGCGCCGGCCAGCAGGGCGGCGCCTTCGTAGATTTGGTAGAAGGGATTCGGGCAAACCACGGTGGCGCCGGCGCGGCTGGGGTCGATCACGGTTTGCGCAAGGGCGAACAGCGCTTCGCGCGAGCCATTGACCGGCAGCACCTGGGTGGCCGGATTGAGGCTAAGGCCGTAGCGGCGCTGCAGCCAGGCACAGATGGCTTCGCGCAGCGCCGGCTCGCCGGCCGTGGCCGGGTAGCCCGACAAGCCCTTGAGGCTGGCCATCAGCGCGTCTTCGATCAGCTTGGGCGCCGGATGCTTGGGCTCGCCGATGCCGAGGCTGATGGGCCGGTAGGCCGCACTTGGCGTGATGCCCGCGTTCAGGGCCCGCAGACGCTCGAAAGGATAGGGGTGCAGCTTGTCCAGCAGCGGGTTGTGGGGCACGGAAGAGGCGGCAACAGCGTTCATGACAGCGGGTGGGGGAATCGCCGGCATCATAGCCAGCCCAGGCACCCTGGCTGGCTACAGCGACAGGCAAGCCTGCCTTCGTGGTGGGTGGCGCCGTAGGCCACGGTGATTTCTTCGCCCACGGCAATCTCCTGCAGGGCGAAGAACTCGATGGCGTCGTCTTCCACCGCGATCCGGGCATTGGGCCGGCAGCTGTGGTTGGTGAAGCGCATGGGGTCGCTGGAGCGGGTGGCGTCCACCGCGCGGCTGCTGGACAACTCCACCAGCATGATGCGCTGGCGGCCCTGGGCGCGCCGCCGGGCCTCGGTCACGCTGATGGCCTCGCCGGTGAGCGCGCCAATCTTGGCGCCCGTGGGCACAGGCTCGGCCGCAAACACGCCAAAGCCATCGATGCGGCTGCGCCGCACCGTGACTTCGATCAGTTGGTAGGCCGGGTGCGAGGCGAGGGCCAAGGCGGCGAGACGCTCAAGCAGGCGGGATCACGCGCGCTTCAGCGCAGCAGGCCGGATTCGAAGCCGTGGGCCGGCAGGTCCACGCGCGGCTCTTGCTTCCAGCCCTTTTTGCGGTGCTCGACCACCACATTGGTGTAGATGCCGCCGCGCACATACCACTTGGCGGTGATGCGGATGAAGCGTGGGTTGGTGACCTTGACGATGTCTTCCAAAATGGTGTTGGTCACCTTCTCGTGGAAGGCGCCCTCGTCGCGGTAGCTCCAGAAGTACATCTTCAGGCTCTTCAGCTCGACGCAGTACTGGTCCGCGATCATGTCGATGGTGAAGTGCGCGAAGTCAGGCTGGCCGGTCAGCGGGCAGTGGCAGGTGAACTCCGGCACCTGGAACTGGATCACATAGTCACGCTCGGGGGCCGGGTTGGGGAAGACGTGCAGCTCTTTGCTCGGTGCCGAGGGCGGGTTGGGCGGCATTTCGCGCATTTTGGGCGTCGCCTTGGGGGCAGCCTTGCTGACCTTGGCGGCCGATTTGATCGGGGCCTTGTAGGCCTCGGCGGGGAGGACAGCGGGCGCGGCAGTCTTTCGACGGGTGGCGGGGGCAGTGGCAGACGTGGTGGGGGTGGACTTGGCCATGGAGTCAATGCGGGGCGATCACCGCGTCGGAAAGACGCGACGACATGCCAAAAGATGGGGAGGGCCCGATGGTATCATCCAGGCCCGCTCAAGCCCCCGATTTATGGGCTTTTGTTCAAATAAATCAACAGCTTAGGAGGCTCGGTGGCAGGCGCCTTGGGTGCCGCCCGCCGGGTGAGAATGGTCTTGCGCCCATGCGTCTGAACTCGATCAAGCTCTCGGGCTTCAAGTCCTTCGCCGATCCGACGGTGTTCCAGCTGCCCGGGCAGCTGGTCGGCGTGGTCGGGCCCAATGGCTGCGGCAAGTCCAACATCATGGACGCGGTCCGCTGGGTGCTGGGCGAGAGCAAGGCCTCCGAGCTGCGCGGCGAGTCCATGCAGGACGTGATCTTCAACGGCTCGGGCAACCGCAAGCCGGCCAGTCGTGCCAGCGTGGAGTTGGTCTTCAGCAACGAGGACGGTCGCGCCGGTGGCCAGTGGAACCAGTTCGCCGAGATCGCTGTCAAGCGCGTGCTGACCCGTGATGGCACCTCCAGCTACTTCATCAACAACCAGCCGGTGCGCCGCCGCGATGTGCAGGACGTGTTTCTGGGCACGGGCTTGGGGCCGCGTGCCTACGCCATCATCGGCCAGGGCACCATCAGCCGCATCATCGAATCCAAGCCGGAAGAGATGCGCATGTTCCTGGAGGAGGCGGCCGGCGTCTCCAAGTACAAGGAACGCCGCCGTGAGACCGAAAACCGGCTCAAGGACACACGCGAAAACCTGACTCGTGTCGACGACATCCTGCGCGAGCTCAACAACAACCTCGAGAAGCTCGAAAAGCAGGCCGAGGTGGCGGCCAGCTACCGCGCCTTGCAAGATGCCGGCACGCTCAAGCTGCACCAGCTTTGGTTTCTCAAGCACCGCGACGCCACCTCCGAGCAAGGCCGGGTCAAGACCGAGCATTTGGAGGCCGTCAACGCCTTGGAATCGCGCATGGCGGAACTGCGCCAGGTCGAGGCGGAGCTGGAGACCGTGCGCCAAGCCCATTACGCCGCTGGCGACGAACTGCACGCTTCACAAGGCCGTTATGCCGAGGCGCAGCTGGAAGTCAGCCGCCTGGAAGAGCGCATCCGCTATGTGGTCGAGGGCCGCCAGCGGGTCGAGGCCCGCCTGATCGAGCTGCAGGCCCAGAACACCCAGTGGCAGGAGCGTTCGGTCCAAGCTCAGGACGAGCTGGAGACCATTGCCGAGCAGATCGCCACGGCCGAGGAGCAAAGCGAGATCCTGGCCGCCCAGGCCGAGGAGCAGGCCGCCAATCTGCCCAATGGCGAAGACGCAGTGCGCGCCGCCCAGGGCCGGGCCAATGAGCAGCGCGCCCTGGTCGTGCAGGTGCAGCAGCAAATCCAGGTGTTGGCGGCCGAGAGCCGCAGCATCGAAGAGCAAGCCCGCCAGCTGCGCACCCGCCGCGAGCGCCTGGCTGCCGAACGCCAAGGCCTGACGGTGCCCGATGCCGAGCGCCTGGGCGAGCTCAAGCAACAGAGCGAAGCGGCCGACGAGACCCGCGACATGGCCGATGCCCGTCTGCATGAGCTGCAGGAGCAGGTGCCACTGCTGGACGAGCAGCGCCGCCACGCCCAGGCCGACGCCAATGCGCAGGGCCGCCGCCAGTCCGAGCTCTCGGCCCGACTCGATGCCTTGCGCGCTCTTCAAGAGAAGGTGCAGACCGAGGGCAAGCTCAAGCCCTGGCTGGTCAAGCATGGCCTGGACGGCCTGCAAGGACTGTGGACCAAACTCCATATTCAAGCGGGTTGGGAGAATGCCCTGGAGGCGGCGCTGCGCGAGCGCATGAGCGCGCTGCAGGTCGGCCGCCTTGAGACCGTGCAGGCCTTTGCGGCCGATGCGCCGCCGGCCCGTCTGGCGTTTTATTCACCGCCGCCCTCGGCCATTGCCAACACCCATGAAACCCTGGCGCGGCTCAGCGATCTGCTGCGCTTGGACGATGCCGGCCTGAAAGCCCTGCTCAATGACTGGCTGGAAGGCGTCTACACGGCAGCCAGCTTGGAAGAAGCCCTGGCCCAGCGCGCCCGCTTGAGCCATGGCGAGCTGATCATGACGCCGGCCGGCCACGCAGTGAGCCAGTTCGCAGTCAGCTTTTACGCGCCCGATTCCGAGCAGGCCGGCATGCTGGCCCGTGCACAGGAAATCGAACACCTGCAGCTGGAGCTGCGCGCCCAGACCCTGATTGCCGAAGAGGCCAAGAGCGCCCTGGTGCGCGCTGAGGCTGGCTACACCGAAGGCTCGCAGCGCTTGCTGAACCTGCGCCGTGAGGCCGGCGAGGCGCAGAACCGCGCCCATCAGCTGCATGTCGAGTTCTTGCGCCTGAGCCAGCAGAGCGAAGCGGCCAGCGCACGCCGAGGCCAGCTCGAGGGCGAGCTGGGCGAGATCGACGCCCAGGCCGAAGAGTTGCAGGAGCGCCGCGTCACCGGCGAGGCTCGCTTCGAAGAGCTGGACATGCAATTGGCCACCACGCAAGAGCGCCATGCCGAACTCGACGATGCGGTGATACTGGCCGAGCGCCGCATGGGCGAGGCGCGAGAGCAGCTGCGCGCGCTGGAGCGGCGTGCGCAGGAAGCGCAGTACAGCGCCCGCGCCCTGGCCTCGCGCCGGGGCGAGTTGCAGCGTGCCATCGAGACCGCGCAGCAGCAGGTGCAGACCAACAGCGCTTCGGCCGAGAGCCTGCAGCGCGAGATGGACACGCTCAACGATGCCGCCGCGCAAGCCGGCCTGCAGGATGCACTGGCCCTCAAGATGGAGCGCGAGCAAGCCCTGGCCGCCGTGCGCAGCAGCTACGACGACCTCAGCCTGCGCCTGCGCAAGGCCGACGAGCAGCGCCTGACCTTCGAGCGCAGCCTGGACCCGCTGCGCGACCGCATCACCAAGCTTCAGCTGGAAGAGCAGGCAGCCCAGCTCGGCGGCGCGCAATACATGGAGCAGTTGCTTGCCGGCGCGGTCGACCTGGAGGCTCTGGCACTGAGCATCGAGCAAGGTCAGGTCAAGCTTTACGGTCTGCAGGGCGAGATCGACCGCATCAACCGGGAGATCGCTGCCCTGGGCGCCGTCAACCTGGCCGCCCTGGAGGAGCTGACTTCGGCGCGCGAACGCAAGACCTTCCTCGATTCCCAATGCGCCGATCTGATGTCCGCCATGAAGACCTTGGAAGATGCGATCCACAAGATCGATCTGGAAACCCGCGATCTGCTAGGCGCCACCTTCGACCAGGTCAATCTGCATTTCGGCCGCATGTTCCCGACCCTGTTCGGCGGCGGCCAAGCCAAGCTGGTGATGACGGGCGATGAAATCCTCGACGCCGGCGTGCAGGTCATGGCCCAGCCGCCGGGCAAGAAGAACAGCACCATCCACCTGCTCTCGGGCGGTGAGAAGGCGCTGACGGCGATTGCCTTGGTGTTCGCGATCTTCCAGCTCAACCCGGCGCCGTTCTGCCTGCTGGACGAGGTCGATGCGCCGCTGGACGACGCCAATACCGAACGCTACGCCAAACTGGTGGCCGAGATGAGCAGCGGGACGCAGTTCCTCTTCATCTCGCACAACAAGATTGCAATGGAAATGGCTGAACAACTGATTGGGGTGACGATGCAGGAGCAGGGCGTGTCGCGCATCGTGGCGGTGGACATGGACAAGGCGCTTGCGCTGGCGGAAGCATGAGCATGAGCCTGACCGAAATGCTGGCCGTGCTCGGTGGCCTGGTGCTGGCCGGCGTGGTCGGCCATGGTGCCTGGAGCGCCCGCAAGGCTGGGCCGCGCCGCGCGGACCCGCAGATGGAGCCGGTGATGGACGGCCAGCGCCTGGAGCCCGGTCTGGACGGCGACGCCGGCGGCCCGCCGGCTTCGCTTGACGAAACCATGCCCGCGGTCGGCCGCGTCGCGCGCAAGCCCTCGGCCCGCATCGACGCGCTGATCGACGCCATCGCCACCATCACCCTGGACACACCGATCAGCGGCGAGATGGCGAGTTCGCAGCTGCCCGGTAGCCGGCGTGCCGGCACCAAGCCTTTTCATATCGAGGGCTTGAATGCCGAGAGCGGCGAATGGGAGCTGCCCCTGGCCGGCCAGCGCTACGGCGAATTCCAGGCCGGTGTGCAGATGGCCAACCGCAACGGCGCCATGAATGAGATCGAGTATTCGGAGTTCGTGCAGAAGGTGCAAGGCTTTGCCGATGGTGTCGGTGCTTTTGTCCAGTTCCCCGACATGCTCGACGTGGTCGGCCGGGCCCGCGAGCTGGACCAGTTTGCCAGCGCCCATGACGCCCAGCTGGCCGTGGTCCTGCGTGCCCGCAATGCCGCCTGGACCCTTGGTTATGTACAGCAGATGGCCTTGCGCCACGGTTTTGTACCGGGCGCCATGCCCGGGCGCCTGGTGCTACCGGCGGCCGAGGAGGGCGCGCCGCCGATTTTGTCCTTGAGTTTCGATCCTCAGGCCGCCTTGGCCGAAGATCCGCAGCAGTCCTCCTTGCGTGAGCTGTCTCTGTCGCTGGATGTGCCGCAAACGCCCGAGGCCCTGGAGCCCTTCGCCAGCTGGCAGGAGGCCGCCCGCGGCCTGGCCCGCGATATCGAGGCCGATGTTTGCGACGACCGCGCCCAGATCCTCAACCTGCATGCTTTCGCCAGCATCGGCCAGGAGCTCAGCACCCTGTACCGTGCCCTGGCCTCGCGCGATCTGGCGGCCGGCAGCCTGGCTGCGCGACGCCTTTTCAGCTGAGGGCAGCGCGCAGGCGCAGGCCGAGCTCAAGTCGCGGGCGCCCGCGCCGAAGAAGGGGGCTATGCCCCGCGCGCGACTTGTTCCCACGGTGCGCCGTTGGCTGCGCCGATGCCTGCTGCTCTGCCCCCTGCTTTTTGCGGGCGGCTCCGCCCTGTCTCTCGACCCAGCAGGCGCCAAGCCGGCCTCAGCCGCCATCGCTGACGGGCCGATTGCCCAGCAGGTCAACAACATCGAAGCTCGTTTCGGCGACGACATGCCGGAGCTGCTGCGGCGGTTGACGCCTGTGGAAGCGGCAGCGCGGGCCTCGGGCGGAGACGATTTGCGCGTGTTCTTGGCCGCCTGGGGCTATGTGCACGCTGCTCTCGACAAAGTGACCGTGGCCGAGGCCGCGATCGCTGAATTGCTGATCTTGGGCGAGCGTGAGCGCCTGCCACTGGCTCTGGCTTCGGCGTACGCACTGCGCGCAACCATGCTGCAGTTCAGCGGCCGCATTGACGCCGCCTACGGCTGGATCGACGCCACTCTGCCGCTGATCGAGACCAGTGATGATGCTGCACTGCGTTACTGGGTCTTCATGACGGCCGGCGACCTGGCGTCTTTCCTGGGGCGCTTGGACCTTGGACGCGCCCATTTCGAGGCCGCCGATGCCGCTGCGGCGGCACAGGGCAATCGTCGCCGCCGAGCCCAGGCTTTTGTAGCCCTTGCCCCTGTGAAGCTGGCCATGGGTGATGTGGTCGGCGCGCGCTTGGACGCAGCTCGGGCTTTCGGCCTCGCCGCAGCCGCCGAGGTGCCCTCGCTGATGCTTGCTGCCAGCCTGATCGAGGCTCAGGCAGCCTTGCATGCGGGAGATGCGGCCGCAGCAAGCAAGGCGGCGCAGCGCGGCCAAGAGCTTGCCTACATCGCGCAGCGCCATGTCAAGGGCGAAGACCCCGAAGTCAACCCGCAAGCTGGTGGCCCACGCTGGCTCGGCTCCCAGCTCCGCGTGCTGCAGCAACTCAGTGGCCTCTATCTGAGCGCGGGCAACTTCGAGCAAGCCAGTCGAGCGGCCGCGCGTGGCCTGCAACTGGCCGCGCTGCAGCGCGACTCCGAGGCCTCGGCGCTCGCATCCATCAACCAAGGCATGGCCTGGCACGGGTTACGGCGGCATGCCCAAGGTCGTAAATCGGCCGAACAGGGGTTGGCCTGGCTGCGCCAGCGTGGCAAGAACGTGGAGCTCCTGCAAGAGCTCAATCGCTACGGCCAGCTGCTGGAACGTGTCGGCGATCCGTCAGGCGCATTGCGCCACTTGCGCGAAGCCCTGGCCTTGGAATCCGAACTGGTGCGCAAGGACAAGCTCGGCACGGTGCTCGACCTGCAACAGCAGTTCAGCCAGGCCGCGCAGCAGCGCGAACGCGAGCAGCTGGCGCATCAGACGGCCTTGCTCCGCAGCGGCATGGAGCGCCAGCGCAGTGAACGTCTATTGAGCTTGGGGCTGGCCGGCACCCTGGGCCTGGGCGTGGTCTTGACGGCGTGGCTCTATCTGCGCGTGCGCCGCGCCAACACCGACCTGCGCAGCAAGAATGCCGAACTCGAGTTCGTCAGTCTGCATGACCGAGTCACCGGGCTGCCGAACCGCCGTGCCATCGAACGGGATACGGAAGCACTCCAGGACAGCAGTTTTGTCGGGCTGGGCATCGGCATCAAGCGCTTTGGTCTGATCATGGGCAGCCTCGGCCATGTGCTCGGCGACGCATTGCTCTGTCAGGTCGGCGAGCGTTTGGAGGCGGTGGTCTTGCGCCGCGGTGGCACCCTGTACCGCCTAGACGGCCTGTCCTTCGGTGTGATCTGCCGGGGCAACAGCGAGCAGGTCGGGCTTGAGTCATTCTTGCTAGAGTTGACTGAAGCGATCGCACCGAGTTTTTGCATCAACCAGCAGCAATTGACCGTCACGCTCAGCATCGGCGCTGCCGAGTACCCCAAGGACGGCCGCACGCCGGCCGATATCGCCCGGGCCATCCAGTTCGCCAGCCACCGGGCCCGTGAACAAGCGGGCACCCGCGCGGTGGTGTTCTCGGAGGGCCTGATGTCGCACCAGCACGAACGCCTGCTGATGGAGACTCGCCTATCGCAGGCTTTGGAGAGGGGAGAGTTCGAGTTGCACTATCAGGCCCAGTGCCGGCTCAGCGACCGGCGCCTGAGCGGCTTCGAGGCCTTGCTGCGCTGGCGCAGCGTCGATGGCCTGATTCCACCCGACCGCTTCATCCCCTTGGCCGAGGCCTCGGGTCTGATCGTGCCCATAGGCCGCTGGGTGCTACAGCAAGCCTGCGCCCAAGCCCGCGCCTGGCAGGAGGCCGGCCTGGGCGAGCCCATGGTGGCGGTCAACATCTCGCCGCGCCAATTCCAGCACCCCGAGTTCATGGACATGGTCCGCCAGACCTTGCAAAGCAGCGGCGTCAACCCGGGGCAGATGGAGTTGGAGATCACCGAGGGCGCCGTCATGGATGAAGCCGATGGGTCGACTGCACAGCTCCATGCCCTGCGCGCGCTCGGCCTGCACCTGGCCATCGACGATTTCGGCACCGGCTACTCGAGCTTGGCCTATCTGCGCCGATTTCCGATCAACCGGCTGAAGATCGACCGCTCTTTCATCACCGACCTGATGCGTCGCAGCGAGGATGCTGCCATCGTTCAGGCCTTGATCCAGCTCAGCCACAGCCTGGGCTTGACCGTGGTGGCTGAAGGCGTGGAGGACCTGTCGCAGGAGGCCTGCCTGCGCGACTGGGGTTGCGACCTGATGCAAGGTTATGTCTATGCACGCCCAGTGCCAGCGGCGCAGGCCAGCGAGATGCTGCGTCAGGCCCAGACCTCATTGGTAGTCAGCGGCTAGACTTGCAGGCCGAGACCGAACGAGACCCGCCTTGTCCTCCAGCCTGCTTTTGATTGCGGCCCTGATTGCCGCGAGCGCCTTCTTCTCCGTGGCTGAGCTGTCGCTGGCCGCTTCGCGCCGCTTGAAGTTGCGCCAATGGGCCGACGAAGGCGACGCCCGCGCCGAGCGAGTACTCGCCGTGCAGGAGCAGCCGGGTCACTATTTCACCGTGGTGCAGATCGGTGTCAACACCGTGGCCATTCTGGGCGGCATCGTCGGTGAAGGCGCGCTGACGCCGTATTTCGAGACGCTTCTGCAGGTGGTGATGGGCGCGCAGCAGGCGCAGACCGCAGCCTTTGCGCTGTCCTTTGCCACCATCACGGCGCTCTTCATCGTGCTGGCCGATCTGGTTCCCAAGCGCTTGTCGATGAACGAGCCCGAGCGCATGGCGGTGGTCGTGATCGGGCCGATGCTGGGCTTGATCACCTTGATGAAGCCCCTGGCCTGGGCATTCAGTGCGCTGACCGCCAGCCTGATCAAGCTGATGGGCTTGCCGGCCGAGCGCGACAACACCATCACCCATTACGACATCCTGGCGCTGGCCGAGGCCGGTAACCAGGCCGGCGTGGTGGCCGACGCCGAGCAGCAGATGATCGCCAATGTGTTCGAGCTCGACACCCGCACGGTCGAGAGCGCGATGACCAACCGCGAGCGCATCGTCTTCTTTGCCCTGGCCGATGACGATGCGCTGATCCGCACCCGCATTGCCGATGACCCGCATTCCACCTACTTGGTTTGCGATGGTGAGATCGACAGCATCGTCGGCTATGTCGACGCCACCGATCTGTTTCAGCGCGTGCTGCGCGACGAGCCGATCGCTTTGCGTGCCGAAGGTCTGGTCAAAAAGGTGTTGATCGTGCCGGACCGGCTGACCTTGTCCGAGGTGCTGACCCAGTTCCGGCAAGTGCATGAGGACTTCGCCGTCATCGTCAATGAGTACAGCCTGGTGGTTGGGGTGATCACGCTGAACGACGTCATGAGCACGGTCATGGGCAGTCTGGTCACGTCCTACGATGAAGAGCAGATCGTGCGCCGCGAGGATGGCTCCTTCCTGGCCGATGGCATCACCCCGATCAGCGATGTGCAGCGTTCGCTGGAACTCGACAGTCTGCCCCACGCCGGTCAGTACGACACCTTGGCTGGCTTCCTAATGGTGATGCTGCGCCGCATCCCGAAGCGGACCGACCATGTGATCTGGGAGGGCTGGCGTTTCGAGGTGGTGGACGTGGACAGCCATCGGGTTGATCAGGTGATGATCACGCGCGTGCCTGCGGCTTCAGCGGCCGACACGGCGGACACTGCCTGAGTCAAAGTTACCGGTTCACAGAAACATGCCACCCGAGGCCTCGATGCGCTGGCCGTTGATCCAGCCGGTACCGGGGCTGAGCAAGGTGGCGATGGCGCCGCCGATGTCGTCGGGCAGGCCGACCCTGCCGAGCGCAGTTTGGCTGGCGATGAAGCCGTTGACACCGGCGTTGTCACGCACCACGCCGCCGCCGAAGTCGGTTTCGATGGCGCCCGGTGCCACCACATTGACGGCAATGCCGCGCGGGCCCAGCTCCTTGGCCATATAGCGGCTCAGCACCTCGACTGCACCCTTCATGGCCGCGTAGGCGCCGTAGCCGGGCAGGGCGAAGCGTGTCAGGCCGGTCGAGACATTGATGATGCGGCCACCGTCGTTCATCAGCGGCAGCAGCTTCTGGCTGAGGAAGAACACGCCCTTCAGGTGCACGCGGAACAGCTCGTCGAACTGAGCTTCCGTGGTGTCCATCAGGCCGGCATGGATGCCCAAGCCGGCGTTGTTGACCAGGTGATCGAAGCGCTCGCGCTGCCAAGTGTGGGCCAGCGTGGCCTGCACGGCAGCGGCGAACTCGGCAAAGCTTTCGCTGTGACCCGTGTCGAGTTGCAGGGCTACGGCGTGGCGGCCCAGGGCCTGGATCTCGGCCACGGCGCTGGCGGCCTCGGCCGCCTGGCTGCGGTAGCTGAGGATGATGTCATGCCCCTGGGCGGCCAGATGCAGGGCGGTGTTGCGGCCCAGGCCACGGCTGCCGCCGGTGACCAGGGTGATGGGGTGCTGCAGAGCCTGGGCTGGCTTGCTGGCGATGGCGTTCATAAGGGTCTCTCCGTGATCTGAGTACTGAACTTGGGCGGGTGTTGGTGGCTGCTGAGGCTGACGTGGCCACCTCAGTGAACTCAGTCTATTGATCAATCTGGATTGGATAAACTGGCCAAATATGGATGAACTGTTCTCTAAATGAAGACAATTCAGCAGGGAGCCGAGTGATGAACCCCATGGAGCAGATGCAGGTCTTCAGCCGCGTTGTGGAAACTGGCAGCTTCACCCAGGCCGCCGCCAGCCTGGGCCTGGCCAAAGCCAGCGTGTCGGCGGCGGTGCAAAAACTCGAAGCCCGCCTGGGCACCCGGCTGCTCCATCGCACCACGCGGCGCCTGCAGCTGAGCCAGGACGGCCAGCTTTTTTACGAGCGGGCCAAAGACGTGCTGGCCGAGCTGGACGAGCTGCACGGCCTGTTCCGCCAAGCGGATACTCAATCGCTGCGCGGCCGCTTGCGCCTTGACATGTCGACCGGTGTGGCGCGCCAGATCGTGATGCCGCGCCTGCCCGAATTGTTGGAGCGCCACCCTGAGCTGGAGATCGAGTTCAGCAGCACCGAACGCCGCGTCGATCTGGTGCGCGAAGGTTTCGATTGCGTGCTGCGCATCGGCCCCCTGGGCAGCGCAGAGGCTGGGCTGCAGGCGCGCCCGCTGGGCCTGCAGCCGGTGGTCAATTGCCTGAGCCCGGCCTATCTGGCCCGCCACGGCGAGCCGCGTGATCTCGAAGATTTGCGCCAGCATCGCATGGTCCATTACGTTTCGGTGCTGGGCGCCCGCAGCGGCGGTTTCGAATACCTAGATGCCGGCGGACAGCTGCAGCGCTTGATCATGGCGGGCGCGCTCACCGTCAACAATGCCGAGGCCTACCAGGCCGCCTGCCTGGCCGGCTTGGGGCTGATCCAGGCGCCGCGCGTGGGCGTGCAGGCCTTGTTGGCGCAGCGGCTGTTGCAAGAAGTCCTGCCCGACTTCCGCCCACCCGACATGCCGCTGACCCTGCTCTATGCCCATCGCCGCCAGTTGCCGGCACGTGTGCGCTACGTGATGGACTGGCTGGCGGGCGTGGTGATCGATCATTTCCAAGCTGACGCACGTCCAGCCGACGAGGGGTTCGCCGCTCAGCCACAATCCGGGCCATGAGTTCCACGCCCCATGACTTGTTTTCCTCCGCTCCTGATGGAGCCTCCAGCCCGGCCGAACGTGCCGCCCAGCTTCGCGAGAGCCTGAACCACCACGCCCATCTCTACTATGTGCTCGATACCCCGGCCTTGCCCGATGCCGAGTACGACAAGATGTTTCAGGAACTGCAGGCCCTGGAAGCGGCCCACCCGGAGCTGTTGAGCGCTGACTCCCCGACCCAGCGTGTGATCGGCCAGGTGCTGGATGGCTTTGCGCCGGTGCGTCATGTCGTGCCCATGCTGAGCATCCAGACCGAAACCGACACCGAGGCCAGTGGGGCGCTGAATTTTGACGCCCGCGTGCGCCGGGAGCTGGGTCTGAGCGAGGAGGCGCCGGCCATCGAGTACGCCGCCGAGCTGAAGTTCGATGGCCTGGCCATCAATCTGCGCTACGAGCAGGGCTTGTTGGTGCAGGCCGCCACACGCGGTGACGGCGAGAGTGGCGAAGACGTGACCCAGAACATCCGCACCATCGGCCAAATTCCGCTGCGTTTGCGAGGCCCGAGCCCGGCGGTGCTGGAGGTGCGTGGCGAGGTCTATATGCGACGCGATGATTTCGAGGCACTCAACGATCGCCAGCGTGCGGTCCACGAGAAGACCTTCGTCAACCCGCGCAACACCGCGGCCGGCGCGGTGCGCCAGCTTGATCCGGCGCTGGCGCGGCAGCGGCCTTTGAGTTTCTTTGCCTATGGCCTCGGTGAAGTCCAAGGCTGGGACTTGCCGGCTAGTCACAGCGGTTTGCTGGACGCCCTGGCTGCCCTTGGCCTGCCAGTTTGCGCCGACCGCGCAGTGGTGCAGGGCGCCCAGGGCTTGGTCGAGTTCCATCGGGCCATGGGTGCCAAGCGCGACCAGCTGCCTTTCGACATCGACGGCATCGTCTACAAGGTCAACAGCCTCGAGCTACAGCGCCAGCTTGGCTTCAAGACGCGAGAGCCGCGCTGGGCGGTCGCCCACAAATACCCGGCCCAGGAGCAGGTGACGCGCCTCAACGGCATCGAGGTCCAGGTGGGCCGAACCGGCAAGCTGACGCCCGTGGCCAAGCTGGAGCCCGTCTTCGTGGGCGGCACGACGGTGTCGAATGCGACCCTGCATAACGTCTTCGAGCTGCGGCGCAAGGGCGTGCGCATCGGCGACCAGGTGATCGTGCGGCGCGCCGGCGATGTCATCCCTGAGGTGGTCGGTCGCGTGCCTGGTGAGCGCGCGGCCTATGTGCCCAATTTCCGCTTGCCGCGCGCCTGCCCGGTTTGCGGCAGCGCGGCTTTGCGTGAGCGTGGCGGCATGGACTACCGCTGCAGCGGTGGCATCTCTTGCCCGGCCCAGCGCAAACAAGCCCTGCTGCATTTCGCCGGCCGGCGTGCCGTGGACATTGAGGGCCTGGGCGACAAGCTGGTCGACCAGCTGGTCGACGCCGGCATCGTGCAGAGTCTGCCGGGCCTGTACAAGCTCGGCGTCGCCAAGCTCGCTGCGCTGGAGCGCATGGCCGAGAAGAGTGCGCAGAATATTGTCGACGCGCTGGAAAAGAGCAAACGCACCACGCTGGCGCGCTTTCTCTTCGGCTTGGGCATCCGCCAGGTCGGCGAGACCACGGCCAAGGACCTGGCACGCCATTTCGGCAGCATCGATGCCTTGATGGACGCCAGCCCCGAGCAACTGCTCAGCGTGCCTGACGTCGGCCCCATCGTGGCGCAAAGCATTCACACCTTCTTCGCCCAGCCGCACAACCGCGAGGTGGTCGAGCAGCTGCGCGCCTCCGGCCTGCACTGGGAGGAGGGCGGCGGCACCCTGGCCGAACAGGGCCCTCAGCCTTTGCTGGGCAAAATCCTGGTGCTGACCGGCAGCTTGCCGACGCTTTCGCGCGACGCCGCCAAGGACTTGATCGAGGCTGCCGGCGGCAAGGTCAGCGGTTCCGTGTCCAAGAAAACGCACTATGTTGTGGCCGGCGAGGAGGCGGGCTCCAAGCTGGACAAGGCGCGTGAACTGGGTATTGTCGTGCTCGATGAAGCGGGCCTCCAGGCCTTGCTGCAGGGCGAAGGCACCGGCGACTCAAACGGCTGACGAAGTAGCTTCCTGCACGCAGTCGAGCTGAACCTGTTCGGCCGGCACCGGGCGGCTGAACAGAAAACCCTGCACCTGGGCGCAGTCCAGCGTTTGCAAGACCGCCAGCTGCTCGGGGCTTTCGACGCCTTCGGCCACGGTGTTGAGGCCGAGGCTGCGCGCCAAACCGATCACCGCCTCGATGATGGCCCGGTCTCCCGTATCGCGTCCTGCGGCACCGATACCGGCCACGAAGGAGCGGTCGATCTTCAGCGTTTGGATTGGCAGCAGCTTGAGGTAGGCGAGCGAGGAATAGCCGGTGCCGAAGTCGTCGATGGACAGCTGCACACCCAGGCCATGCAAGGCGTTCAAGGTGGCCAGGGCATTGTCGGCATTCATGATGACCGACTCGGTGATTTCCAACTCCAGGGCCGAGGCCGGCAGGCCGGTCGCGGCCAGGGTGGCTTGCACCAAGTCGACAAAGTCGCCTCGCTCAAGCTGCCGCACTGAGACATTGACCGAGACATGGTCCAGCGCCAGGCCGGCACTGCGCCAGGCCATCATGTCCTCGCAGGCGCGCCGCAGCATCCAGGCACCCAGCTCGTTGATGAAGCCACTCTCCTCGGCCAGTGCAATAAAACGGGCCGGTGGCACGGCGCCGAGCTCTGCGCTGTGCCACCGGGCCAGGGCCTCGACGCCACAGCAGGGGCCGACACCGCCAGTCGGAACGCCTGGCGCACGAGCCAGGAACTTGCTCTGGTAGTGCACGCTGATTTCAGCGCATTCCAGGCTGCGGCGCAGCAGGCGGTCCATATGGGCACGCGCCAGCGCCGCCTGAGTCATTTCGGGGCGATAGAAATGGAAGCGGTTGCGGCCGGCGCGCTTGGCCTCATACATGGCGGTGTCGGCCGCCCGCGCCAGCTCGTCGGCGCTGCCGCCGTCACCCGGGTAGAGCGCAATGCCGATGCTGGCCGAGATCTGTACCTCGTGCCCTTGCAGCTCCATGGTACGGCTCAAGGCCTGGATCAGCTTGTCAGCCACCAGCGGAGACTCCAGCGCCGCGTTCTCGCACTCGAGCACGCAGACGAACTCGTCGCCGCCCAGGCGAGCCAGCAGATCGCTGCCGCGCAGATGCGCTGCCAGGCGACGCGCCACTTCGATCAGCAGATCGTCACCGACCGAGTGGCCGAGCATGTCGTTGACTTCTTTGAACTGATCGAGGTCCAGGAACAGGACGGCCAGCTGCCTCTGCTGGCGTTGCGCCTTGGCAATGGCATAACGCAGATGGTCATTGCACAGCAGACGGTTGGGCAGGCCGGTCAAAGGGTCGTGATGGGCCAGGTGCTCAAGCCGGGCCAAGGCGGCGCGCAACTCTTCGGTGCGAGACTGAACTCGCTGATCAAGCACACGGTTGACCTCCTGCAATGCAGCTTCCTGGCGGCGCAAAATGCCCTGGGCGCGCTGCACCAGCAGCAGCTGCAGGCCGTACAGGCCCAGCATCAAGGCGAAGCCGGCCAGCACCGTGCGGCGATGCAGCGCGGCCAGGCGCTGAACGAAGGGTGTGACATCCTGGTAGAGCTCGATCACGCCTGGCGCTTCGAGCTGGCCAGGTCCGGCGGGTAACGGCAGGTAGCTGCTGATCAGGTCGACCATGGCGCGCTGCCCCTCAAAGGCATCGAAATTGTCGCGGTGTACCAGGGCGCTTGTCGTGCGTCCGGCCAGGGCGGCCTGGAAACCGGGGTTGTCACGCTTGTCCTCGCCGATCTGTGCGGCGCTGCTGGAATAGACCGTCAGGCCTTGGCGGTTGTAGAGTTTGATCTTGATGATGTCGGCCCCGAACATCAGGGCACGTGCTCGCGCATGCAAGCCCTGGGCCTCGCTCTGAGCCAGTAGCTGTGCGGGTTCAGGGCCGGAATTGTTCTGAAGGAGAGGCGCAAGGCGCTCCCCGAGCGCATGGATGAAGACCGCCGTCATGGCCTCGTTGCGGCGCTCGGCCATATGGATCATCTCGCGCTCCATCTGCGCGCGCATGCTCAGGGTCAGCAACAGACCGACCGCCGCGATCAGACCCAAGGACACCCAGGAAAAATAGCGAGTCAATCGGAAATGTCCGGACGCGATAGGCGAGCCCGCCTCAGGCAAGGCGTCCGCAGGCACCTTCAGTGCTTCGGCCACATCCTGCTGCCTCGGACTTGATCGCATTTCGCTCCCTCGCCACCCTGAGTTTGACACCGACTCCGATGACAAATGTAGGACATTGCGAGCTTCATGGGCTGCGCTACCGAGCAGCAGACATCCGCAGCATTGTGCTGAGCATCAGGTTCAGGTTGATCAGTGTGGCGCCAATGCCAGGATGGCCGTTGCCATGCGTGCCGCCGCCCCTCGGTGGCGCTCCGCGAAGGCGCGGGCTTGGGCCTGCATGACGCTGCGGCGCACTGGTTCCGCTGACAGGCGCAAGGCTTGCTCCAGGCCGAAATTCAGATCCGGAACGCGCAGGGCAGCGCCGGCCTCTTCGGCCAGCTCCGCCGCCTGGGCGAAGTTGAAGGTATGCGGCCCCATGATCAAGGGGCAGCCACAAGCGGCGGCTTCGATCAGATTCTGCCCGCCCAAGGGCGCAAAACTGCCGCCGAGCAAGGCGACATCGGCCAAGCCGTAATAGAGGTGCATCTCGCGCATGGAGTCGCCCAACCAAGCATCGGCTTGCAGGGCTTGCATGTCGGGCTGCGCCTGCCAGCGGCTGCGTCGGGCCACGGTCAAGCCCGCCGCCAGCAGCAGGGCTTCGACCTCGCCAAAACGCTGGGGGTGGCGTGGCACGATCAGCAGCAGGGGCCGGGGCTTACCGGGGGGCAGACCTTGCCAGGCCTTGAGCAGCACGGCTTCTTCGCCTTCGCGGCTCACGGCGGCTAGCAGCACGGGCCGGCCCAACTGGGCACGCCAGGCATGGCCTTGGCAAAGCAACTGCTCATCGACTTTCATGTCGAACTTCAGATTGCCTTGCACTTGCACCTCGGTGGCGCCGCTGGCACGCAGCCGGTCGGCATCGGCTTCGGTCTGTGCCAACACCAGGCGCAGGCGCCTGGCGGCCGGGCGAAGCAGGGCGGCGAAGCGTTGGCCGCGCCGCTGGCTGCGTGCGGACAATCGGGCGTTGGCCAACACCATGGGCAGGCCGACCGCCTCGGCGCGAGCTTGCAAGCTGGGCCAGATCTCGGTTTCCATCAGCACGCCGACTCCAGGCCGCCAGTGCTGCAAAAAGCGGCGCACGGCGCCCGGGCTGTCATAGGGAAGCCAGGCCTGTGCGTCGCCCGCCTGCAGCAGTTCGCGCCCGGCCTCGCGGCCGGTGGCTGTGCTGTGGGTCAGCAGCAGGCGTACGTCCGGCCGAGCTTGGCGCAGCGCTGCCACCAGGGCCGCGGCAGCGCGGGTCTCGCCCAGGGAGACCGCATGAAGCCAGAGCCGGCCACCTGTCGTCTCTGGCTGCGCATAGAAGCCAAAGCGCTCGCCGAGCCACTCTCGGTACAGCGGTTCGGCCGCACCGCGCCGCCACAGGCGCAGCAGATAGAGCGGGCTCAGCAGCTGCAATAGCAGTCCGTAGAGCCCGAGTGCCAGGGACTGGCCCAGGGTACCGCTTCGGCCGGCGGTGTCAGCCTTGCTCAAGAATCAATGCCCGGCGGCAAAGGTCGCGTCGGGCTTGACGCGCTTGAGTTGGGCCAGCACGTCGTGTTCGATGCGCGCCAGGGCCTCCGGTGTCTGGCCTTCGAAGCGCAGCACCAGCACCGGCGTGGTGTTGCTGGGTCGGACCAGGCCGAAGCCGTCTTCGTACTCCACCCGCAGGCCGTCGATGGTGATGATCTCCTTGGCGCCCGGAAATTCGGCCACCTCCAGCAGCTTCTTGACCACCTCGTGGTGCTCGCCCTCGGCGCAGGGCACGTTGATCTCGGGGGTGTTGTAGCTGTTGGGCAGGCCGTTCAGCACGGCGCTCGGGTCGGCCACCTTGGACAGGATTTCCAGCAGGCGGGCGGCCGTGTACATGGCGTCGTCGAAGCCGTACCAGCGGTCCTTGAAGAAGATGTGGCCTGAGAGCTCGCCGGCCAGCGGCGCGCCGGTTTCCTTGAGCTTGGCTTTTGCCAGCGAGTGACCGGTCATCCACATCAGCGGGCGGCCGCCGTGCTCTCGGATCCAAGGCGCCAGGCGCTGGGTGCATTTGACGTCAAAGATGATCTCGGAGCCGGGCTTGCGCTTGAGGATCTCAGCGGCAAACAGCATGATCTGGCGGTCCGGCATGATCATGGTGCCGTCCTTGGTGACCACGCCCAGGCGGTCGCCGTCACCATCGAAGGCCAGGCCCAGCTCCGCGTCGGTCGCGTGGACGATGCGCTTCAGGTCTTCCAGGTTTTCCGGGCGCGAAGGATCGGGGTGGTGGTTCGGGAAGTCACCGTCGACCTTGGAGTAGATGTCGATCACCTCGCAACCGAGAGCGCGCAGGATGGCCGGGGCAGAGGCGCCGGGGATGCCATTACCGGAGTCGACGACGATCTTCATCGGCCGCTTGAGCTTGGCATCGCGCACGATGCGGGCGCTGTACTCGGCAATGATGTCCATGGATCCGACGCGGCCCTGGCCGCTCGTGTAGTCCTCGGCCTCGATGCGGCGGCGCAGACCCTGGATCTGCTCGCCATAGACGGCAGCGCCCTTGAGCACCATCTTGAAGCCGTTGTAATCCTTGGGGTTGTGGCTGCCGGTGACCATGATGCCGGAGCGGCAGCCTTCTTTGCTGCGCGTGGCGGCCACGTAGTACAGCATTGGCGTTGTCACAGCGCCGAGATCGACGACGTCCAGGCCGGTTGACTGCAGGCCACGGATCAGGGCTGCCACCAGGCTGGGGCCGGAGATGCGACCGTCGCGGCCCACGGCCACGGCTTTCTCGCCGAGCTTGCGAGCCTCGGTGCCGAAGGCCCGGCCCAGATGTTCGGCCAGTTCTTCGTTCAAGGAGGTGCCGACGACGCCGCGGATGTCGTAAGCCTTGAAGATGGACGCCTGAACTTGCATGGATACCCCTGTGAGTGGAATTTGAGGGCGGATTGTAGGCAGACCGGGCGCTGCCTTTCGGCTTGGGTCGCTTGCCATTCGTCGCTGCCCCTGTCCATCTGTCGCGTCCAGCTGGGTTTGGCCTGGGTGGCAGCGCTAGGCTGAAGCCTCATCACCTTTATGCTGAACGCCCATGAAGCACAGCCCTTGGCAGACCCTGCATCAGACCTGGCGGCGCTACTGGCGCCTGCACAAGCGGCGCGACGAGCCCTTCTGGGCGCGCGCGCTCATCACCATTGGCATCGGCCTGGCTTTCCCGACCGGCTTCATCCTGATCGATGTGGCTTTGCGTGGGCGCTGGCCGAGTCAGGCTTGGTGGCCGTCCTGGCTGCTGGGCCTCATGATCGCCTTCATCATTCATGCCATGTATCGGGCGGCGGAGCTGCTGTTGCCGCAGGAACGCATCGACCGTCTACAGAACCAGCCCAGCTGGCGCACCGGACTGCTGTTCGCAGGCATTCCCATCGTCGGCACGGCATTGGGCATGTTGCTCGCACAGCGCCTGTTGTCCTGGATGCTGCAACAGACGGTGCGCATTGAAGCGTTCGAGAGTCTGCAGGGCATCAGCAAGTTCCTGCTGATTTCGCTGGCCGTGTCAGTGATTTGGGGCTTCTGGGCGCAGATCCGCTGGCAGCGCAACCGCTTGCAACTGCAGGCCACCGAGGCGCAGCTGCGCCTGCTGCAGGCTCAGATCGAGCCGCATTTTCTGTTCAACACCCTGGCCAATGTGCAGAGCTTGATGCAGGTTGACGCGCCTCGCGCTCGCCAGATGCTCGAGGCCTTCACCGACTACTTGCGCGCGAGCCTGGGCCAGCTCCGAGGCGCCGACAGCACTTTGGCTCTGGAGCTGGATATGGCGCAGTGCTATTTGCAGCTGCTGCAAATCCGCATGGGTGAGCGCTTGAGTTTCGAGATCGAGGCCGACAACGCGGCCCGCGCGGCCGTGCTGCCGCCTCTGTTGCTGCAGCCTCTGATCGAGAATGCCATCCACCATGGTCTCGAACCCAAGGTCGAGGGCGGGCAGGTGAGGGTACGCGCTTCTGTGCACGGGGCCCGATTGGAGATTCAGGTCTTCGACGATGGCCTCGGCCTGGAGGCGCCGCGCCGGCCTCGCCGGGCTGCCCAGGCCGGCCACGGGCTTGCCTTGGTCAATATCCGCGCCCGCCTGCATTCCCGCTATCCTGAGGAGTCCAGCCTGACTCTGAGCACCGGCCCGCAAGGCCTGGGCACGGTGGCCACGCTCAGCCTTCCTTTCATCACCACCGCCAGCCCGACCTGACACCATGACCCGTGCCCTGATTGCCGACGACGAAGCGCATCTCGCCCTCTATCTGAAGAACCAGCTGCAGCAGCTTTGGCCCGAACTCGAAATCGTGGCCATCGCTCGCAACGGCATCGAAGCCGCCGAGCAGATCGCCGAGTTGCAACCCGAGCTTGCATTTCTTGACATCCAGATGCCCGGTTTGACGGGGCTGGAGGTGGCGCAGGGCATCGAGGGTGCGACCCGTGTGATCTTTGTGACAGCCTATGACGACTATGCGGTGGCCGCCTTTGAGCATGCCGCCCTAGACTACCTGCTCAAGCCGCTGAAGACCGAGCGCCTGGCGCGCACGCTGGAGCGTGTACGCGCCAGTCTGCTGCCGGCTACGGCCGATGCAGCGCCTGCGGCCGTGCTGGAAGGCGGCTTGGCTGCCGCCTTGCAGACCTTGCTTCGAGGGAGCGCCGGTACTGGTTCGGGTGTCGTCTTGGGCGCGGAATCTGGCGCTGGAAATTTGCGTTATGTTCGCGCTGCCCAAGGCGATCTGACGCACCAGATCCCGGTGGAGGAGGTTCTCTACTTCCATGCCGACGACAAATACACGGTGGTGCAAACGGCCCGCGGTGAGCATCTGATCCGCACCCCCATCGTCGACTTGGTGGCCCAGCTGGAGCCCGCGCAGTTCTGGCAGGTTCATCGGTCCACGGTGATCAACCTGAGCCACCTGGCCGGGACGCGGCGCGATGAGCTAAGCAGGCTGTTTGTCCGCTTCAAGGGTCACGAGCGCGAGCTGCCGGTCAGCCGCGCCTATGTCCATCTCTTCAAGGCCATGTGAGGTGGGCGCCATGAAGCCCTTCGATCTGGGCGAACTCTTGCTGCTGGCGGCCATCTGGGGCGCCTCCTTTTTGTTCATGCGCTTGGGAGCCCACGAATTCGGCCCCGTGGCCATGGCGGCCCTGCGCGTCAGCGGCGCCAGCCTCTTGCTCCTGCCTTTGTTGATCGGCCGATTTGGTGTCCTGGGCTGGCAGGAGCTGCGGCGGGAATGGCGAGTGTTGCTGGGGATTGCCCTGCTCAACAGCGCCTTGCCATTCACCCTGTTCAGCTTCGCGGCGCTGTCGATCACGGCCGGTCTGTCTAGCATCCTCAATGCCACGACCCCGCTCTGGGGCGCCTTGGTGGCTTGGGTCTGGCTGGGTCAGGCCTTGAGCCTGTCACGCGTGCTGGGTTTGTCGATTGGCTTTGGCGGTGTGTTTTTTCTGGCCTGGGGGCAGGCTGACTTCAAACCCGGCGGCAGTGGTTGGGCCTTGCTGGCCTGTTTGGCGGCAACGCTGTGCTACGGGCTTGCGGCCAGCTTCACCAAACGCTTTGCCGCGCATATCCGGCCATTGACGGTGGCAACTGGGAGCCAGGTCTATGCCGCTTTGCTGCTGGCCGCGCCGGCGCTGCAGGCTTGGCCGGTCGTGGCGCCGAGCCGTTCGGCTTGGCTGGGTGTGGTGATGCTGGCGCTTTTGTGTTCCGGCGTGGCTTACATCCTGTACTTTCGCTTGATGCAACGCATCGGTCCCAGCAACACCCTGGCCGTGACCTTTTTGATCCCGGTCTTTGCCGTGCTGTGGGGTTGGCTGTTTCTAACCGAGGCCTTCACAGGTCAGATGGCGCTGGGCTGCGCCATCGTGCTGGCCGGCACAGCCATGGCCTTGGGTCTGATCGGCTGGGGCAAGACCCGCTGAATTTGCGGGTCAGCCGGTCGGGCACCGCGCGGCTTAGCCCAGCGTCCTTCAGGAATGCGCGTCCGGGCTCTTGAGCTTGCGGTACAGGGTGCTGCGGCCTATACCCAGCTGACGTGCGGCCAGGGCAAGGTTGCCCTGACAGGCGTGCACGGTCTGTCGGATCATGCGCATCTCCGAAGCACGCAAGGTCAATGCATCGGCTGTGGGCGCAGCAGGCTCAGGCAGCAGTGGGCTGAATGAAGTGTCAGCCACAGGTGCGAGTTCGATCAGCGTGTCCTCTGTAGAGAGAATTAGGGCCGGCGCGCCCCCAGAATCCACCGGTGTTGACGCGTCAGCCTTCCGTGTCGCAAGCGGCCATTGCGGGTGGCTGCTAGGGCTCAAGCGACCGTAAAGCATGGGCGCGGTGTCGGGGTGGCCACGCGCCACTGTGCCATGCAGCAGCAAGCTCATCGCCGTGTCGGGCTGGCTGCGGCTGAGTGCTTGCAGCTCGTCCATGTTCAGGCCGAAGATCTCTGTCAGATCGAGTCGGCGCAGTGCCGTGGCAGGCAGGTTCAGCAAATCCAGAGCACGTCGGTTGGCGCCCAAGAGCTGGCCGTCTTCGCCCAGAGCCAGCACGCCTTCATTGAGTGTGCCCAGACGCTGTGGGCTGGCATGCAGATGCAGACGGGTGTTGCTGCTGAAACGGTCGTTGAACCACTGGTTCTCGATCATGCGGGCCGAGATGCGGGCCAGCGCCAGAGTGTGGGGGTGGTAGCTGCGACGGTCACTGGAGACATCGATCACGCCCAGCAAGGCGCCCTTGTGGTCGAAGATTGGCGCCGCGGAGCAGGTCAGAAATTGCAGTGATCGGAGATAGTGTTCGGCGCCATTGACGACGGTCGGGCGCTCGGTCATCAAAGTGGTGCCTACAGCATTGGTGCCCTGCGTGGCCTCGGCCCATTGTGCGCCCGGTGCCAGCGCAATCTGCTGGGCCCGGGCCAGAAAACCGGCGTCACCCAGCGAGTGCAGGACCACGCCGCTGGCATCGGTCAGCAGCACCATGCTCTGGGCATGACTCAGCTGCTCGTAGAGCATTTCCATCAAGGGCAGGGCTTGAGCGCACAAGCGCGCATTGCGCAGTTGCAACTCAGCCAGCCGGCTGCCTTCGATGCGGTGGAGATCCGGCGCCTGATGCGGTTGCAGCCCGAACATCTGGCAGCGCTCGTGCGAACTTTGGATGGTGCTTTGGTGCATGGCCTGGCTGTGCGCAGATGCGGCCGGCCTCACGATTTGGGATGAAAACAATACCTGCCCCTGATTGCTTTATTTGAAGAACCACTATCGGGCAAGCGCCCGAGACTGGCAAGCGGGGAAGGTCGTGTTGGCAGGGCTAGCCCCCCAATTTGAAGCTTGGATATTTGAAAAACAGATGTCAGGCGTTGCTGGTTGCGCGCACTTCGCCCATTGTGGTGACTCCTTGCAACACTTTGACAATGCCATCCTGTCGCAGTGAACGCAGGCCTTCGTTGAGCGCGGCCTGGAACAGCTCTTCGGCTCGGGCACCGGTCTGGATCAGACGCCGGATCGGCTTGCTGACGACCAGCAGTTCATGCAAGCCGGCACGGCCCCTGAATCCGCTGAACTCGCATTTCTCGCAACCGGGGCTGTGAAAGTGCAGCAGCTCGCCATTGATGCCGTGCTGGGCCTGCCAGCTGGCCAGCAGCGCTGGGCGCGAGGGTCGGTGCTCAGCACTGAATACGTGCAAGTAATCATCCAGCCATTCGTCCTGGTCGCTCAGGCTCAAGGGCTCGCCAACTCGGCAGGCCGGGCACAGACGGCGCACCAAGCGCTGCGCCAGCACAGCGAGCAGGGAATCGGCAAAGTTGAAGGGGTCCATGCCCATGTCCAGCAGGCGGGTGATGGTTTCCGCAGCGCTGTTGGTGTGCAAGGTGGACATCACCATATGGCCGGTCAGCGAGGCCTCGACGGCGATCTCAGCGGTTTCCTGGTCGCGGATTTCGCCGACCATGATGACGTCCGGGTCAGCTCGCAGGAAGGCGCGCAAGGCCTTGGCGAAGGTCCAGTCGATGCGCGGGTTGACCTGCACCTGGCGCAGGCCGGCCTGGGTGATTTCGATCGGGTCTTCGGCCGTCCAGATCTTGCGGTCGGGTGTGTTGATATGAGCCAGGGCGGAGTGCAGGGTGGTGGTCTTGCCCGAGCCTGTGGGACCGACACAGAGCACCATGCCGTAAGGGCGGGCCACAGCCGTCTGCAGATTGCTCAAATTGTCCGGGCTGAGGCCGAGCTTTTCTAGCGGAATCGGCCGCGAGGAAGACAGCAGGCGCATCACCACATCTTCCAAACCGTTGTTGGTCGGGATGGTGGCTACGCGCAGTTCCAGTTTGGACTGCGGCACATAGCGTGAGAAATTGATCTTGCCGTCCTGCGGCTTGCGGCGTTCGGAAATGTCGAGCTCGCACATGATCTTGATGCGCGCGATCATGGCATTGCGATAAGTGTGAGGCAGCTCCAGATAGGGATGCATGACGCCATCGCGGCGAAAGCGGATTTTGACTTTCTCACTGCCCGGGTGGGTTTCGATATGGATGTCGGACACGCCTTGATTGCTGGCGTCGATGATCATGGTGTTGATCAGGCGGACCAGTGAGTTGTCGCTTTGCTCGATCGGCTGCTCATCCTCACGAACGTTGCGCTCCTGGCCTTCGCGCTCCAGGGTCTCGATCAGCTTGTCGGCCTTGTCGAGGCTGAAGTCAACCTGGAAGGCACCCAGGTTCAGTTCGCTGCTGCGCCCCACGGATTCACTGCCGTAGCGTTCATAGGCTTGGTGAATGGCAAAACTCAGTGAGCCAATCTTGGCCAACGTGGGCGTGACCTTGAGCTGGGAGATGAACTCGACCTCGTCCAGCGCATCGCGTCGCGTTGGGTCCTCCATGGCCACGATCAAGCGGCCATCACGCAAGAGCAGGGGCAAAACTTCCAGTCGCTTGGCCACCGCATAGGGTAGCTTGACGATGGCCTCGGGTTCGAAGGCAAAATTACTGACGTCCACCAACGGGTAGCCCATCTTGCGAGCCAGAGCCGACTGCAGGGCTTGCCGGGTCACCACACCCTTGCGCACCAGCAGTTCGCCCAGCGGCACCGAGCGGTCATCGCGCTGCTGGATCAGGGCTTGTTCCAGCTGCTCCTGCGTGATCAGGTCCAAGGCCAGCAGGGCCTCGCCGATGCGTACCATGGGCATGCGGGCTTGCTGGTCGATGGCCTGCACGAGCTGGTCGGCGGTGACGATCTGCTGTGCCACCAGAATGTCACCCACGCGGCGTGAGCGCAGATGCAATTGCTCCGAGGCAGCTTCCTCGACCTGATCGGAGGTGACGAGTTGCTCCTTGATCAAAAGGTCGCCGATGCGTTCGCCGATCTCGAAATGTTCCAAGGCCTCGCGCGGGATGAAGACCCGAAGGACCGAGTCGTCGCTGTCGCTCAAGGGTGGGAACAGAAACAAGCCGAGGTCGTCATGGCAGTGGCCGACGGTGATGCCGCGCAGCTCACCGCCGCCGACAAAGTGCAGCTTGAACTCACTGCGCGGACGGTGGTCCAGGCGCAGGACGTCATCTCCGGTCGTGGCTCGTGCAGGCACCACGATGGGCCGCAGCAACTTGAGCGCTCGAAACTGGCTGAACTTCAACGGCATGGCACTGCGCGCCGGCGGCACATTGATTTGCGCCAGGCGTTCGTGCGGAGCCATCAGGATCACATGTCCCGCGCTGCGGCTGTTGTTGAGCCCGAGGATCTCGCAGGGCTCAGGGGACACCTGCGTCGTGGCCTGGGGATAGGCTGCATAGGGCGGCATGGGCCAGGCAAAGCCATCGGGGGCTCGGCTCTGCGCTCGCATGGTGGTGGCGGCCTCGCCCGCACTGGAGCCGGCCTTCTCGTGGGGCCAGGGCAGTGGGGTGGACAGATCGGTCATGCAGAAATTCTCCAATGAGGGCAAGGCGCAAGCCAGCTTCAGCCGTAGCTGCGCAAACGGGCCGCAAGGCACCGCCATGAATGCTAAGCCCGGCGGCGGTGTCGGCAAACCGCGAATAGATCGGCGTGCCACATTCTCTTTGTTTTTTCATGGGCAGGCTTGGGCGAGGCTGAGCAGCTCGCTGGGCGGCTCGGCGTGCAGGATGCTTGCCTGCACAATCCAATCATTCATCGCCATCAACACCGCGGAAACTCCATGCCTCAGCTGTCGTCGACTCAGCCCACTGTTCTTTTGACCGGGTTTGAAGCCTTTGGCGGTGAGTCCGTCAACCCGTCTTGGCTGCTGGCCCAAGCCTTGGACGGACAGGTGATCGAAGGGCACCGAGTGGTGGCCCGATTGCTGCCTTGTGTCTTCGGGGAAGCGCTGCAGGTGCTGGATCGCGCCTTGCACGAGGTTCGGCCAAGTCTGGTGCTGGCCTTGGGTCAGGCTGCGGGCCGCAGTGAGTTGTCGCTGGAACGGGTGGCCATCAATGTCGACGACGCGCGCATTGCAGACAACGCTGGCGCCCGGCCCGTCGATACCCCGGTGGTGCGCGGTGCGCCGGCGGCCTATTTCTCAACCCTGCCGATCAAGGCCATGACGGCCGCTGTGCGTGCAGCCGGACTGCCTGCGGCCGTGTCCCAGACGGCCGGCACCTTTGTCTGCAACCATGTGTTTTTCGGTTTGCAACATGCGCTGGCAGGCAGCCCTGTGCGCAGCGGTTTCATGCACATTCCCATGTTGCCCGAGCAGGCAGCGCGGCACGCCCACATGGCCAGCATGAGCCTCGTGTGCATGAGCCAAGGCCTGCGCCTGGCACTGCAGGTGGCACTGCGGGTGACGCAGGACCTGCAGGTCGCAGATGGCGCCATTGCCTGAGTTCAATTTTTTTTGCACGAACGCTGTAAGACCTAGGCCTTGCCTTGCGACTGAAGCTAGCCCGCGGCATCATGCCGCCGGGACCTCGTCTCTCAATAGGTCTCCATCCTCTCCCTTCTCATTCATCAGGAGTAGTTCATGCAAAGCAAGCAAATGGTTTCTGCCGCACTGGCCGCTGTGTTCGCCATGGGCCTGGTCGGGCAAGCCGCCGCCCAGGACAAGACAGCCAAGGAAAAATGCTTCGGTATTGCCAAGGCCGGTGAGAACGATTGCTCCAACCTGAGCGGCAGCCATTCCTGCGCGGGTCAGGCCAAGACGGACATGGCCGTCGAGGAATGGAAGTACGTGGCCAAAGGCAGCTGCAAGGCCCAGAACGGCCTGAGCGCCGAAGAAGCCAAAGCCAAGCTGAAGAAGTAAGGCCAGACGGCTTCATCATCATGGCAGGCGGCCTGGTGGGTATGGGTTGGCGCCAAGCGCATTACGACGATGTGTTGGCCGCAGAGCGCAGCGAACCGGGCTGTGATTTTCTCGAAGTCCATTCAGAAAACTTCTTTGCCGGAGGTGGGGCCAGCTTGCAGGTCTTGATGGCCGGGCGCGAGCGCCTGCCTGTCAGTCTGCACGGCGTTGGCCTTGGCCTTGGATCGGCTTGCGGCCTGGATCCATGGCATCTGGATCGCTTGGCCGCTTTGGTCGAGCGGGTGGAGCCCATGCTGGTCTCGGACCATGCGGCCTTCACCCACGCGCCTTGGTCCGGCGCGCAGCAGAGTTTGATGCATGCCGGCGATTTGCTGCCCATCCCGTTTGAACGCAGCAGTCTGGACTTGATGGTCCATCATGTGCAGCAAGTGCAGGAGCGTCTGCGCCGACCGCTGCTGGTGGAGAACCTCAGTGCTTATCTTGGCTGGCAGGTCGAGTGCGGTGAGGCCATGTCCGAGCCCGAGTTCTTTAATGCACTGACGCTGCGCAGTGGTTGCCGTGTGCTGCTGGATGTCAACAACCTCGTGGTCAATGCCCGCAATGGCGGTGCTGCCGCGGATGCTGCGGCACAGCAGGCCGTCAACTGGCTGCAAGCGCTTCGGCCCGACGCCGTGGGCGAGATCCACCTGGCCGGGCATCGCGAGTTGCCCGGTCTGGTGATCGATGACCATGGCAGTCGTGTGTCCGAGCCCGTCTGGCAGGTGTATCGGGCTGCGATTGCCCGTTTCGGCTCCGTACCGAGCCTGGTTGAGTGGGACAGCGAGATTCCCGAGCTCCCGGTCTTGCTCGCCGAAGTGGCGAGGGCCCGAGTGGAGATGCAGGCGGTGCCAGCATGAGCCATTCAATCCTGTTGCAGCGTCAGCAGGCCTTGCTGCAGGCCTTGACTGCTTCGGCTAAAGAAGCCGTCGGGCTCATGCCACCCGGTCTTCAGGCTGTGCGCGGTGGCGATGCAGCCGCTGGTGAGGCCGAGCTGGCGCGTGGTTTGCAGGCCTACCGCCTCAATGCGCAGGTGCTGGCAGATAAGGTGCTGGCCCAGGCTTTTCCTCGCCTTCGGCACGTACTGGGTGAAGCCGACTTTGCGGCCATGGCATGGGCTTGCTGGCGCCTTCGTCCACCGCAATGCGGCGATATGGGCGAATGGGGCGCAGCCATGCCCGCCTTTCTGGCCGAGCAGCCGGGAATGGAGCCCTGGCTGCCGGAATTGGCTCAATTGGAGTGGGCGATTCACAGCCTGGAACGCGGGCCTGACGATGCGCTTGACTCTGACTCCTTGGGCCTGATGGCGACGGCTGCGCCGCCGGAATACACCCTGGTTCTGCGCGCGGGTTCGCAGCTCTTGGAGCTCAGCGTAACGGCCTGGAATGCTTGGCAGGGCGAGCAGAGTCCACACGAAGATGCAGGCACCGTGCAGCTTGTGCTCTGGCGCCCACTTTGGCGGGCTGTGCTGCAGCGGCTCGGTCCGAACGAAGCTGCGTTCATGCGGGCCTTGTTGCAGGGGCAGAGCCTCGAGTTGGCCTTGGATGCGGCACAGCCAAGCGCAGCGTCCGGCGACGCGTTTGATTTTGGGGCCTGGCTGCAGTCAGCGCTTCAGCAGGGCTGGCTGGGTTCCGCACGCTTGCTGGCAATGGGCTGAACGATTCGCGTGCTCGCCCTGCTGACTGTTGGGTTCCTTCCGTTTCTTTTCTTTTTTCCACCATTCAAGGAGCTGCCCCATGGCGACCCCATTGATCGGCAGCCTGCGGGCGGCCCTTTTGTTCCTGATGGATGCCGGCCCGCGCCGAGCGCCGAGCGCGCCCGATGCGCAGGACCCCCTGACACCTCATTTACACGTCATTGAGCGCTATGCCCAAGCACTGGCCTGTTTGCTGGCTCGGCTCTACCTGGCTCAGGTCTTCCTGCTGTCGGGGCTGACCAAATTGCGCGACTGGTCCAGCACCTTGGCCTTGTTCGAGGATGAATACCACGTGCCCCTGTTGCCGCCTGAGCTGGCGGCCTATCTCGGCACGGCGGGCGAACTGGTGTTGCCGGTGCTTCTGGCCCTGGGTCTGGGCGGACGTTTCTCGGCGCTGGGGCTGAGCGTGGTCAATGTCATCGCCGTACTCAGCCTCAGTGAGATTGCGCCAGCGGCGCTCTTGGGCCATCAGCTTTGGGGCGTTTTGCTGATGATGCTGGCACTTTGGGGTGCCGGCCCCTGGTCGCTGGATGCCTTGTGGGCCGGCCGCAGGGCGAGGCGCGCCTGAACACTCACTCGCGTGGTTGGAAGCTGATCACCAGCACCGGCGGTACACGGCCGTCGGTGTCGCGCGGCAGGGTCTCGGTCTTGTCAATGGCGCGCAGCACCGCCTTGTCCCATTCGGCATCTCCGCTTGACTTGAGCAGTTTGCTGGCCACGATCTGGCCACTCGGCAGGGTGCGCACCTCCACCTCAGCCACCGGATTGCCGGCCGGCATGTCGGTGTAGATGATGTTGGGGCGTATGCGAGCCTTGATGCGGCCTCCATAACTGGCTGAAGGGCCGGAGCTCTTGAGCGCCGTGCCCGTGGCTCCGGGCCCACCGCTGGCGCCGGCCATGCCTTGGATGCGGCGCAGGTTCTCCTGGCGCTGCGCCTCCAGCTTGGCTTCGCGTTTGGCCTCCTCGGCTTTGGCCTGCTTTTCTTTCAGCTGCTTGTCGAGCTTCTCTTTCTTGAGCTTGTCTTCGGCTTCGCGCTTGGCCTGCAACTGCTTCTCGCGCTCGCGTTCGAGCTTTTCCTTCTCCTTCAGGGCCAGCTGCTTTTTGCGCTCGGCTTCGAGCTCGGCCAGGCGCTGCCGCTCGGCCTCCAGCTTCTTTTTCTCCTTCGCCTTGGCGATGGCGATCTCGGCATCTCGCTCGGCCTGGAGTTCTTCTGGGCTGGGTTGCTGGACCTTGGGCTCTGGCTTGGGCTCAGGCTTGGGCGGTTCGGGTTTCGGTTCAGGTTCAGGTTCGGGTTCGGGCTCGACCAGCTTGGGCGCGGCTGCTTGCGGCACGGCGGACCAGAGCTCAGCTTCGAAAGCCGGTGGGTCTTGCGTGCGCCAGCTGACGCCGGCGCTCAGCGCGGCCAGCAAGGCCGCATGGGCGACCAAGGCAAACGCGAAACCGCGGCCCATGCCGGGCGGAGCCGGTGGGCGCAAGGGATCATGCAGGTGACGGACACCCAGGGGCAGGCTGCTCATGTCCGGATCAAGGGTTCCCGCCGCCGTTGCCATTGCCACCATTGCGCACGGCCAAGCCGACGCGCTGGATGCCGGCACTTTGCAGCACGTCCATCACCCTGACCACGGCTTCGTACTTGACGTTCTTGTCGGCCGAGATCACGACTGGCGTACTGCTCTGGCTGCCCTGTGCCTGGCGCGCACGCTCGGGCAATTGCTTGAGCGTCAGAGCCTGCGGCTCTTCCTGATCCAACTTGAGCTTGAGCTTTTCGTCCGGACCGACGATGACATGGATCACATGCTCGGGTTGCTGGCGGCTCTTGCCCACGCTCGGCAAGTCAACCACACCGGTGGTGATCAGCGGGGCACTGACCATGAAGATGATCAACAGCACCAGCATCACGTCGATGAAGGGCACCATATTGATTTCATTGATGGTTCGGCGGCGGGATCCGCTGCGCGAGGAGACGGCGGCCATGGCGGCGTGCTCCGCGCTCTCAGCGCGCCGGGCCTGCCGGCTGGGCGGGCAGGGTGGCGTTGCGCTGCAGGATGTTGGAGAACTCTTCGATGAAGGATTCCAGGGTGATAGCGCTGCGGTCGATCTGGCGCGCAAAGCGGTTGTAGGCCAGCACGGCGGGGATGGCAGCGAACAGGCCGATGGCCGTGGCCACCAGGGCTTCGGCAATGCCGGGCGCCACTGTGGCCAGGGTCACCTGCTGCACATTGGACAGGCCGACGAAGGCGTGCATGATGCCCCAGATGGTGCCGAACAGACCAACGTAGGGCGAGACCGATCCGACCGAGGCCAGGAAGGAGAGGTTGCTCTCCATGGTGTCCATCTCGCGCTGGAAGCTGGCGCGCATGGCGCGACGCGAGCCGTCCAGCAGGGCCGTGGGCTCGACGACGCGACGCTCACGCAGCTTTAAAAATTCGCGCATGCCCGAAGCAAAGATGCGTTCCAGCGGTGCGCCACCGGTCTTGCCGTTGACCGCGGTGTAGAGCTCGTTGAGGTTCTTGCCCGACCAGAACTCCTGCTCGAAATCCTCATTGCCCTGTTTGATGCGCGATAGCGAGATCAGCTTGCTGAAGATCACACTCCAGCTGGCCAGCGACACGGTCAGCAAGGCAGCAATCACCAGCTGCACCGCCAGGCTGGCGTGCATGATCAGGGCGACGATGGAAAGGTCTTGGTTCATAGAGCCACAACAGGTTTTTGGAGCGCCCCGATCACCGAGGCAGGAATACGGCAGGGTTTGAATTCGGCGGTGCCGCCCTCGGCGGACAGCTGAGAGGCCACGCAGCCAATGCGGATCTCGCCTTCGGCAAGTAGGCGGCGGCCTTGAGGCCCCTCGATGAAGGCCTGCTGAAAGACCAGCATGCTCGCACGGCCGAGTTCGCGCGGCTCGACGGTGACGAACAGCCAGTCATCCAGCCGCGCCGGGCGAAGATAACGCACCGAGGTCTGGCCGACCACGAACATCACGCCCGCTTCATGGCGCATGGCTTCCTGGCCAAAGCCCAGGCGGCGCAGCCATTCGGTGCGGGCGCGTTCGAAAAACTTCAGGTAGTTGGCATAGAAGACCACGCCTCCGGCGTCGGTGTCTTCCCAATACACGCGCAGGCCATGTTCAAAAACGGGTGCGACGGCGCCAGGATTCATGTCCTTCGAGCTCATGCGGATGCGATCCGGTAACGCGGCAGTTGCTCGGTCAACCGGGTCACGGCCTCGCGCAGATCGTCCATGCTGCTGGCGTAGGAGAGGCGCAGCCAGTGTTCGCTGCCGCTGCGGCCGAAGTCTCGGCCCGGCGTCAGGGCGATCTGGGCGCTGCGCATCAGATCAAAGGCCAGCTCCCAGCTGCTGCGGCCTTCGGAGCAAAAGTCCGAGGCATCCATCCAGACGTAAAAGGCACCGTCCGGCAACACCGGTACGTGCAGGCCCAGGGCTTGCAACGCCGGCACGATGTAATCGCGCCGCTCGCGGAAGGCCGCGCGGCGTTGTTCGTAGATGGCCAGGCTGTCGGGTTCGAAGCAGGCCAGGGCCGCATGCTGGGCAATGCTGCTGGGGCAGATGAAGAGGTTTTGCGCCAGCTTCTCGATCGGTGCCACCAGTTCGGGCGGCAACACCAGCCAGCCCAGGCGCCAGCCGGTCATGCTGAAGTATTTGGAGAAGCTGTTGACTGAAATCACGTCCTCGCCCAGCGCCAATGCGCTGTGCTCGAAGCGAGCGTCCTGGCTCAGGCCGAGATAGATCTCATCGACGATGGTCACGCCGCCGTGCGCGCGCACAGTGGCCACGATCTCGCGCAAGGCCTCGGGTTCGACCGAAGTGCCGGTCGGGTTGCTGGGTGAGGCCAGCAGCACGCCTCGGGTCTGCGCGGTCCAGGCGTCTCGCACCTGGGCCGGGCTGGGCTGAAAACGCTGCTCGGGCCCGGCGGGCAGCAGCACCGCCTCAGCGTCCACCGCAGCGACGAAATGCCGGTTGCAGGGGTAGCAGGGGTCGGGCATCAGCACCTGATCGCCGGCTTCGAACAAGGCTTGGCAGACCAGCTGCAAGCCCGCCGAAGCGCCGGCAGTGATGACGATGCGCTCGGGCGCGATCGTCAGACCCCATCGCTGGCCATACCAATCGGACAGGGCCTGACGCAGCGCGGGCAGGCCGGTGGCCGGGGTGTATTGGGTGCGGCCGGCGTTGATGCAGGCCTGCGCAGCCGCTTGCACGGCCGCGGGCGCGCCGAAATCCGGCTCGCCGATGTTCAGAAAGACCATGGGGCGGCCGCCCTGCGCCGGGTCGCAGATGGGGCTGCGCGCCAGCTCGGCGGCAGCCTTGCTGCACTCCATCACATAGAAAGGCTCGATGTGGTCGAGTCGGCCGGCCAGCTTCATTTCGAAGCGGAACTCCCGGCGGCGCCGGCCTTGCCGCGCGCGCTCACTTCCAGAGGGCGCAGGTCGCCCGCCGCACGGTCGAGCACGCCGTTGACGTATTTGTGCCCATCCGTGCCGCCGAAAGACTTTGCCAGCTCGACGGCTTCGTTGATGGCGACCTTGTAGGGAATGTCGACGCAGTGCTTGAGTTCGTAGGCACCGATCATCAGCACCGCGTGCTCGATGGGCGAGAGCTCGGTGGTCTTGCGGTCCACATGGCGTGCCAGCACGCCGTCGAGGTCGGAAGCCTCCAGAATGCAGCCATTGAGCAGGGCGTCGAAATGGGCGCGATCGGCCTTGTCGAAGTCCTGCTGCTCGCGCATGTGGGCGTCGATGGTGGCCACGTCATCGCCCGTGATCAGCCATTGATAGAGGCCTTGCAGCGCCGCTTCGCGCGAGCGACGGCGGGCCGATTTGGGCTGCACGCGCTTGCGCGGGGCGCTGCCAGTGGCGCTTTTTGCTTGGGGTGTGGCGCTCTTGTCGTTCGTGTTCACTGCAGGTCTTCCATCAAATTGGCCATCTCGACCGCCACACGGGCCGCGTCACGGCCTTTTTCCTCGGCGCGAGCCCAGGCTTGTTCTTCGTTCTCGACCGTCAGGATCGCGTTGGCGATGGCGATCTGGTTGTCCAGGCCCACCCGCGTGATGGCCGCACCGCTCTCGTTGGCGACCAGCTCGAAGTGGTAGGTCTCGCCGCGAATGATGCAGCCCAGGGCCACCAAGGCGCTGTAGTCTTGGCTGTCGGCCATGGCGTTGAGGGCAATCGGCACTTCCAGTGCGCCGGGCACGGTGACATGGCGGATGTGGTGTTCGCTCACGCCCAGGGTCTTCAGCTCCGCCACGCAGGCTTCGGCCAGGCGGCTGGTGATGGCGTGGTTGAAGCGGGCTTGCACGATGCCGATGCGCAAGTCTTGCCCGTTCAGCGAGGCTTGAGCCGCGGCGTGGCCTTTGTCCGATCCTTGCATGGTGTGCGCTTCTCTCAGGAGTTAGGGGTGGTGGCCTTGAAGCCGGTGACTTCCAGGCCGTAGCCGGTCATGCTGGGCATGCGGCGCGGGCTGCCGAGCAGGCGCATCTTGTGCACACCCAGTTCGCGCAGGATTTGCGCCCCGACACCGTAGGTGCGCAGGTCCATCACTGTGCGCGGCGGCTGGGCGGGTTCGCTGGCTTGCAGTCGTGTCAGCAGGCTGCCGGCTTCTTCGCCGCAGTTCAGCAGCACGGCCACGCCGCAGGGGGCGGCGTGCAGCTCGGCCAGGGCGGCGGGCAGCGGCCAGGAGTGGGCGCTAGAGCCGGTGTCCAGCAGGTCGAGCACGGACAGGGGCTCATGCACACGCACCAGTACCTCGTCACTGGCCGACCACTGACCCTTGCTCAAGGCCAAGTGGGTGGCACCGGTGCGGTCGGTGTAGACGCTGCAGTCGAATTCACCCTGGGCGGTTTGCAGCTTGCGTTGGGCCACGCGGCTGATCAGGGTTTCGTTGCGGCTGCGATGTTCGATCAGGTCGGCAATGGTGCCGATCTTGAGCCCATGCTCCTTGGCGAACTCGATCAGATCGGGCAGACGGGCCATGGTGCCGTCGTCTTTCATGATCTCGCAGATCACCGCGGCGGGCGTCAGGCCGGCCATCTGGGCAAAGTCGCAACCGGCTTCGGTATGACCGGCGCGCATCAGCACGCCGCCGTCCTGGGCTTGCAGCGGAAAGATGTGGCCGGGCTGCACCAGATCGCGCGCCTCGGCACCGCGGGCCACGGCGGCCTGCACCGTGCGCGCACGATCGGCGGCCGAGATGCCGGTGGTGACGCCAGTGGCGGCCTCGATGGAGACGGTGAAGGCGGTGGCGTGCTTGGTGCCGTTGCGGCTGGCCATGGGCGGCAGCTGCAGGCGCTCGCAGCGCTCGCGAGTGAGGGTCAGGCAGATCAAGCCACGGCCGTACTTGGCCATGAAGTTGATTGCTTCTGGCGTGACATGGTCGGCCGCCAGCACGAGGTCACCCTCGTTTTCGCGGTCTTCTTCATCAACCAGGATCACCATACGGCCGGCAGCAAGCTCGGCCACCAACTCGGGGACGGGAGATATGGGCATAAACCCGATTGTAGGCGGGGCAGGGCCGCTCCAACTGGAGCGGGGTCATCAATCGCGCAGCGGCCGGGCCCGCAGGCGCAGATCCTCGCCGATCAGCGTGCATTCTTGCCACTGCCAGCGCTGGGCTTGATCGAGCTGGCTCAGGGCGGGGAGGGCAGCCAGCTCGCGCCCCGGGCCGAGCAGCAGCGGGGCCAGGTAGACCAGGAGTTCGTCCACCAAGCCAGCGCGCAGCAGGGAGCCGTTGAGCTTGTGCCCGGCTTCGACATGCAGCTCGTTGATGCCGCGCCGGCCCAGTTCGTCGAGCAAGGCTGGCAGATTGACCTTGCCACCTGGGCCCGGCAGGCTGATTAACTCGGCGCCCATTTCGCGCAATGTGGCGGTCGTTGCATGCCCTTCCAGTGACTCAAGCGCGTGGCAGAGCAAGACCTGACCCGGTGGCGCCAGCAATCGGGCTGCGGGCGATATCTCCATCCGGGAATCAACGATGACGCGCAGCGGTTGCAGCACGGTGTCGACCAGGCGCACATCGAGCCGCGGGTCGTCATCGCGCACGGTCCCGATGCCGCTGAGCACGGCGCCCGCGCGCTTGCGCCAGGCATGGCCGTCCCGGCGGGCTGTCGGGCCGGTGATCCATTGGCTGAGACCGTTTTCCAGCGCCGTGCGGCCGTCCAAGGACGCCGCCAATTTCAAGCGCACAAAGGGCCGGCCGCGCTGCATGCGCGAGAGAAAACCGATGTTCAGCTCGCGTGCTGCTGCGCTCAGGGGCGTGTCACCGAACCACTCGGCTTCCACCCCAGCGGCGCGGAGGCGTGCCATGCCTTGGCCGGCGACTTGCGGATTGCTGTCCTCAAGCGCCGCGACCACGCGAGCCAGGCCGGCCGCGATCAATGCATCACAGCAAGGCGGCGTGCGGCCTTGGTGGGCGCAAGGCTCCAAGGTGACGTAGGCGGTGGCGCCCTGGACCGATTCACCGAATGCTTGCGCGTCGCGCAGTGCCATCACCTCGGCGTGGGCCTGGCCCGCCGCCTGGGTGTGACCTTGGCCCAGCAAGCGCCCATCGGGCGCAACGATGACGCAACCCACACGCGGATTGGGGTCGGTCAAGCCAATGGCCAGCTCAGCAAGACGAAGGGCATGGCCCATGGCCTCCTGCGGCGAAGCCAAGCTGGCCGGGCGGGGCAGGGCCATGGTGACGCTCACCGTTCAGTCCCAGGGCGCGGTTTCAAGGGCAGGGGCCTGGCTGCTGCTCAGGCTGGCGCTCTCCGACGGCGGCAGGGCCGCCAGGGCTGCGCCAGCAGCGAAGAAGTCATGTTCACCGCCCAAGCCCTCGATCAACTCGGGAATGAGCTTGCACAGCTCGCCGGTGGCGAGGGCCGCGTCAGCATCGAAGGCTTCATCCTTCTCTGGCGTGTCGCGGCCTTCGAAAGCGAGATCCAGAAAGCTGATCTTCTTGATTTGCAAGGTGTCAGTGAGCATGAAGGACACGCGGTCTTTCCAGCTCATGGCCAAGCGTGTCGGTGCCTTGCCACTTTGCAGATGTTGGCGGACTTCTTCGATGTCCAGCGAATGACGGGCGTAGCGCACGACCGACTTCATCTCGTCGCCGCTCTTGAGTTCGCACTCTCGGTCGATCGTGAAGCCCTCGGGCGGCACGCCATCCATCAACCAGGCGGCCATGCAAACGGCTGGGGACTCGGCCGTCTGCACCAGGTGCAGGTTGAGGCCATCGAGCGCCTTGACCAGCAGGGTGACGACTTCCTCGGCGCGATTGGCGCTGCCGGCGTCGATCATCAGGAGTTGCTGTGCTGGCGCGATCCAGACACGGATCGACGACTGCTTGGTGAAGGCCTGGGGCAGCAACTCCAGCGTGGCTTGTTCCTTCAGGTCCTTGATCTGCTTCTTGCCCGGCTTGCGACCGGTTTCCTGCTCGATCCGAGCCGCCAACTCATCGGTTCGCTTGCGGACCACCGATCCGGGCAGCACGCGCTGCTCCAGCATCAGCTTGAGCAGCCAGTGGCCACCAATGTCTTCCACCAGGGGGGCATGGGGAATGCCTCGTGGTGAGGTCCAACCCAGCGACTGCGCCTGAGTGGCGCCGCATTCGACGAAGACCGACTTCGCTAGGCTTTCTTCAATCTGCTCAACTGTGGCCTGCCATTCCGCAGCAATGCGGTACACCATCAAATTCTTGAACACTGCAGTCCTTGCTTTTTCACTGGAGCCCGCTCGCTTGGGGCGCGAACGGCAAAGCTTGGATTGTCACTCAGCTCGCGGTGTCTGGCGCTGACCGGTCCACTTAACGAGGCTGCTGTTGGACGGTGCTGTTGTTGACGAAAACGCCGTTGGCTGGGTTGATGGCTGCGCCCGCAGGGCAGCTGGCTGCAGCGTTGATGACCAAGAAGTTCTGCCGCGCCAAAGATCCGGACACTGCGTTGTAATTCTCTGGGTGCTCGGTGTTGCTGATACTGCCATTGCCGTCATAGTCGGCGCTGTAGCGACAAACCTTCTTGGCATCGGCGCCGCCGCCCAAATTCAAGCCTGACAGTTCGAGTCGTCCTGACCAGATGCGCGGCGTGGCGCTGTTGGGCTCGACAAAGCAGTTGAAACTGACAAAAGCCATGGTGTTCGCTGCGCTGGTCGGCGCGTCATCGAAACACTGGTGGACCGGGGCACTGATTGCGCCGTTCAGCCTGCTGTTGACGATGCCGACATCGAGTGGCCAGGCGGTGCCGCCGGGTTGGGCCGGATCCGGCATCGCCGCCGAGGAAAATTTGACCACGCCGCTGAGCAAATAGCCCACTGTGTTGTTCGAACAGCCTGCGACATCCGCCGCCGTCAGGCTGCTATTCAATGTTCCCATGGCCACCGTACAGACGCCCGTGATCGTGCCGGTCATGTTGTTGAACACCCAAGCGACGGTGGCAGTTGGGGCCGGCACGAACACACTTTTGCCGTTTCCGAGATCCTTGGCCAGGACAGGGATGCTGACGTCGCGCTCAGCCGGTCGCCGAGTTGCTGAAGTGCTTGCTGGTAGGCCAAGAGAGGCGCCCAAGGCGGGGTCCGCTCGGGCAATGAAACTGTCCAGCATGACAAACTGGTCATTGCCAGCCCGGTCCTGCCATTGCACGCGCAGCCGGACTTCCCGCAATGGAGATTGGTCCTGTTCCTGTCCTACAACTGGATCGGCCCAGTCGGTGACGGTGCGGGTCACACTGAAGTCAGTGTTGCCGCCGGCTGCACTCGCAGCTGCCGAAACGACTCCGGCATAGGCGCGAGTTCCGGCCGGGCCGGAAGCTGCGGCTTCGGCGCTGAGCACGGAGTAGTCGCGCAAAGTTTCCATCTCACCTTGTGCCAGACGTAAAGCTTCTCCACGCTGCAAGGCCTGATCGCTCCCGCGGCGCATGGTGCTTTGAATGCCCGCCAAGGCCACCATGCCGAAAGCCATGATCAGCAGCGCCACCAGCGCCTCGATCAAGGCAACACCACGCCCTTCCGTCATGTGTGCTCTGGACATGGCCAGTCTCGGGCTCTGATTCTTCGTCTTCATGTCAGTTCCACCAGCTTCCAGGCACGCGCACAAAGCTGCCGGTCTGGTTTTTTAGGGCGTCGATGATGGCGCTTCGGTACCACAAGTCCACTCGGCCAGACGCATCCATATTGCCTTCCACCAGCAGGGCGCCCTTGAGTAGGGATACATCCGCGCCGGCATTGCCCCATTGCAAATCGCCGCGCGCATAAAGCAGCCCTGAAATGGTCATGGGGCCATCAATGGCGACATCGCCATTGGCAATGATCACCATCGGGCTGGCGTCGGTGCCAAGGGTGTTGTTGGCTTGCAGGACCAAAGGCCCCTCAATCCAGGCCATGCGTACGCCGCGGTTGTAGGCGGCCAAGAGAGTCCCGCTGCAATCGGCGCCAGCGGGGCAATTGACCCTGCGCATGGCTGGCTGATCTCGGTACTGGGGTGCCGTCATGCCGAAGTACATGGAGAACATACGCGCTGCGCTGCTGCCACTCAGGTTCGAATCATTCTCGATGACGGCCGTCAAGCCAGGCGTGCCTGGTAGGCTGCCCAAACGGTCGGCATAGGGGTTGAGCGTGGCAAGGGCAGGCTGTCCGCTCACCAGGAGAATTCCAGAGCTGCGCGGGTCGCTGTTGTGCAGGCCAAGCCCTGTGGCACCGACGGTCAAAGCCCCCTTGACTGTGAGTGGCGATGCAGGTGGGTTCTTGAGTGCACTGATCAGCGCGACATCCACTTCTGCGACCGTCAAACTCAGCAACTGCGAGGCCACGGCGGAAGGATTTCTGCAATCGACGTAATTACCACTGCTACACCCCTCGACTCTCAGTCGAACTGCGCCGGGTCGATTCTTCAAGGTAGGGCTGGTGATGGGCGGGGGAATGATCGATACAGCAAAACCCGGCTGCATGTTGTCTCCCGCAGCCACCGCAGGTGGGGCTGGCAAGCCGGCTGCACTCGGGTTTGGGCAGCGGCAGGCCCAACTGCCCCCTGCATTGGAACGCACGCAATTGCTGATGTATCCGGCAGCGAGCTTTTCGGTGATTGCCCGGTCGCTGGCGATACTCAGATATCTGTCCCGAAACCGTTCACTGGCGCCAGCAGCCTCTCTGCAGCTTGCGTTTACATTCGAACCATTGAGCATGGCAACTGTCCATTCAAGACCAGCCTCGGCGGCCTCGCTTGATACGCCCATACGGTAATAGTTGCTGGCGATACGCTGTTCGAAAATCATATTGCGATTGGCATAGGCCGCCATCATCGCCATGATGAGGAACAGAACCATGACGACCACCAAAGTGGCTGCACCGGCCTGCTTTCCCTTTGCTTGCGGGCTCATGAGCAGGCTCCGGCGAGTTCGTCATTTCGCACGCGAGCAGATACTTGCAGTACCCGAGCAACGTTAGCGTCATGAGCGGATCGGCCAGCAATTCGGATGGTTACACGTCTTTGCTGCAATTTGGGGCAAGTGCCAGTCGCTGGTGAACAAGCGTTCTCGCAGCTGTCTGCCAAGCTACTTTCCTGCGTGTTCAAGGTGATCCGCAAGCCGGTCACTACAAGTACGCTGGGGTCCGTCATGGGCTGCCAAGTCTCGCCTAATAAGAACTTGATCGTGCCCTGGTCCAGCTTGAAGCCAAAAACTTCGGTACTCTCGTTCACCTCGTTGTCTTCTAGCGGACTGGCATCATTGAATCGTTCTTTTTGCTTCGAATAGCTGTATTGAAGTTCGTCTCCGCCTTCACTTGGAGTGACCAATAGACGCCTGATGTAGGGATTGGCCACAGGTGCGACAAAGGGGCTGCCTGCCGCTGCAGGCGCCCAAAGCCCATTTTGCGGCACGGCCCAAGAGCCAGCCCGCCTGACTTCTTTGAGCATCAGATCTGCGGTTGCCCGCAAATCTTGTTGAATCTGGGTTTCCAGTGTGAGGCGGCGATGTTCTGCAACCTGGTTGGTCATCATCAAGCTGGCGCCGGCGACAACAATCATGCCGACGGTGATTCCCACCATCAACTCGATCAAACTCAAGCCCGTTTGACCTCGTTTCGATGAAGTTGAATTCAGCATGCTGGCGCTCCCGGCATCGAGCCATCGGGCGTGCACTGGATAGCGCGACCCATGGCGTTCAGCTGTACTTTCAAGGTGAATCCACGGATCCCGCTCACGGTGATGGCGAAATCGGGCACCGTTGGCGTCATCTGGGGGTACAGGAATCGCACACGGTTGACCGACGATGCATCCCAACTTCCCGTGGTCTGGAGGCTGACTCCGGTAGCACGCAGCACTTGTGTCGTTCGGATCTCCTTGAAATTGGTGTATCCGGGCCCCAGAACGTTGATACAAGAGTTGCCGGCGCCGCGCGTGCACTCGCAGCCGCCGATGGTTCCGAAATAAAGAATGGAATAGCAGCTCTGGTTCGCATCACTCATGAAGCGCAAGCTCACCGACTCCAATGCGATGCCGCTTTCAGAACGCGCGTACGCAAGGTCAGTGGTCAGCTGGTCTGCGACCATTTGGACACGACGCCGGTTCAGCAGGTCAGCAAGTGACGGCAATGCCAAGCTGAGCAGTACGCCTACAACTACCAGCACGACCATCAATTCGACCAGCGTCACACCTCGATACTGACGAGTTGAATCGTTCATTTGGGCCAGCATTCTTGTTGGCTATCAGTGGCTGTCTGGGTCTGGGCGATGTAGCGCAAACTTCCGCCTTCCATGCGCATGATCATGACCGCGCAACGAACATCGTTGGACTGGCTGCCCGTACTCTTGGCCTCTGCCTTGATTTGGTAGCCTGAAACATACTGCGCTGGGTCCCCCAGCCCGCTCAAGCTCAGCTCGTAGTTGCCGTCGGATGTGGTGCTTGAGGTGAAACCAAGGTTGGACAGTGAGTTGGAGTAGCTTGCGCGATTGCTGCGCCATCGTTCTTGGGCCTGCGTAACCGCGGTCAGAGCCGCAATTGCGGAAGACCGCCGACTCTTCATTGTGTACTCGCGGTAGGTGGGCAGTGCGACTGCCGCCAGGATGGCGATGATGACGAGCGCGATCAGCAGCTCTATCAGGGTGAACCCTCGATCCCCCGTACAAGGGTGGTGACGCGCTTTGGAGCTGATTCTGAGCGATGCTTGCATGCGCGATTATGTGGATACAGCTTCGCACGTTGTCGCCGTTCAATCGCCGCTTGTCCTGAGCGTTTGACCGCTAGTCGGCGAGGCCTTCACTTAGGGGGGGGCGCTCTTTTTCGGCTCTAGGCGCATGCGGGCAGGTTGCCTATACCGGATGACAGCGCGCAACTACGCACGCGTCCGGCAATGCTGACGATGTGTCGGATGCCAAGCCCGGAAGCTTCGGTGATATCGATGCTGCCCGTACTTGTGACAGCGCCTTGCCTAGCATTGAAACTCATAGTGCCCACGTTGGCGCGAATGCTGATCCTTGTGCTGCTCGGCAACCACTCGTGGCGAAGCACTTGTGCCTCTCCGCTGCACACAGCTTGGCCACTGTCATCGCAGCTGCAGTCGTTGGGGCGGCCTGAGTGGAGCACATAGCAGCTCCCGCCGGGCATTTGGCGGAAACGGATGTGGTACTGAGCAGCGGTCATCACCGACTCGCTGCGAGCCTGTTTCAAGTCAGTCATCAGGGTCTGAGCCCGCAGCTCCACTGCCTTCCGTTGCTTCAGCTGCTGCATGGCAGGCAGGGCTTGCGCCGCCAACAGGGCAGAAACGACAAGTGCTAGCAGGCTTTCGACGCCAGAAAGACCGCGTTGCGAGACAGACTTGCTGTGACTCATGACCGACTCCATTTGCTGCGGGGACTGCAGCAAATTTAGTAGCTGGTGCGATGGCTTTCTGTCACCCTAAGGGGGCAAATGGCCCCCTCCGAAGGGGGGGGCTCAGCGGGGACGGGGGGCGGTTAGATTTCGCCGATCAACTGACGGAATTCATCCACATCTTCAAAGCTTCGGTAGACCGAAGCGAAGCGCACATAAGCCACCTTGTCGATGCGCTTGAGTTCGCGCATCACCAACTCGCCCAATTTGTTCGAGGGCAGCTCTCGGGCGCCGCTGGTCAGTAGGGCTTCCTCGATGCGCAGCAGGGCTGCGTCGATTTGCTCAATGCTGACTGGGCGCTTGCGCAAGGCCAGTTGCATGGATGCGCGGACTTTGCGGGAGTCAAAGTCCGCGCGCGTGCCGTCTTTCTTGACGACCACGGGCAGGGCGATTTCGGCCCGTTCGTAGGTGGTGAAGCGCTTGTCACAGCCGAGGCAGCGCCGCCGACGGCGCACCACATCGCCCTCATCGGATTCCCGGGTTTCGGCGACCTGGGTTTCTCCATGACTGCAAAAGGGGCAGCGCATCGGCGGTCCTTGCTTGGTTCAGGCTCAGCGGTAGACCGGGAAGTCGCGCGTCAACGCAGCGACCTTCTCGCGCACCACCGCCAGATTCGCCTCGTCATGTGGCTTGTCCAGCACGTCGGCGATCAGATGTGCAGTGATACGCACTTGCTCCTCCTTGAAGCCGCGTGTGGTCATGGCTGGAGTACCCAGACGGATGCCGCTGGTCACCATTGGCTTCTGCGGGTCGTTGGGGATACCATTTTTGTTGCAAGTCATGTGGGCTGCGCCCAGGATGGCTTCGGCTTCCTTGCCCGTCAGGTTTTTCGGGCGCAGGTCCACCAGCATCACATGGCTCTCGGTGCCGCCAGAGACAATGCGTAGGCCTCGTTCAATGAGCGTATCTGCCAAGACCTTGGCATTTTTGACCACCTGGGTTTGGTAAGCCTTGAATTCCGGCGTCAGTGCTTCCTTGAAAGCCACGGCCTTTCCGGCGATGACATGCATCAGCGGGCCGCCCTGGATGCCGGGGAAGATGGCCGAGTTGATTTTCTTGGCAATGGCTTCGTCATTGCACAGGATGATGCCGCCACGCGGGCCGCGCAAGCTCTTGTGGGTGGTCGATGTCACGACATCGGCGTGCGGCACCGGGTTGGGGTACACGCCAGCAGCAATCAGGCCTGCATAGTGGGCCATGTCCACCATGAAATAGGCACCGATCTCTTTGGCGATCTTGCCGAAGCGCTCGAAATCGATGCCCAGGGAATAGGCGGAGGCGCCGGCGATGATCAGCTTGGGCTTCTTTTCACGAGCCAGGGCTTCCATGGCGTCGTAGTCGATTTCTTCCTTGGCATTGAGGCCATAGGAAATGACGTTGAACCACTTGCCGCTCATGTTCAGTGCCATGCCGTGGGTCAGGTGACCGCCTTCGGCCAGGCTCATGCCCATGATCGTGTCGCCTGGTTGCAGCAAAGCGAAGAACACGCCTTGATTGGCTTGCGAGCCAGAATTCGGCTGCACGTTGGCAAAGTTCGCGCCAAACAGCTCTTTCAGGCGGTCGATGGCCAATTGTTCGACCACATCAACGTACTCGCAACCGCCGTAATAACGCTTGCCCGGATAGCCCTCAGCGTACTTGTTGGTCAGTTGGCTGCCCTGCGCTTCCATGACGGCGGGCGAGGTGTAGTTTTCCGAGGCGATCAACTCGATGTGATCTTCCTGGCGACGGTTTTCGTTCTGGACGGCAGCCCAGAGATCCGGGTCGACTTGGGCGAGGGTGGAAGTGCTACGGTCAAACATAGGGTGGCAGTGCTCTAGAAGTGGAGTGCCCGTCTTGCCAGGCATCGATTGAAAAAGATGCAGGCCGAGGAGGCTGCCCAGGCGAACGGCTGAAGGCGGCGTGAGCATTCGCCCATCACCGTTCGCGCTCCCCGGTGGTCCACCACCTCAGGCGGCCCGCAACGCTCGATCGTTCGGCCCCCTTGATCGCCAGTCGCGCGAAGCTTGGAGTGTAGCCTCAGCATGCGGTGCCGCTCGCGGGCCCGAGGCAGCGGTTCAGCGCAGCTGTGCCACCTTTTCGTCGTCCAGCGACGTCTGCTCGATCAGCTTGGGCGCAGCCATGGGCGTGCTGGCCGGGCGGGCGGGTAAGGCTCGACCCGAGGCAACCGCCTTGAGTTGCTCTTGCATGGCCAGGACACGGCCGGTGTAGCTGCCTTCGTCGGGCAAATTGGCTGCACCCACGTAAAAACGAAGGCCTTCCTCGACGCTCCCCGCGCGTTGAATGCACTCCTTCAGCACCTGGACGCCCACCCGCAAATTGGTGATCGGGTCAAAAGCGGCCAGATTGCCGCCGAACGCCTCATATTTGTCGTTGTGGACCTGAGTCATCACCTGCATCAGGCCCTGAGCGCCGACAGTGCTTTGCGCAAAGGGGTTGAATGCCGATTCGATCGCCATGATGGCCAGAATCAGAGTGGGCTCTACGCGAGCACGCTGACCCACGGTGTAGGCTTCCTGGACCAGCCGGCTGATCGGTTCCGGGGCGACCTTGTAGCGCCGAGCCACCCATTGGGCGATGGCGGCTTGCTGGCGTGGCAGGTCTTTAGGGTCGACGGCCGTGGCGCGTGCCATGGCATCCGGCTCCTCATTGCCGGTCAAGGTGTTGCCGCCGGCGATGTCACGGGCTTCCTGGCGAGCATGCAGCCAGCCACGGACTTGGCCTTCCAGCTGCTGGCGCAATTCGGCTTGACTGGCAAAAGTCAGAATCATGGCCACGACCGCCAAGCCAACGAGGGCCAGTGTGTTGTGGCTGACAACCAGCAGGCCTTGGCCAATGTCCTTGACGAACAAGGATGCAGCGGCCCCAGTACTGCGGGTCAGGGATAAAAGATCACGACGCGCTGTCATGCGACTCCTTTCTTCTCTTCCTCACCTCCCAGTCTCCGGCAAACGCCAGAGGCTAAAGGTGCGGCAGTGATAATGGGTCGACCCAAAGGGCGAAGCAAGACCTGCGTCCACTTCCCCCGGGCCGACGTCCATCGGCAGCGGGGCGCCTCCACCCTCCCAAAGGCGAAGACACGGGTTAACCCTGAAAACTCAAGGCAGGCGGATTTTAAGGGTCAAAAATAACCCGTCAAGCTTATAGACCTGTTTTTATATTACTGGATGTTATGAAGTACCGTGACCTGCGCGACTTTATTGGCGGTTTGGAGGCCATAGGTGAGCTCAAAAGGGTTGAGCAATCGGTGTCTCCTGTTTTGGAGATGACCGCTCTCAGCGACCGTGTGTTGCGAGCCGAAGGGCCTGCTTTGCTGTTTGCAAATCCGACGGGGCACCGCATGCCGGTGTTGAGCAATCTGTTCGGCACGCCGCGACGCGTCGCGCTCGGCATGGGGGCTGAGAGTTTGGAGGACCTGCGCCAGGTCGGTCACGTCTTGGCCAATTTGAAAGAGCCAGAACCACCCAAGGGCGTGAAGGACGTGGGCCGGCTCCTGCAGATGATGAAGTCGGTCTGGGACATGAAGCCTCAGACCGTGCGCCGTGCGGCCTGCCAAGAGCTGGTGTTACAAGGTGCCGAGATCAATTTGAAGGACATTCCCATTCAGACCTGCTGGCCGGGTGACATTGGCCCCCTGATCACTTGGGGCTTGGTCATCACGCGGGGTCCTCAATCGGTGCCCAAGCCGCGCACGCGTCAGAACCTGGGCATCTATCGCCAGCAATTGATCGGGCGCAAGCAACTCATCATGCGGTGGCTGGCCCATCGCGGCGGCGCATTGGATTTCCGCGAGTTTGCATTGGCGAATCCGGGCCAAGCATTCCCAATTGCTGTGGCGCTGGGCGCCGATCCGGCCACCATCCTGGGCGCCGTCACGCCGGTACCTGACAGCCTGTCGGAGTACCAGTTTGCCGGCCTGCTGCGCGGCTCGCGAACCGAACTTGTCGACAGTGGCGTGGGCGAGGGTGGCCGCATGCTGCAGGTCCCGGCCAGTGCTGAAATCGTGCTTGAGGGCTGCATTCCAGTGGCTGCCCCCGGCTTCAAGGGGATCAGTGAAGACGGCATTGCCTTGAAAGAAAAGGGCGGTTATCTCTATGCGCTGGAAGGACCCTATGGCGATCACACTGGCTACTACAACGAGCAAGATTGGTTCCCGGTCTTCGAAGTCACGCGGCTGACGCGGCGCGAGCAGCCGATTTATCACTCCACCTACACCGGCAAGCCTCCGGATGAGCCGGCCATATTGGGCGTAGCGCTCAATGAAGTGTTCGTGCCTATCCTGCAGAAGCAGTTCACGGAGATCGTTGACTTCTATTTGCCGCCCGAAGGCTGCAGCTACCGAATGGCAGTGATCTCCATCAAGAAAGCCTACCCGGGGCATGCCAAGCGTCTGATGTTTGGGCTCTGGAGCTTTCTGCGCCAGTTCATGTACACCAAGTTCATTGTGGTGGTGGACGAGGACATCAATGTTCGTGATTGGAAGGAAGTGGTCTGGGCCATTACCACGCGCATGGACCCGGTCCGGGATACGACCTTGGTCGACAGCACGCCGATCGATTACCTGGATTTCGCTTCCCCGGTCAGCGGTCTCGGCGGCAAGATGGGCTTGGATGCCACCAACAAGTGGCCCGGCGAAACCAGCCGGGAATGGGGCCGAGGCATTGTCATGAGCGCCGACGTTCAGGCGCGCGCTGATCGGCTCTTCGAGGCGCTGTTTACCGCGGTGCCCTCGAGTTTGTCCAGGGTTTGAAAACGAAGCAGGGATCACCTACTGTTAGGAAGCCTGTCTCAGGCACAACCTCTGGCGCAATCATTGCGCGCCAGGAGCCCTCGGGCACATCCCCTGAGAGCCCCATCGGTGGCGTCAGCCACCACACCCCCTCCTAGCCCAGGCTCGGAGGGGGTTTCTGCTTTGGGGATAATTTTTTCGCGCGACTCAATGAGCGCCTGCCAGCGCGATGGACTCGTAGACCACGTAGCGCACGCGTCCATAGCCCTCGCTGCTGGGCAGCCATGCGCTCATACGCGAGCCCTCCGTCGGTCTTAGGCCCGCTGGTGCAGGGATGAGCGTGATGTCACTTGCAGAACCACTGTCTGCCAAGGCATCCCGGAAGGCACGAAGAGAGCGCGGCATATGCTGCTCATGGGTGACCAGCACCAAGGTCCGGACCTGGCGCTGCCGCAGCAGCGTCACGCTGAAACGGGCGTTTTCTCTGGTGTCCCGTGATTGATCCTCGACCCAGCTCAGGGGATGGCGGAACTCTTCGGCAGCGATACGCCGGGCGATCTCGCCTTCACTGCTGATCTGATCGCGCGCTTGCCAACCCACGCCACCCGAGAAGCCCAGCGGCGCCCCGATCTGTCGCGCCAGCCATATGCCCAGGCGTAGGCGTGGCAAGCTGTATTCATTGAGGCTGGAGCCTTGATATTCCGGGGCCAACTGGCGCGCGCCACCACCCAGGACCAGCACGGCCACCCCACCTTGCTTGGCATGCAGGTCACGCAGCCTCTCGGTATCCGCTCGCTCCAGCGCGGGCGGCGTGTTCAGCCACGCGCGGCCCAAGTACAGCCCAAAACCCTCGCATCCACTGAGCCAGATGCCTGCCGCGGACATGCCGAGAAGAAGCCAGCCGAAGCGTTTGTGGCCCCGTTGCAGGCGAAATCCGGCGCCCACGGCCAGGAGCATGAAGACCAGAGGCGGCTGGACTAGAGTCAGGGTGAAGGGCTTGAAAAACTGGGTCAGCGGATTCAGGTCCACGGGCATGGTTTGTGTCACTTCGGGTCTCGCATCATCGCCGGTGGCGACGAGCACCCCTGCCGGCGTGCGGAAATCTGCCCTCGGCTATGCTCGCGCCGTCTCTTAAAGAACAGGTCAGCCCACCGCATGAACAGCCTAGACACCTCTTTGCAGCGAATCACCCTCGGCGGTGGTTGTTTCTGGTGCACCGAAGCGGTGTTTGAGCAGGTCAGGGGCGTACATGCAGTGCAATCTGGCTATTGCAACGGCTTGGTTCAAAATCCCAGCTACGAGCAGGTCTGCTCCGGCCAGACCGGCCATGCCGAGGTGGTGCGGCTCGATTTCGACCCGAACGTGGTCAGCCTGCGAGAGCTGTTGGAGGTGTTCTTTGTCATTCATGACCCGACCTCCTTGAATCGTCAGGGCGCTGATGTCGGCACTCAATACCGATCGGGCATTTATGTGCATTCGCCTGAGCAGGCCACTGAAGCCCGCTTGGTCTGGGACGAAGCGCAAGCGGCGCATGCTGGCCGGCTGGTGACAGAGTTGCTGCCCGAACAGAACTACTGGCCAGCTGAGGCCTATCACCAGCATTACTACGCCCGCAACCCGGATCAAGGCTATTGCGCCTTCGTCGTGGCAGGCAAAGTGGAGAAATTCCGCAAGACCTTTACGCGCCTCCTGCGCTCTGCGGTCTGAATCGGTCGCCTCCGGAAGTCGCCTTGATGAGCATCCAATGGTCAGGGCTGAGTTACCGCTATGCCGGTGGTAGTGGCCTCTTGTCTTTCCCCGATTTCTCCATGGCCGCCGGCCAACACCTGCTCTTGCGCGGGCCATCGGGCAGCGGCAAGTCCACCTTGCTGGCCTTGATGGCTGGTTTGCTGACGCCCACCGAGGGACGGATCGACATGGCCGGCAGCGACTTGGGCAGCCTGAGCGCGCGGCAACGCGATGCTTGGCGCGGGGCCCAGCTCGGATTTGTGCCGCAACGCCTGCACCTGAGTGCCAGTCTGAACGTTCTTGACAACCTGGCTCTGCCGTTCATCAGTGCCGGCCTGCCGCCTCGGCCAGAACGGGCTCAGGCCTTGCTGCAGCATTTGGGTTTGGCTGATCTGGGGCAGCGACTGCCGCATCAGCTGAGCGTCGGCCAGGCGCAGCGTGTGGCCTTGGCCAGGGCCCTGATGCGCCAGCCTGCACTGTTGCTGGCCGATGAGCCGAGTGCCAGTCTGGACGATCGCCATGCCCGCCAGGTGCTGGATTTGCTGTTGGACACTGCTGCGGAGCAGGGGATCACCCTGATCCTGGCCACACATGACAGCCGGCTGGTCCAGCCCTTACAGGGCAGGCTTGATTGGCGCGTACTTGACTTGAGCGCCAGCACTGCTTCGGAGGCTGTGGCGTGAGCGCCTTGATCCGCTTGGCCTGGCGTTACCTCTGGGCCCAACCTTTGACGGCCTCGTTGAACCTGCTGCTCTTGAGCCTGGGCCTGGCGGCCATCAGCTTTGTGCTCCTGGTCAGCGAGCAGATCGAGGCTGGAGTGCGACGCGATCTGGCGGGCATCGACCTGGTTGTCGGCGCCAAGGGCAGCCCGATGCAGATCATGTTGTCCGGTGTGTTCCACCTTGATGTGCCCACCGGCAACATTCCGCTGTCGACCTTGGAGACTTTGCGTGCCCAGCCCCTGGTGGCGCGAGCCGTCCCGCTGTCGCTGGGCGACAGCCTGCGCGGCTTTCGCATTGTCGGCACCGAGGCCAGCTACCTGGAGCTGTACGGTGCCAGCCTGGCCCAAGGGCAGCTTTGGCGCGCGCCCTTGCAGGCCGTGCTGGGGGCCGAAGTGGCACAGCGCACCGGTTTGGCATTGGGCGTGCAGTTTGCCGGCAGTCACGGCCTGGGCGAGCAGGGCGATGCCCATGAGGGCGAAGCCTACACGGTGACCGGCATACTCAAGCCGACCGGCACCGTGATCGACCGCCTGGTGCTGACCGATCTGGCCTCGGTCTGGCAGCTCCATGAAGCTCACCATGGCAGCACTGCAAACACCGCGCTTGAGGAAGAAACTGAAGAAATGGAGCGCCGCGAGATCACCCTGATCTTGCTGAGCTACCGCAGCCCGCTGGCCGCCATCAGCCTGCCGCGCTGGGTCAACGCGCAAGCGGGCCTGCAGGCGGCAGCGCCGGCGCTGGAGACGGCCCGTTTGCTTCGCCTGGTCGGCACCGGCACCGACGTCTTGCGCGGATTCGCCGTGGTGCTGTTGCTGGCCGCAGGGCTGTCGGTCTGGGTGGCTTTGCTCAATGCGGTGCGGGCGCGGCAAGCCGATCTGGCCATGATGCGCATGCTGGGTGCGCCACCGTGGCGGGTGGCTGCCTTGGTCGGGCTGGAGGCGGCCATCCTGGCGTCACTGGCCTGTGTGATCGGCCTGACGCTGGGCCATGGCTTGTGTGCAATCCTGGGTCAGCTCTTGGCCGACCGTCAAAGCCTGCATCTGACCGGCTCATGGTTCTCCCTCTGGGAGCTCAGCTTGCCCCTGTTGGCGGCCAGTCTGGCGCTGCTGGCTTCCGCTTGGCCGGCCTGGCGAGCCTACCGGCTCGATGTCAGCGACTTGTTGCAGGCGCCGCGCTGAACGGCCGTAGCAGGCACAATGCCGCACTCGATCCGCCACGTCATGAATAGTCGACCCGCCTTGAACCTCATCGCTCGTTTCGCTGAAACCCGTCGCGGCCTGCTCGTCATGGGCTTGATGGCCCTGTTGCCGGGTCTTGCCCAGGCGCAAGCTCCCTCGATCGGCCAAGGCCCCGGCTACCACGACCCGCGCAGCCCCTTCAAGCCGCTACAGGAGCGTGAAGGCGTGCTGTCCTGGAGTTTGCTTGCTGCCGTGACGACCCGGACCGAGAAAAATCGGCTGCTGCCCACATTCCCTGCGGCCGTGCAGGCCCTGAATCAGAAGAAGGTCAAGGTCCAGGGTTTCATGATGCCGCTGGAGCCGGGGGACAAGCAAAGGCACTTCCTGCTCTCCTCGGTGCCCACGTCCTGCTCCTTTTGTGTGCCGGCCGGTGCCGAAGGACTTGTCGAGGTGTTCACGCAGCAACCGGTTCGCTACTCGCTCGAACCGGTGCTGGTCGAGGGTGTGCTGGCGGTCTTGAGTGATGATCCTTACGGGCTCTACTACCGCATCAACGGCGGCCAGGGCCTGGCGGCCCCTTGAATGCATATTGCATGCTGTCACGCCTGATTTGAAGCCATGAGCCCGCGTCCCCCATCCTCACGTAGCAGAGCCGTGGCGCTGCATCGTCATGCCGCGGCGTGGCGGGTGTGGGCGTTGCTGGCCCTGATGCTGGCTTTCCAGGGGCTGGGGCAGTCGCACCGGATCTTGCATGGCGCGGGTTTTGCGCGTGCTCTGGTGCCCTTGTCGTCTTTGGCGCCGGTGCTTGCATCTGCAGAGGCCAAGGTCGGGACCCTGGTGTCTGCCGATGGCTGGGGCCATCAGCGCGGCGAGCTGGTTTGCCTGCTGCTCGACCAGCTCAGCCACGACCACGCGCCGCTGACGCAGCCCGTGTCTCTGCTGCCGGACCTGCCCCAGGCCGTTCCCAGTGCCGGCTTGGTGGCCTTGCTGTATCTGGCGGCACGCTGGAAGCGCGCTGCCCGCGGCCCCCCTCAGCGGGTTTGATTCCTTTGGATTGTCCGTAAGGCGCCATTCGTGCGCAGCATCCTCTGGGCTGCTGCGGCATGTCGGCGCCAACGCCTGTGGCCCTGCCTTGTGTGAGCAGATGAAGCCCGGGCGCATCCCCATTTCGTCGCGCCGGCTCGGATGTTGAGTTCCCCTTGCCGCGCCCGACCGCCAGAGAGTGTCTGCCATGAGCACCCCATTTTTCGCCCGCCAACCCCTGGCATTGGGCGCCAGCCTGTTTTGCATGAGTCTCGCGGCTCAGGCGCAAACCCAAAGTCCAGCCGATGTCGCCCCGGTCGCCGCTGTGAGTGCCACCAGCACCGAGCATCTGAGTCGAGTTCAATTGACCGGCAACCCCTTGCGCAGCCAGCAGCTGACGCAGGCCAACAGTGCCCTCAGCGGCGATGAGCTGAGCCTGCGCCGTGCCTCTTCTCTGGGAGAGACCCTCGATGGCCTGCCCGGTGTATCGGCCAGCTACTTTGGCCCCAATAGCAACCGCCCCACCATTCGCGGCCTGGATGGTGATCGGGTGCGCATGTTGAGCAACTCCGGCGCTTCGGTCGACGCCTCCAGTCTGAGTTTTGACCATGCTGTGCCGACCGACCCGCTGGTCATCGATCGGGTCGAGGTGCTGCGCGGTGCAGCCGCTTTGCTGTACGGTGGCAATGCCATCGGCGGCGTGGTCAACACCCTGGACAACCGCATTCCCAAGGCGGTGCAGCCGGGCTTGAGCGGCGCGGCGGAAGTCCGCTTCGGCGGGCCCGCGCAAGAGCGCAACGGCGCCGTGGTGTTGGACGGCGGTGTCGGCTCGGGCAGCCAAGGCTGGGCCTGGCATGCCGATCTGGCCGGCCGGCGTGCGTCCAACCAATCGGCGCCGCGCTTCACGGCCGAGGGTGAAAGTGCCACCGAGGTCCGCAACTCCGCGGCACGCAGCCACGGCGGTGCGCTGGGCGGCTCCTACATCTTTGCCGAAGGCTATGCCGGCCTGTCGCTGGAGGACTATCGCAACGACTACGGCGTGACCGTCGAGCCCGATGTGCAGATCCAGATGCAGCGGCAGCGCGTGGCCACGGCGGGCGAATGGCGTTTCGCCGCCGGCAGCGGCGCTGCCGATCTGCTGCGCCGCGTGAGCTGGAATGCCAGCAGCAGCCGCTACCAGCACCAGGAGGTGGAGGGCTCGGGTGAGATTGGCACCGTGTTCAAGAACCGCGGCAAGGATCTGCGCCTGGAGCTTGAGCATACGCCGCTGGGTGCGAGCGGCGCCGTCAAAGGCATGCTGGGCCTGCAGATGGAGCGCAGCGATTTCTCCGCAATTGGTGCCGAGGCCTTGGTGCCCAGCTCGCAAACACGCAGCAGTGCGGTTTTTCTTTTGGAGCAGTACAGCGCCGGTGCCTTGACGCTGGAAGCGGGCGCGCGAGCCGAATCCGTGCGAGTCAACTCGGCCGGCGATGCGCTGGACGCTGAAGAGCCTCGCTTTGGCGCCGCCAGCAGCCTGCGCTTCAAGCCGCGCAGCCTGACTTTGAGTGGCAGCTATCGCCTGAGCGAAGCCTTCAGCCTGAATGCCCAGGTCAACAGCAGCCAGCGTGCCCCCATGTTCTACGAGCTGCATGCGCAGGGCGTGCATGTGGCCAGCGGGGCGTATGAGCGCGGTGATGCCAGCCTGGGCCTGGAGCGAGCCAAGGGCGTGGACCTGGGTCTGGAATGGAAGCAGGCTGAGAACTTCGTGCGCTTGAACCTGTTCCGCACCCGGTTCGCCAGCTATATCGCGCTCGACGCCACCGGCGAGCAGTTCGAGGACGCCGGCGAGACCTTCCCGATCTATGCCTTCAAGGCCGTACCAGCATTGCTGACCGGCTTTGAGTTGGAGGGGCACTGGCATTTGCCGGCCCAGTTGCTGCCGGGCACGCAGCTTGCTGTCACGGCCACCTTGGATGGTGTGCGCGGCAGCAACCGTCAGACCGGTGAGCCCTTGCCGCGTCTGGCGCCGCTGCGCGCCAGTCTTGCGCTGGATGCCCAGCAAGGCCCGTGGACGGTTCGAGTCGAGTGGCGCCTGAGCGCACGGCAAGACCGGGTGCCGGCCCTGGATCATGCGACGGCGGGCTACGGCTTGCTGAAACTGAGCCTGTCGCGCCAGCTGCGCATCGGCAGCAACGAAGCGCTCTGGTATCTCAAGCTCGACAATGTGGGCAATCAGTTGGCCTACAGCGCGAGCTCAGTGGCCACCATTCGCGAGCTCAGCCCCTTGCCTGGCCGGAGTCTGCATACGGGCTTGCAACTGCGCTTCTAACGGCCAGCCCCCGTGGCTTCAGGGAGCCAAGCGCTCCTTGAGCCATTGCCCGTCAGCCTGCAGGCGGTAACTCAGTCGGTCATGCAGGCGGGACTTGCGACCCTGCCAGAACTCCCAGCGCTCGGGCAGCAAGCGATAGCCGCCCCAGTGCGGAGGACGATCGGGGTTCAGGCCATGTTGCACGGCCGCCTTGGCCGCATTGGCGACCAAGACGCCGCGCGAGCTGATGACCTGACTTTGTGGCGAAGCCCAAGCGCCCAGGCGGGAGTCCAGCGGGCGGGAATGGAAATACGCATCCGATTCCTGCGCGCTGACCTTCTCGACCCGGCCTTCGATTCGCACCACCCGCTCGAGTTCGACCCAGTGGAACTGCAGGGCGGCAAAGGGATGCGCGGTCAGCTCCTGACCCTTGCGGCTTTCGTAGTTGGTGAACCACACGATGCCGCGGTCGTCATAGCTCTTGATGAGCACGATGCGAGTCGAGGGGCGGCCGTCGGCACCCACCGTGGCCACAGTCATGGCATTGGGTTCGGGCACTTCGCTGGCCAGGGCATGTTCCAGCCATTGCTTGAACTGGCTCAGGGGTTCATTGGCGGCCATGGCTTCGTCAAGTTCGCCTTGCTCATAGCTCTTGCGAAGGTCGGCCAAAGGCTTGCTGTTGTTGCTGCTGTTCATGACGAGAGTATCGGCCCAAGGCCTCTTGCTGGTAGTTGTTCTGACGGTAGAACACCTTAAGTGATGGCCCCATTGCGCGCAGCGCGCCCGCCGCGGCATGCTCTAACCCGGTGCAGCTTGACGATTCGATCGGGCAGCGGCCGGGCCGAGGGGCTTTTTGAAGGATTTGATCTGATGACACATCGGCGACCGGCTGTCGTCGTGCTTGCGGCAGGCCGCGGCATGAGATTTACCGGCCTCGGGCACAAGCTGGTGCAGCGCCTGGGCGCCGGCAGCTCTGACGCCTTGGCTGACACCGTGCTGGCCCGGACCGTGGCGCATGCCTTGGCCACCCGCCTTCGCGTGGTGGTGGTCACGACGGCAGCCCTGGCTCCCAGTTTGCAGGACCTGGTGGCCGCTCGGGATGTGGTTGTGCTGCCTGAACTCGACAGCCAGGGGCGCGCGAGCCCTGTGGGCATGGGGCACTCCATCGCCGCGGGCGTAAGCGCCAGCGGCGATGCGGATGGCTGGTTGATCGTGCCGGCTGACATGCCGCTGATGAAACCCGAGACCATGTTGGCCGTGGCCCAGGCCTTGGAGGCCTACCCGGTGGCCTATGCCCAGCACCGCGGTCGCCAGGGTCACCCTGTGGGTTTCAGCGCCGAGCTGTTCTCGGAGCTGGTGGATTTGCATGGCGATGAGGGCGCGCGGCGCATCGTGGCGCGCTACCCCTCACAGGCGGTCGAGGTGGATGACCCGGGCGTGCTGGTCGATGTCGACACCGTGGAAGACCTGCAGCGGATCAAGGCTCAGGCGGGCGGCTGAGGGACACACAGGCCCTGGGTCTCAGCCAGGCGCAGCTGCCGCTCAAGTTCGGCGTCATGGATGCCATGCTCGCGCAGGCCCAGCACGCAGCGTTGCAAATAGTCCAGGGTGCTGCCGTAGCGGCCGCGGGCATGGCGCAGGATGTGCAGCAAGGCGGCATCGTCTAGCGGACCGACCCGGGCTGGGCTGTTTTTCTTGAGCGTGAAACTCAGCGCCAAACTGGGGCCGCCCACTGTGTGGCAATTCAGCCAGCGCGGCGTGTAAGAGCCCACCACCATTTCGCGCACCCAGAGCTCGTCCAGGACCCGCGCGCTGTGCTCGGGCGCCACACGGTAGACCAGGCCGCGGCAGCTGCCGCCGGGCAGCAGGGTCAGCACCAGGCCGGGTTGTTCGCGATTGCCCCGGTTGGACAGGCTCCGCAGGCGCATCGCCCGGTGGTAGCCCTGAACCCGCGCCGGCCACTGCTCGGCCGCTTCAAAGCCCGGGCGCCAGATCAGTGAGCCGTAGGCGAAGAGCAGCAGGCCTTGTTCGCGGCACCAAGCCGCGCGCGCCTGCTGCAGCAAGTCTTGGCTGTGGGGTGGCAGGGCGGCCAGAGCCTGCTCCAGGGGCAAGACTTCGCGCCAAGCCGCGTCGCTGGAGGTGGAGTCGGTGGAAGGCGAGTGAGGGTTCATCAGGGCGCTCATCCTGCCACAGCCTCTGGCCACGCGCGGCTGCTGTGACAATCGCCGCAGCCTCATGCCGCGTCTGTAACGACCCCGTCTCATGTTCAACACCCGTTTCCGGTCTCTCGCTCTGTTCCTACTGATGGGCCTGTCGCTGCTGACTGCGCGGGCGGCCGAGCCCCTGAGTTCGCCCACGCTGCGCAAGATCCGCGACACCGGCGTGATCGTGCTGGGCTACCGCGTCGCTTCGGCGCCTTTTTCCTACCTCGATGCCGATCTCAAGCCCGTGGGCTACTCCATCGAGCTGTGCGAGCGTGTGGTGCAAGCCGTGCGTTCCCGTCTGCAGTTGCCTGAGTTGGAGGCCAAGATGGTCAGCGTCAGCTCGGCCACACGCATGCCCATGGTGGCCAATGGTTCGGTCGATTTGGAATGCGGCATCACCACCCACACGGCAGAGCGTCAGCGCATCCAGGCTTTTTCACTGACCACTTTTGTGGCCGAGACCCGCCTGCTGTCCAAGCGCCAGCGGCCGATCCGCAGCCTGGATGAGCTGCGCGGCCTGCCGGTGGCATCCACCATCGCCACCACCAGCATCCAGTTTCTGCACCAGATCAATCAGACGCGCGAGCTGGACATGAAGATCCTGGTCGGACAGGATGACAAGGACGCGTTTCGTCTGCTGCAAACCGGCCGCGCCGTCGCCTATGCCATGGACGATGTGCTGCTGCGCACGTGGTTGGCCGGCAGCGGCCGGCCGCAGGACTATCTGATCTCCGAGGCCTCGTTCTCGATCGAGCCCTATGCGCTAGGCTTGGCGCAAGGCGACCCGGGTTTCAAGCAGCTGGTCGACGAGGCCTTGCGGGCCTTGTTCCGCAGCGGTGAGATTCGCACCATCTACCAGCGCTGGTTCGAGAGCCCCTTGCCCGGCTCGGGGCTCAATCTGCGTCTGCCCATGAGCCCGGCTTTTCTGCGTTTGACTGAGCAGCCCAGCGATTCGCCCGATCCGGCTCAGTACCGCTGAAATTGACGGTCAGGGTTTCAGTTGGAGCGGAAGCGCTCCAGGTCGATGCCGTGGCGGTGCAGCTTGTCGTAGAGCGTTTTCTTGGCCGTGCCCAGCAGCTCCATGGCCGCCGGCACCTTGCCCTGGCAGCGCTGCAGTGCCTGCTCGATCAGCGCTTTTTCCACCTGATCCATTTGCTGGGCCAGGGTGGCTTGGGGCTCGGGCGCAGGGGCGTTCGTGCCTTCAAAACCTCCGATGTCCAGCACGAAGCGGTCGGCGGCATTGCGCACCTCGCGCACATTGCCGGGCCAGTCATGGGCCATCAGCTCGCGCAGGCGCTGCGGGCTCAGCTCGGGCGCACTGCGCTCGTAGCGTGCACAGGCGAGGCCGACGAAATGCTGGAACAGCAGCGGGATGTCCTCGCGCCGCTCGCGCAGCGGCGGCAGTGAGAGCGTGGCGACATTGAGCCGGTAATAGAGGTCACCGCGAAACTGCTGTTGCTCGCTGAGGGCGCGCAGATCGGCCTTGGTGGCGGCGATCACGCGCACATTGATGGGCAGCTCTTCGTTCGAGCCGAGGCGCTCGACCCGGCGCTCTTGCAGCACGCGCAGCAGCTTGATCTGCAGCAGCATGGGCATGGTCTCGATCTCGTCCAGCAGCAAGGTGCCGCCGTTGGCATGCTCGATCTTGCCGATGCGGCGCTTGGACGAGGAGGTGAAGGCGCCCGGCTCATGGCCGAACAGCTCGCTCTCGAACAAGGCCTCGGGCAGGCCGCCGCAGTTGATGGCGACGAAATTGCGGTCACGGCGCCGGCTCTCGTCGTGCAGGCAGCGCGCCACCAGCTCCTTGCCGGTGCCGGTCTCGCCCAGAATCATCACGTCGGCCGAGGTGTCGGCCAGGTTCAGCACCTGGCGCCGCACCTGCTGCATGGCGGCCGAGTTGCCCAGCAGCACCGCCTCCATGCCACTGCGCCGCTGGAGCTGTCCGCGCAGCTCGTCCACCGCCACGCGCAGCACGCGCTTGTCCAAGGCACGGCGCACGGCGTCGAGGAAGCGCTCGGGTGCGAAGGGCTTTTCGATGAAGTCGTAGGCGCCGGTACGCATGGCCCGTACGGCCATGGCCACATCGCCGTGGGCGGTGACCAGCACGACGGGGATCTCGGGGTCGGTGGCCATGACATGGTCGAGCAGTCCCAGGCCATCCATGCCGGGTAGGCGCACATCGGTGACCACGATCAGTTGCGCCCCGGCCTGGATATGGGGCAGGGCTTCTTCAGCGCTGGCGCAGGCCTGCACCTCCAGGCCTTCCAGCTCCAGGGTCTGGCTCAGGCTGGCCCGCACCGGCGGATCGTCTTCGACAAAGAGGACTTTGAATCCCTCAAACATGGATGAGCTTCTTTCTTGATTGAATCGGGTGGGGCAGGCGGGGGCTGCGTCAGCGGTAGTCGGCCGGCGCCAGCTCGAGGTCGAACTCGAAACACATGCCGGGCAGGCTGCCCACATCATCGCCGCGGCCGGCCGGCCGCGCGCGCAGCGTGCCACCAAACTCGTGCACGATCTTGGCTGAGATCACCAGGCCCAGACCCAGGCCTTGGCCGGGTGGCTTGGTGGTGAAAAAGGGTTCGAACAAGCGCGCCATTTGTTCGGGCTCCATGCCGGCGCCGCTGTCGCAGACGCGCACCCAGATGCGGGCGGGGCGGCCACCCGGGCTCTTGCTCTCGTCTTCAAACGGGGCGGTGCTCAGGCGCAGATGGCGCGGCCGCGGGCTGCCGTCCTCGGCGAGCGGCAGTTCAGCCATGGCGTCCAGGGCATTGGCCATCAGATTGATCAGCACCTGCTCCAGTCGGTTGGCCTCGCAGTTGACGCGCAGCTCGGGCGCGATGACCAGCTCCATTTGCACCTGCTCGGCCTCGATGCGGTGGCCCAGCAGCACGCGCGCGCCTGCCACGGCCGCGGCCAGAGAAACCGGCGCACTCGCGCTCTGCGCCTTGCGGGCAAAGGTCTTGAGCTGGCGGGTGATCTGGCTCATGCGCTCGACCATGGCGTCGATGGCACCGAGGTTCTCGCCCACGGTGCTGTAGCGGCCTTTGTCGAGCAGCAGCAGGCTGTTGCGCGAGAGTGCGCGCAGCGCGGTCAGGGGCTGGTTGATTTCGTGCGAAATGCCGGCCGACATCTGCCCCAGCACGGCCAGCTTTGCCGCCTGCATCAGCTCGTCCTCGGCCTGCAGGCGCTGTGCGATCTGGCGTTTGAGTTCGGCGTTGCTGAGCTGCAGCTCGGCCGTGCGCTCGCTGACCTGATGCTCGAGTTCGGCATGGGCGCGCCGGCGCGCCATCAGGTAAAGCACCAGCAGGCTCAGGGCCGCACCGAGCGCTGCGCCGCCCCAGCCAACAAATCGAGCCTGACGCCACACTTCGGCGGGGTCGGACAGGGTCACCAGGCGCAGGCCCAGCGGCACCACGGCAAGTTCCTGGGCCAGCAGGCGGTGGCGCCGCTCGGGCGTGGCCGGGTCCCACGATGGCAGGGAAACCAGGGCATTCTGCTGCTGGCTCAAGGTGTCCATGTCCAGCCCCAGCGAGGCCTCGAGTGTGCCGGCGTAATGGCCGCTGCTGCGCAGTGCCGCGCGCTGCTCGACCGTGCTGGGACCGAGCAGGTGGTACTTCCAGGCTGGCACCGAGGACATGATGACCACCCCCTGGCCATCGACAACCAGCAGCTTCTCGCCCAGCGAGCGCAGGCCCTGGTCCACCCAGATCGCTTCCAGGGGCGCCAGATTGAGCTTGAGCACGATCTGCCCCCAGCGTTGCCCGGCGCGCTTCAAAGGTTGAACCAAAAAATAGTCGCTGCTGCCCTTGTCCTCGTGCGCTGCGAAGAACTGCCCCGGCCCACTGAGCAGACGCTCACCCAGGCGATCGGCCAGACGGCGCGCTTCGGCGTCGGGCTCCGTATCGGCCCGGTTCAGTGGGCCGTAGTTGTTGCTGGAGGCCAGCACCCGGCCTTGCGCGTCACTGATGAAAGCCAGGCTTAGGCCGGAGCGAACGCGTACGCTGGCCAGCTTGAGCCGAGTCTGGGCGCGCAGGGCCTCGCTGGCGGGCTCTGCCAGCAAGCGCTGGACGTCGGTGTCGACACCGAGCAAGCCTGGCAGGTAGGCGTGGCGAGCCAGTTCCGCCTCCAGGCTGGCTGCGTAGAGCTCCAGGCGTTCATTGGCCACCGCGGCCAGTTGGGCCATACCCGCGCGCTCGCTCAGGCGCTGCCCCAGCGCCGCACAGAGCATGACCAGGGTCAGGGCAGCCAGGGCCAGCAGGAGGGTTTGCAGGCGCCATTGCGGCAGGCGCCAGAGGCGGGGAAGGGGGCTTGAACTCATGAGGCGAATGGGCAGGGCTGCGTAGTGTGCCCAATGTGTGCAGCGCTGTCGCGCGGTCATCAGTCGCGGCGCCACAGTGGCCCGGGCGACTTGGCACCGGGTCGGGGCGGAATTCCGCCCTGTCTCTTGAGTTGCTGTGCGGGATTCCGCTCAAGGGCGCTTGGCGCACCTGCCCATAGCATGCCGGCGCTCATGGGAAGCCCTCGGTGTATACCCGCAAGCCTTGATTTTTGGCATGTCGCTTGCACACCTTCATGACAGTTCGACGCCAGAGTCGACGCAAAAAAAGGACGACAACTATGGAAACTTTTTTCCAGCAAATCATCAACGGGCTGGTGCT
>NZ_JAJIRR010000017.1:0-90714 GCF_025717595.1 Kinneretia sp. DJ1R-11
TCCGGCCCAGCTTCCGGCCGCCGTGATCTTGCCGGTCTTGGGCGGGCTGCTCTTTCGCGTCTCGTGGTGCGCCGCCAGTCCGCAGAACAACAGCGCGCTTGCCGCCTCAGCCGAGCGCCTCATGGGTACAGCTTCGGTATGCTGTCGGCCACTTCCACCGCAGTGCCCTCGAAGTGGCTCTGCATAACCTGTCGCTCGAGCCGATCGCCTGCGGCTCCGGCTCAGCTTCAACGTTATGCCTCATGGACAAACCGTCTCAACACTACATTCCAAACAGGAGCCCATTCGATGATAACCGCTGCCTTACGCTGTACCGTGGTCCTTGGCATCGCATTGCTACTACAGGCCTGTATAGCGCTGGGTCCGAAGTTTGAGCCGCTACCAACACCAACAGCGAGTGTCTCGAAGATCGCTGTCTACAGACCTGCGAACTTCACTAACTCGGCCATCACGCCAGACTTGTACGTCAATGGAGCCAAAGTCGCGAGCATCACCAACGGTGGGTACGTTGTGCTAGACCTAACGCCTGGAGTTCACCGTATCCACTTAAGTCTGCCGGGCTGGACTGGAGAGGCAACGAGCTTCGCGACAACTCGAGGCGGCGACGTTACCTACTTTCAGGTAGCAACCTCGTACCAAGTCACGTATCCGATGGGAACGCGAACCTTTCAGATTCAAAAGGTGTCCGAAGTCGAATCAAGCAAAGAGATTGTCGAAACAAGACGAGTGGACATATTGCAGCCCAAGCCGTGAGGCCTAACCCTTCGCTCAACCGGACCCGCGACGGTACGCCACCTTCGGGCCTCATTTCATTCTGGCCCTTCGGTGTCCTGCCGTTGCGGGCCGGTTAGCTCAAACGTTGCGGCTGAATCTGGTTGCTTACTTTGGCTGAGCCAACACCGCACCGGCGAACCAAGGAGGCCCCATGGAATACGACGAAGCGAAGCTGCAGGAGGCGGTCCTAGCCCTGCTGGGCGCGTTTGAATTCGAGAACGGCCGTGTCTGGAAGCGATACGACTTCGCCGTGATGGACGCGCGTCACGAGCAGGGCTGCATCACGGATCCGCACGGGCGAACGGAATCGGTCTACCTGACGCCCGAGGGTCTGCGCAAGGCAAAGGCCTTGGCCGCCGAGAAGTTTGGAACCCAGGTTTGACTGAATACAGTCGGTCGCGCAGACCCCTGCGCTGTTGAGTGAACAGCAGCAGAAGCCCCGACGCCCTCGCCACTGACCTCAATGCGCCCCACCCGCATCCACCGCCGCTGCCCCCGCCGCTAACTTCGCCGGACGACGGGTCAACCAGATGCCCGCAATCAGCAGCAAAAAGATGGCCGCCGAGGCAAGAAAGATATCGTCGGCCGCGCGGGTGAAAGCCTGCTGGTCAATCAGACGGTTGATCTGGAAGGCGGCTTGTTGCGGCGACAGGCCCGCCGTCTGCAGCCCGGCCAAAGCTTCGGTCGCGACCGGGTCGCCCTGCGCCAGGCGCTCCACCATGTGCTGGTGGTGCAAGCTGGCGCGGCTTTCCCAGAGCGTGGTCGAGATGGAGGTGCCCATGGCCCCGGCCGTGATGCGCACGAAGTTGGACAGGCCGGCGGCGGCCGGCAGGCGGTCGGGCGTGAGGCCGCTCAGGGTCAGCGTGGTCAGCGGGATGAAGAAGCAGGCCAGGGCCGCGCCTTGCAGAATCGTCGGCACCATGATGGTGGCGAAATCGGTCTGCGTGGTGAAGTTGGAGCGCATCCACAGCACCAGGGCGAACATCAGAAAGGCAAAGGTGCCGATCTTGCGCGGGTCCACGCGGGCCACGTTCTTGCCCACCACGGGCGAGAGCAAGATGGCCAGCAAGCCCACCGGTGCCAGCGCCATGCCGGCGTCCGTCGCGGTGTAGCCCATCCACTGCTGCAGCCACAGGGGCAGCAGCACCACATTGCCGAAGAAGAGCCCGTAGCCGATCGACAGCGTGGCCGTGCCGAAGATGAAGTTGCGGCGCGCGAACAGGCGCAGGTCCACCACCGGGTGCTTGTCGGTCAGCTCCCAGGCGACGAAGAAGGCAAAGCCCACGGCGGCCGCGACCGCCAGGATCTGGATCTCGCCGCTGGCGAACCAGTCCAGCTCCTTGCCCTTGTCCAACATGATTTGCAGAGCCCCGACCCAGATGACCAGCAGGGCCAGGCCGACGCCATCGATGGGCAGCTTTTTGATTGGCGTCTCACGCTTGCGATAGAGCTGCCAGGTCAGGAGGGCCGAGAACAAGCCCACCGGCACATTGATGTAAAAAATCCAGGGCCAGGAGACGTTGTCCGTGATCCAGCCGCCCAAGAGCGGCCCGACCACGGGTGCCACCAGCGTGGTCATGCCCCAGAGCGCCAGTGCGGTGCCCGCCTTGGCGGCCGGGAAGCTGCTCATCAGCAAGGTCTGCGAGAGCGGGATCATGGGCCCGGCCACCAGGCCTTGCAGCACCCGGCAGGCGATCAACATCTCCAGCGAGTGCGCGAAGCCGCACAGCCAGGAGGCCAGCACGAAGAGCAAAACGCTGGTGGTGAACAGGCGCACCGCGCCGAAGCGCTGGGTCAGCCAGCCGGTCAAGGGCACCGAGATTGCATTGGCCACGCCAAAGCTGGTGATGACCCAGGTGCCTTGGACCGGGCTCACGCCCAGATCGCCCGAGATCGCCGGCAGCGAGACGTTCGCGATGGACGAGTCCAGCACGTTCATGAAGGTGGCCAGGGACAGGGCCAGGGTGCCCAGCACCAGGGCCGAGCCCTGCAAGGGCGGCGGAGGCGCTGGCGGCACCAGGGACGCCTGTGGCGTGGAAGCGGAAGAGGAGCTGCTCATGCGCTGGGCTCGCCGCTCAGGCCTTGGCGGCCGCAGTGGCAGGCTTCACTACTCGTGCGGCTGCCTTACTGCCCAGATTGGCCTTGATGATGCGGGCCACTTCGGCTTCGGCCGCCTGGTCCTGGCGCTCGAACACCGAGGTCTGGGCCAGCGGGCCCTGGCGGGTTTGCGCTTCGGCCAGGCTCTTGCCGCTCTGGTCTTGCACATCGACGCTGACGTTCATGGACAGGCCCACGCGCAGGGGATGCTCGGCCACCTGCTTGGCGTCGAGCGCGATGCGAACGGGCACGCGTTGCACCACCTTGATCCAGTTGCCGGTGGCGTTTTGCGCCGGCAGCAGGGCGAACGCGGCGCCGGTGCCAGCGCCGAGGCCGGCGATCTGGCCCTTGAATTCGACCTTCTTGCCATAGACATCGGCCACCAGGGTGGCGGGCTGGCCGATGTGCAGGCGGGCGAGTTGGCCTTCCTTGAAGTTGGCGTCGACCCAGACTTGCTGCAGGCCCACCACCGACATCAGCGGCGCACCGGCGGCCACACGCTGGCCCAGCTGCACGCTGCGGCGTGCGATCCAGCCGTCCACCGGCGCCGGCACTTCCACGCGCTGCAGGGCCAGGAAGGCTTCGCGCACACGGGCTGCGGCGCGCTGCACATTGGGGTGCTGCTCGACGCTGACGCCTTCGGTCAGCACCTGGTTGGCGTTCAGCTGCTCCTGGGCGGTCAGCTGGGCCGACTGCGCGGTCTGCAGCGCGCTCTTGGCGCTGGCGACCTGGGCGGTGGCGTGCTCATACTCTTCGCGGCCGATGGCGCCGGTGCTGAGCAGCGGCGCACGGCGCGCCACATCGGCCTGCAGCGTGGCCAGCTGTACTTCGGCGCGGCGCACCTCGCTGTCGCGGGCACGGATCTGCGCTTGCAAGGTGCTGTTGTTGGCGTAGAGGCCGCGCACTTCACGCACGGTCTGCGCCAGCTGGCTTTGCGCCTGCTCCAGGGCGACGCGGGCGTCGGCCGCGTCCAGGCTGACCAGGGCCTGGCCGGCGCGCACGAAGTCGGTGTCGTCGGCATGGATGGCGCGCACGGTGCCTGCCACCAAGGGCGTGATCTGCACGACGTTGGCGTTGACGTAGGCGTTGTCGGTTTGTTCGAAGCGGCGGCCGACCATGGCGTCGTAAACGCCGTAGCCAATGCCTGCGATCAGCACGGCCAGGGTCAGCACGGTCAGCGCCTTCTTGCGCTTGGGGTTGGTTTCGGGCTTGGATGCTTGAATGTCAGACATGATCTTGGCTCTCTTCGATGTGCGTCGTGGCTGGCGCCAGCCCGCTCGGGCGGCGCAGCGTGAATCGGGTGTTAGGGCTTGGCTTCGGTCCAGCCGCCGCCCAGGCTGCGCAGCAGATTGAGCTGAGCATCGAGGGTCTGGGCTTGCAGATCCAGGGCCTGGCGCTGCTGTTGCAGCAGGGACTGGCTGGCGTTCAAGACGGCCAGGCGGTTGCCCAGGCCGGCGTTGTGGCGCTGGCGGGCCAACTCCAAGGCGGCCTGCACATGGGCTTGCGCGGCGGCCTGCTCGGCTTTTTGCTCTTGCAGCGAGCGCAGGCTGCGCAACTGGTCGCTGGCATCACGCACGGCTTCCAGCAGCGCGCCGTTGTAGGCCGCGACCGCCGCGTCGGCTTCGGCCGCCGAGCCGCGCAGCTGGGCGCGCAGGCGGCCGCTGTCGAACAGGGGCAGGCGCAGCGAAGGCGCCACGCCGTACTGCAGGCTGCCGGCCTGGAGCAGATTGTCAAAGCCGATGGCGTTGAAGCCGACGAAAGCGCCCAGCGAGATATTGGGATAGAACTGGGCTCGGGCGCTGCTGACCTGGGCCGTGGCCGCCTCCACACGCCAGCGTGCGGCCACCACATCGGGGCGGCGGCCCAGCAGGTCCAGGCCCAAAGCGCCCTCGCCTGCCAGTGGCAGCGTGGTCGGCAAGGCCGGTTTCAAGTCCTTGAGTGCGGCCATGGGCTGGGCGCTCAAAGCGGCCAGCTGGTGGCGCAGCAGATCGGCCAGTTCATCGAGCTGCAAAGCCTGACGGCGCAGCTCTGGCAGGGGCAGCTCGGCGGCACGCAGGTCCTGGGCTGTGTCCAGGCCAGCCTGGCTGCGCTGACGCACCAGGGCCAGGGCTTGCTCGCGCTCGGCGCTTTGGCGCGCCAGCAGCTCGCGTTGGGCCAGCACGCGGGCCAGCTGCACATAGCTGCGCGCCAGCTGGCTGCTCAGCATCAGCTGGGCGGCCGCGGCATCGGCACGCGCGGCCTGAGCGCTGCCCAGGGCGGCGTTCAGCTCGGCCTGGTGGCGGCCGAAGAAGTCCCACTCGTAGCCGGCCGAAGCTTGCAGGGTGGCGGTGTTGCGAATGGTGCCGGCCAGCGGCGGCGGGTAGACGCTGTGCTCGGGGAAACGCTGGCGGGCGGCGTCCAGCCCCAGGCCGACGGCGGCGCGTTCGCTGCTCTCGGCGTTGTCGATGCTGGCCTGGGCGCGTTGAATGCGGGCGCGCGCTTGGGCCAGGCTGGGCGCCTCGTTCAGGGCGCGTTGCATCAGGGCATTGAGCTCGGGCGCGTTCAGCTCGGTCCACCAGTCGCTGCGCGGCAGAGCGGCGCGGGCGGCGGCGTCTGCTGGCATTTCCTCGCTCAGACCCAGCTGGCTGGGCGCCAGGCGGCTGGCGGCTGGTGGCAGCGCAGGCTGCAAGGCACAGGCGGCCAGCAAGGCCGGCAGGCTCAGCAGCAGGGTCAGTCGTTTCAAGAGGTGGGCGTTCGGGAGGGACATGGGGGATCCGGTGAAAAGTGGGGGCACGACAGCGGTTGCGAGGGCGGGCTGGGCAGCGAATCAATCAGCGCCCGGTGCCGACTGCGCCTGGCGCAGGGCTTCGCCGTTGTCGATCATTCGGCGCAGCAGGCTGAGCAGCAGCTGCCATTCCTCATGGCTGAAGCCCTTCAAATGGGCGTTGAAGACATCGGACAGCAGGGCCGGCAGCTGGTCGGAGGCCGCAAAGCCGGCGTCCGTCAATCGCACCTGCACGACGCGGCGGTCCTCGACGGAGCGCTCTCGCTGCACCAGGCCTTTGGTTTCCAAGCGGTCCAGCAAACGGCTCAGGGCGCCGGCATCGGCATCCAGCTCGCGGCACAGTGCCGTGGTCGTGCATTGATTGGAGCCAAAGCGCAGCACCATGAGCACGCCCCACTGGGCATGAGTCAGGTCGCAGTCGCTGAGCTGGCGCCCGGCCTGGTGGACGATGGACTGCTGCAGCTTGCGCAGCAGCCAACCCACGCTTTGCTCGCGGGTGTAGCTGGCGGGCTGGTAGAAACGGGCCTCGCCCTCTTCCGCCGGAAGCGAGCCTGACTGCTGCGGCTGCGCTGGCGCCCGTGTTTCTGATGCTTTGGTTTTCGGCATGGCTCGCAATTTATTTGCCTAGGCAAATATTGTCAAGGCAATTAACATCTCGGCGGCTTGGCACGGGGCTTGTCGAAGTTGAGGGCCGCCCCATATGCCGACGAGCTAACGCAGCCGCGGCGCGGAGAAGTTTCCGCAGCGCGCCGAGCACCCCACACCTCCTCCTACACTGCGCCGCATGTCATCACCTTCCGCTGCCACCGCTTCTGCCTCTGTACCTGAGGCGGCAAGTTCGTCCGCCCCGGCCGGTAAAGCCGCTGTTCGCCCAGGCGCTCATCCGCGTTCGCTGAGCGGGCTCTGGCCTTTTTTGCGGCCCTATCGCCTGCGCATCGGCGCGGCCCTGGTGTTTCTGGTGCTGGCCGCGCTGGCCACTTTGGCGTTCCCGCTGGCCTTGCGCCAGCTGGTGGACCAGGGCCTGGGCGGAGCCAGCAACCATGGCGAGCGCTTGATGGCCATGCGCGAGCATTTCCTGGCCTTGTTCGGCGTTGGCGCCGCGCTCGGCTTGTTCTCGGCCGGGCGTTTTTATATGGTGACCTGGCTGGGCGAGCGGGTGACGGCCGACTTGCGCAATGCCGTCTACCGCCATGTGCTGCGGCAAAGCCCGGAGTTTTTTGAAACCACGCAAAGCGGCGAAGTGCTCAGCCGCATCACCACCGACACGACCGTGGTGCAGACGGTGGTGGGCTCCAGCTTGAGCATGGGCTTGCGCAACACGGTCATGGGCATCGGTGCCATGGTCATGCTGGTGGCGACCAACCCGCTGGTCATGGGCCAGGTGCTGGGCATTCTGGTGCTGGTGGTCTTGCCGGCGCTGTACTTCGGGAGGCGCGTGCGCAAGCTGAGCCGCGCCTCGCAAGACCGGGTGGCCGACACCAGCGCCATCGCGGCCGAGGTGCTCAATGCCGTGCCCGTGGTGCAGAGCTACACCCAAGAACATGCGGAAGCCGCGCGCTTCGACGCCGCCAGCGAAAGCGCCTTCGACACCGCGCGCAAGCGCACCAAGGTGCGCTCCGGTCTGGTGGCCTTCATCATCACCGCCACCTTTGCCGCCCTGCTCTGGGGCCTGTACCAGGGCACGCAAGCTGTGCTGGCGGGCAAGATCACGGCCGGCCATCTGGGCCAGACGGTGGTCTACGTGATTCTGCTGGTCAGCAGCGTGGCGGTTCTGGCCGAGGTGTTTGGCGATGTGCAGCGCGCGGCAGGCGCGACCGAGCGGCTGATGGAGCTGCTGGCCAGTGAATCCCCGGTGGCCGAAGCCGAGCAGCCCCTGCCCTTGCCGGCCGTGCAAGGCGGCACGGCTTTGAGCCTGCAGCAGCTGCAGTTCCACTACCCCTCGCGGCCCTTGCAAGCGGCCCTGGCTGATTTCAGTCTGGACATTGCACCCGGTGAAACCGTGGCCCTGGTTGGCCCCAGTGGCGCCGGCAAGAGCACGGTGTTTCAGCTGCTGCTGCGTTTTTACGAGGCGCAGAGCGGCAGCATCTTGCTCAACGGCGTGCCCACCGATCGCCTGCGCTTGCAAGACCTGCGCTCAGCCATCGGCCTGGTGCCGCAGGACAGTGTGATCTTCTCGACCAGTGCGATGGAAAACATCCGCTATGGCCGACCCGCGGCCAGCGACGCCGAGGTCAGGGCGGCCGCCAAGGCGGCCTTCGCCGACGACTTCATCCGCGCCCTGCCCGAAGGCTATGCCACCTTCTTGGGCGAGCGTGGCGTGCGCCTGTCCGGCGGCCAGCGGCAGCGCATCAGCATTGCCCGCGCCATGCTCAAGAACCCGCCCCTGCTGCTGTTGGACGAAGCCACCAGCGCGCTCGACGCCGAGAGCGAACGCATGGTGCAAGCCGCGCTGGAAGTCGCCATGCAGGACCGCACCACCTTGGTCATCGCCCACCGCTTGGCCACGGTTCAGCGCGCCGATCGCATCATCGTGATGGAGCATGGGCGCATCGTCGAGCAAGGCACGCACGCCGAGCTGAGTGCGCGTGGCGGCTTGTATGCGCGTCTGGCGGCGCTGCAGTTCGACCAGTAAAGCCTGGCGGCGGTGCTTTCAGCCGCCCGCCAGCTGTGCCCCGCCTTGCAGCCAGGCCAGCAAGGCCTGCTCAGGCATGGGGCGAGCGCCGTACCAGCCTTGGGCCATACCGCAACCGAGTTGGCGCAGCAGCGCCCATTCTTCTTCGGTTTCTGCGCCTTCTCCGACGGTGGAAAGGCCCAGGTTTCGGCCCAGGTCAATCGCGGCCTTGAGCAAGGTCAGCGCGGTGCTGGAGTTCGCGGCGCCACGGACAAAGCTGCGGTCGATCTTGAGCTCAGACACCGGCAGCATGTGCAGATAAGCCAGGGACGACTGGCCGGTGCCGAAATCATCGACCGACCACTCGAAGCCTTGCGCGTTGATCTCCCGCATGCGGTCAATCACGGTGGCCGGGTCTTTCATCACTGCACCCTCGGTCAGCTCCAGGCGGATGTCCTCGGCGCGTGCTCCGGTCGCTGTCAAGAGCTCGGCCAAGAGGCCCGGGAACGCGGCCGAACCGACATCGTGCACGGAGACATTGACGGCAATTTGGGACACCACACCCGCTCGGCGCAGCTGCGCTGACAACTGCATCGCCCGGCGCAAGACCCACTCGGTGATGCCGCGGATATTGCCGGTGCTCTCGGCGAAAGGGATGAAGTCCACCGGAGGCACCAGCCCACGGCTGGGGTGGTTCCAGCGGATCAAGGACTCAAAGCTGGTGACGGCGTTGTCGGCGAGGCGGAATTTGGGCTGCACGAGCAGGGTGAACTCATCATCCTGTGCCGCGCGTTTGAGTTCGGAGATCAAGGAGAGCTGCAAGGGGTCAGCCCGCACCAAGCTGGGTTCGTAGACCGTCCAGAGGGCATCACTGCGCCGGCCCTCGTGCAAGGCGATCTCAGCATTGCTCATCAGGCGATGCATCGAGTTGCCGTGAACCGGGCCGTAAGAAAGCCCCCAGGCGGCGCTGATGTCCACCCATTGCCCGGCCACCTGCAGCGGCGTGGCAAACAAGTCCGAGGCCAGCGCCTGCAATCCAGCCACGTCGGCAGCTTCACCAGCCAGCACCAGGACAAACTGATCCGCGTAGACGCGGCCGGCCAAGGCCAGGTCAAAGCGGATGCAGGCCTGGCTCAAGCGTTCGCCCACGGCCTGTAGCACGGCATCACCGATGTCTTGGCCAAGTGCCTGGTTGATCGCATTGAAGCGCTGCACATTCAGCATGGCGACTTTGGGCGCAAGCCCGCGGGCAATCCAGCTGTCACCGACCGCGATCAGACGCTCACGATTGCCCAGCCCCGTCAGGCGGTCGCGCTGCGCGGCCTCGATGGCGCGCGTGCTGGCGTCGGTCTGGAACTGTGCCGCGACCTTGCGCACGGCCGCCATGTCCCGTTTCTTGGCCTGATCGAGCAGGCGATGGCGTTGCATCAAGCGGTAGGCCTGCTCCCAGTTGCCCTGTGCGCTGCTCAGCTCGGCCGCCCGGGACCAAAAACGGGACACCAAGGTCAGCTCACTCCGAGGCATGGTTTGAACCAGGGTCAGCGCTTCGTCGGTGGCTGCCACGGCCTCCGCGCCGCGCCCGGCGGCCTGGTGAACCATGGCCTGCGCCATCGCCAGAAAGCAGAGCACATCGTGGCTGCGCTGGGCCTCTGGCCGTGCCGCCAGAAAGGCGAGATAAGCGCGCGCTTCGTCAACCTGGCCCAGGCAGGCAAAGACCTCGGCGCCCAGCACATGGAAGTAGTCGAGGTTCGGTCCGTCCAGTTCGGTGGATTTTTCAGGAAAGGACCACTTGCGCAGCAAGGGCATCACTTTCTCGTAGTCGCCGGCGGAGACATAGATGTCCGCGAGGGTGGTCACGGCATTGAATCGGACCCAGCCACCCAGATCGTTGCTGGCCAAGGCTTGCTCGAGATGGAGGGCGGCTTGCAGCTCATCGCCGGCCAAGAAGAAGGCAATGCCCAAATTGTTCAGCGCCGCCGCCCGCATGCCGCTGTGGTCGATCTCTTGACTCAGTTGCAACATGCGGCAGGCCTGCTGCATATAGCCCACCAGATTGCCAGCGGCCTGGTAAAGCAGCAGCGAGGGACCCATGGCCGCATGCTGTTCCAGCGGGTCTTGCAGGGCGAGGATCTCGTCGCTGAGTTGCTCATAGGCTGCGAGCGCAGCAGCCATATCGTCACCGAAGGTCTCTGCGGCCAGCGCGATGCTTCTCGCGATCAGGCTGCCGGGGCGGTCACCCAGAGCCAGCATGCGTGCGGCCAACTCTCGGTAAGGCTGGCTTGCGCCGGGATTGAGCGAACCCAAACGCAGCAGCACCAACTGCATGCGCAGGATCAAACGTTCATCGCCGGCGGCCTGAGCCAGGTGCTGCTCTGCCAAAGAAGCGGCCTCGCTGATCGACCCAAAACGCGCCAGCCAGACCTCTCTGAATGCGAGCCTGTGGGCGTCTGCCAAGACCGATGCGGAAGATAGGGACAAGAAGAGCCTAGGAAGCCAGAGTGACGCCGATCATTCTAGGGTTGTGCTACGGCGCGGCGATGCAGCAAAGCGTGGCCAATTTGGCGAGCCAGACGGCCGCCTATCGCTTGGCCATCAGTGCAGCGCCGAGCGCATCATCCCTCAGGGCTGAGTCGCACCCGAGGCCGCAGGCGCTGCAGGGCTGCCGGGGTTGGTGTGCACCACCACCCCTGGCGACAGCGAGATGTCCGAGGCCACCGTCACCTTGGTCACGTAGTGGCGGGTTTCACCAAAACAGCTGGTGGGCAGGCCGACTTTTTCTTCGTAATGAAGATTGACGCGCTTGCCCATGACCTCGGTCAAGGCGGCGGCGGTGGCGTCGTCGGCGATGGTGAATTGGAATTTCTCGACCGTGCTGCTGCCGGGAATGGACACCAGGGCCAGCTCGCCTTCCCAGGTCTTGCAAACCCAGCCCTTCTTGGACAGCTTTTGAATCCAGCCGGCGCGCTCGCCGCTGGAGTAGCTCCAGTTCAGGGCGGCGTAGAAGTAAGCCACGGTCAGGAGCACCAGAACCAAGACAGCGATGAGCAGGCGTTTGATCAGCATAGGAGCACAAAAAGAAAAAGGAAGGAGCGGGTGACACATGGCCGCGAAGGCCGACGGACGCCATCATCGCAGCTAGCGCCAGGATCCTGAGTGACAGACACCAGGCAACACTAGAATCGCGCCCCATGAACAGCAGCAGCCCCGCCCCCAGCACCCCGGCTCACGCCGCCGGCCCGGTGCCCCAGCAGTTTGAAGACTTCATGCGCCATGTGTTCGAACATGGCGTGCACAAAGGCGACCGCACCGGCACGGGGACGCGGTCGGTGTTCGGTCATCAGATGCGGTTCGATTTGAGCCAGGGCTTTCCGCTGGTCACGACCAAGAAGGTGCATCTGAAGTCCATCATCCTGGAGCTGCTCTGGTTCTTGCGTGGTGACTCCAATGTGCAATGGCTGCAGGAACGTGGTTGCACCATCTGGGATGAATGGGCTCGCGAGGACGGCAGCTTGGGCCCGGTCTACGGTGTGCAGTGGCGCAGCTGGCCCAAGGCCGGCGGCGGTCACATCGACCAGATCGCTGAGGTGGTGAAGCAGCTGAAAGCCAACCCCGATTCGCGCCGCATCATCGTCAGCGCTTGGAACGTGGCCGAACTGGACCAGATGGCCTTGATGCCTTGCCACGCGTTCTTCCAGTTCTATGTCGCTCCGCCGCAAGCGCCGGGCGAACGCGGCCGCCTGTCCTGCCAGCTCTACCAGCGCAGTGCCGACATCTTTTTGGGCGTGCCCTTCAATATTGCGAGCTACGCCCTGCTGACGCAGATGCTGGCCCAGCAATGCGATCTGGATCTGGGTGATTTCGTCTGGACGGGCGGTGATTGCCATATCTATGCCAACCACTTCGAGCAGGTGCAGACCCAGCTGGCCCGCGAACCGCGCACCTACCCGCAGATGAAGATACGGCGCCGGCCGGAATCGATCTTTGCCTACGAGCTGGAAGATTTCGAGCTCGAGGGCTACGAACCACACCCGGCCATCAAGGCCCCGGTGGCGGTATGAGTTCGGATCCAAGCCGCTCAGCCGCCCTGCCTCGCCTGGTGTTGGTGGCGGCCCTCGGTCGTGGCCGAGAAATTGGCCGAGACAACGCCCTGCTCTGGCATCTGCCTGAGGACATGACTCATTTCAAGGCCCTGACCCAGGGTCAGACCGTGCTGATGGGTCGCAAGACCTGGGACTCCCTGCCGGAGCGTTTTCGCCCCTTGCCGGGCCGGCGCAATATCGTCCTGTCACGTCAGCCGGGTCTGATGTTGAACGGCGCCGAGGTGTTCACAGACTTGCAAACCGCCTTGCAGGCTTGCGCCGGCCTGCCTCAGGTCTGCGTGATCGGTGGCGCCCAAATCTACGCCGAGGCCTTGGCCCACGCTGATGTTTTGGAACTGACCGAGGTGGATCGCGACTTTGCCGAAGCCGACAGCTGGTTCCCGGCCTGGCCTGCGGCCGAGTTTGACGAGACCCAGCGCGAGAGTCACCAAAGCGATAAGAACGGCTGGCGCTTCGACTTTGTGCGCTACGAGCGTCGCGCTGCCGCCTGAATTTTCCAAAACTGAAATCGAGAGAGGACTGAAGCCACCATGTCTGGACACGGATTCCATGTGCACGGCCCGCACGACCACGAAATCGAACACGCCGCTCATGCCGACCCCAAGGGCCTGGCCGGGCAACTGGCTGTGATCACGGCCATTTTGGCGACGGTCGGCGCCATGTTTTCGTATATGGGTGGCGCCACGCAGGCCAACGCCGGCCTTTACAAGAACGACGCGGCCATCAAAAAGACCGAAGCCGCCAACCAATGGGCGCTGTACCAGTCCAAGAGCAACAAGCAGAACATGGCCGAACTGGCCTTGGTCCTGGTGTCCGAGGACAAGAAGCTTGGCTACCAAAAGGAAGTGGAGCGCTACAAGGAAGAGAAAGGTGGCATCCGCGAAAAGGCCGAGGCCCTGGACAAGGAGTCACAAGCCTTCGACGAAAAGAGTGCCGAACAGATGCATCTGCATCACCGCTGGGCGCAGGCGACCACTGCCTTGCAGGTGTCGATCGCCCTGGCTGCCATCGCTTTGCTGACCAAAAAGCGCTGGATGGAATGGGCCACCGTTGCCTTGGGTTTGCTGGGCTTCGGCTTGGGCGGCATGGCGGCCTTGCATTTTTGACAAGCCATAAGAAGACCATGACGCTGCTTTCCCCTCGTCATGGTCGAGTCTTTAGCCAGGGCGCTTCAGCGAGCGCCTTATTGCCTCTAGTTTTTAGAACTGAGTGAAGAGTCCCTTGCTCGCACATGCCGCAGGATTGTTTCTGCGCTTAAACCCCTTCATTTGATGCCCCGCTTCGGCCTGTTTGGCCTATATTGCACCGTCATATGACAGTCTTTCGATCGTCATATGACAGTTGAAATTTTTCCGCGGCGTCGACGTCTGTCAAATTCCGTCATATCTCTGTCACGACCGCTGTTTAGCATCCGGGCTGCTGTAAGAAAAGCACATCCCATCTAATCACTGGAGTTGACGAATGACCCCTTCTCGCCTCGCCGCTGCCCTGCACATTGCAGGCCTGATGTTTGTTGCGACTGCCGCTTCGGCCCAGGCTGTCAAGGTTGATCCGGCGCTGCCTTCGTATCAGAAGGCTTCGGGCGTGTCCGGCAACTTCACCAGCGTCGGTTCCGACACGCTGAACAATCTGATGACGCTGTGGGCCGAAGAGTTCAAGCGCGCCTACCCCAACGTCAACATCCAGATCCAAGGTGCGGGCTCCTCCACGGCGCCGCCGGCTCTGACCGAAGGTGCGGCCAATTTCGGTCCCATGAGCCGTTTGATGACAGCCCGTGAAGTCGAAGGCTTCGAGAAGAAGCACGGCTACAAGCCCACCGCCGTCGGTGTGGCCATCGATGCCCTGGCCGTCTACGTCAACAAGGACAACCCGATCAAGGGTCTGACCATCACTGATGTGGACTCCATCCTGTCCGTCAGCCGCAAGTGCGGCGGCGCTGCCGACTTCACCAAGTGGGGCCAAGTCGGCCTGACCGGTGAGTGGGCCAGCCGTGACATCGCCATGTACGGCCGCAATTCGGTCTCGGGCACCTACGGCTTCTTCAAGGACGTGGCCTTGTGCAAGGGCGACTTCAAGCGCAATGTGGCCGAGCAGCCGGGTTCGGCTTCGGTGGTGCAGAGCGTGTCCACCCAGATCAATGCACTGGGCTACTCGGGCATCGGTTACAAGACCTCGGGCGTGCGTGCCCTGCCCCTGTCGAAGAAGGCTGGTGAGCCCTTCGTTGAACCCGATGCCAAGCACGCCATCGACGGCACCTACCCGCTGGCCCGCGTGCTCTACGTCTACGTGAACAAGAAGCCCAACCAGCCCCTGAACCCGCTGGAGCGCGAGTTCTTCAAGATGGTGCTGTCCAAGCAAGGCCAAGAAGTCACCATCAAGGACGGCTTCGTGCCCGTGCCGGCCGCCATGGCCGCCCGTTTCCTGGGCGAAATCAACAAGTAAGCAGCGTGGCCGCTGCCGCCTTCGGGGGGCGCGGCCGTGACCGAGCGACTGAGGAATACAAGCCATGAAGACATCTGCTCTGAACGCGGCCCTGGCCGTTGCCGTCCTGGGCCTGACGGCCTGCGCCAGCACCCAGCCGGAATCTACGCCGGCCGCTCCGGTGGCCGCACCCGCCCCTGTGGTGGCCGCTGCCGCACCGGCACCCGCGCCGGCTCCCGTGGCCGCACCGGCCCCGGTGGTTGAACTGATCAAGGAGTTCTACGTCGTCCTGCCGGAATCGGGCCGCGTGCACGCCTTCGGCGACCTGAAGAACTACCGCGACTTCCTGAACCACGGCGAAGTCACCCTGACCCGCAGCAAGATCGGTGAAGGCCCAGGCGGCGCCACCATCGTCTTCGGCATCACCGGTGATGACGTCAAGAACAACCAGCCCAGCCTGGGCGAGAAAGCCTTGAGCGGCAAGTTCGCGGGCGCGCCTGAGTTCTACGGCGAAGTGCTGAAGAACGGCCGTTACTACGTGTTCGGCGAACTGAAGGACATGACGGACTTCGTGGCGTTTGGTGAAGTGGCCTATGGCTTCTCCGACATCGGCGTGGGCCCCAAGGGTGAAACCCTGGTCTACGTGATGAACAAGGACAGCATCAAGGGTGGCAAGCCCCTGAACAGGGTCGAACGTTTCAAGGCTTTGCGGGCTGCCACACAGTCCTGAGTTCAGACCCAAGGGCTCTCGCCAGAGCCCATGAGCGAAGAGGGTGAGCAGGCTGGTCCTGCCCACCCTTTCATAACGTCAGCGCGGAACATTTCCCACCCATGAATACAGCCAGTCCAACCCAAACGTCGATCACTGTCGACCGCGCCATGAGTCGGCGACTGTTGATCGACAAGCTGTTCGAGAAGCTGATGACCTTTGGTGGTCTGAGCGTGATCGTGGCGGTTTCGGCCATTTTTGTGTACCTGGTCAGTGTCGTGGTGCCCTTGTTCATGCCGCCTGGCGTTGACCATCGCCAGCAGTTCGCCACCCCCGGCGGCGACGCCCAGACCACTTTGTCCTTGACGGGCGAAGAGCAACGTGAGATTGGCTCTCGTGTCGGTGCTGGCGGTGCCATCACCTTCTTCAAGTTCGCCACCGGCGAGCAGATTGCCCAGACCCAGGTCCCCGTGCCTGCGGGCGCCACCGTCACCAGCGCTGACATCGGCGAGCGACGCAGTTTTTCCCAGGGCTTTGGCCTGTCGGATGGCCGCGTCATCCTGGTCAAGCAGAGCTTTGCGGTCAGCTTCCCCAACAACAAGCGCGTCATCACGCCCGCCCTGGAGTACCCGGTCGGCGAAGCACCAGTGAGCGTTGACCCGCAGGGCAAGCCCATCAAGCTGCTGGGCATCCAGCAGAGCGAAGAGGGCTCGACCCTGGCGGCAGTCACCGAAGACGGCCGCCTGCTGCTGTCGGCCGTCAATGTCAGCACCAATGCCATGACGGGCGAGACCAAGAGCGAAGTTCAGCAGTCGGAAATCCCCTCGGCACCTGTCGGTATTCGCCAGTTGCTGATTGAATCCAAGCAGCGCGAGCTCTATGTGCTGCACGGCGAGCGCAAGCTGGCCCGCTTCAACATCAGCAACAAATCCAGCCCTGTGCTGCTGGAGACCATCGAGCTGGCGCCGGCCGACCAGAAGGTCACTGCCCTGACCATGTTGAGCGGTGGTTTCTCGTTGATCGTCGGTACCGACAAGGGTGGCCTGAGCCAATGGTTCCCGGTGCGCACCGAGGGCGCGAACTTCGCGCTCAAGCGCATCCGTGACTTCAAGTCCATGCCGGCCGGCATCACCGCCATGAGCGCCGAGTTCTTCCGCAAGGGCTTCATCGTCGGTGATTCGAGCGGCAATCTGGGCAGCTATTTCGCCACCTCGCAGCGTCAGCTGTTTGTGGAAAAGCTCAGCGACAAGCCGATCACCGTGCTCGGCGTGCCGCCGCGCGGCAATGGCTATATGGCCCAGGACCAAGCCGGACGCGTCTACACCGCAGCAGTGGACAACCACTACCCGGAAGTCTCCTTCAGCAGCCTGTGGAGCAAGGTCTGGTACGAAAGCTATGAGCAGCCCGACTATGTCTGGCAAAGCTCGGCCTCTAACGCCGACTTTGAACCCAAGTTCAGTCTGGCGCCGCTGACCTACGGCACCATCAAGGCCGCTACCTACGCCATGCTGGTGGCCATGCCCCTGGCCATCCTGGGTGCGATCTTCACCGCCTATTTCATGACCCAGCGCATGCGCGAAATCGTCAAGCCTACGATTGAGGTCATGGCTGCATTGCCGACTGTGGTGCTGGGTTTCCTGGCCGGCCTGTGGCTTGCACCGCTGGTCGAGAACAATCTTGCCGGCGTCTTGATGAGCTTGCTGATGCTGCCACTGGCCATGGTCGTCGCCTCGTACATCTGGCATCTCATGCCGCGACGCTTGGTCGAACGCGTGGGCCTGGGCTGGGAAGCCGCCCTTCTGATGCCGATCGTGGTGGTGGTGATCTGGGGCTTCTTCCAGCTCGGTCATCCGCTTGAAGCCGTCTTCTTTGGCGGAGACCTGCCGCACTGGCTGTCCAACACCGCCGGCATCAGCTTCGAGCAGCGCAACTCGCTTGTGGTGGGCATTGCCATGGGCTTCGCGGTCACACCGGCGATCTTCTCGATCGCCGAGGACGCCATCTTCAGCGTGCCCAAGTCCCTGACTTCGGGTTCACTGGCCCTGGGTGCCACGCCTTGGCAAACCATGATGGGTGTGGTGCTGCTGACCGCCAGCCCCGGCATTTTCTCGGCCGTGATGATCGGCTTGGGCCGCGCGGTCGGCGAAACCATGATCGTGCTGATGGCCACTGGCAACACCGCCGTCATGGACTTCAGCATGTTCTCGGGCTTCCGCACCCTGTCCGCCAATATCGGCGTCGAAATGCCCGAAGCCGGCGTCGGTGAGACCCACTACCGCTTGCTTTTCCTGTCCGCCCTGGTGTTGTTCGCCTTCACCTTTTTGGTCAACACCCTTGCCGAGCTGATTCGTCAGCGTCTGCGCGAGAAGTACAGCACGATCTGACGGAGCACGATCAATCATGAAAGACTGGTTCAAAAGCGGCTCGCCCTGGATCTGGCTTACCGCCGGCGCCGTGGCAGTGTCCGTGCTGGCTGTGGCCGGCGTGATGGCCCTGACGGCCCTGCGTGGCCTCGGCCATTTCTGGCCCAAACCGGTGGTCGAGACCACCTACAAGGAACGTGATGGCACGACCATCGGCCTGATCGGAGAGATCCGCGAACGCGAAGAAGTGGCCGTGCGCCGCCTGCGCGAAGCGGGCTTCGTGATCCCGGGCAACGACACCTTCACCGACCGTGTGCTCATCAAAATGGGCAATCGCGATGTCTCGGGCGTGGACTTCCGTTGGTTCCCCCTGCCCTTGCTGGGTGAGCAGACGCTGCCCGACGATGTGGTGACCGTGGAGCGCCGCGAGTGGGGTAATTTCTACGGCCACCTGGTCTCAGTCAAGCAGGACGGCCAAATCGTGGCCAGCGGCGAGGCCGCCTGGCCCGAGCTGCAGCAGCGCGCCGCGCGTGCTCAGCAGTTGTTCAACGAAATCCATGCGGTCGAGAAGAAGGAAATCGGCCGCGTCAATTTCGAACTGGAACGTCTGCGCCTGCAAGAACGCCGTCTGCAGTTGGAAGGCAAGCTCAGCGACAGCAGCAAGGCCGCCATGGAGGTTCAGCGCGAGGCTCTGAACAAGACCTTCGCCAGCCTGCAGGAAAAGACCGATGCGCTGCGCAAGCAGATCGGCCGCGACAGCTTTGTCGGCCGTGTGGCCGATGGCCGCGAGGTCGAGGTGAGCCTGGCCCAGGTGGCCGACGTCTACCGCGCCAACACCATGGGCCTGTTCGGCAAGATTGGTCACTATGCCAAGAAGCTGGGCGAGTTCATCTGGGAAGACCCGCGTGAAGCCAACACCGAAGGGGGCATCTTCCCGGCCATCTTCGGCACGGTGATGATGGTGTTGCTGATGGCGGTGATCGTGACGCCGCTGGGCATCATGGCCGGCATCTATATGCGCGAGTACGCCAAGCAGGGCCCCTTGATTCGCATCATCCGCATCTCGGTGAACAACCTGGCCGGCGTGCCTTCGATCGTCTACGGTGTGTTCGGCCTGGGCTTCTTCGTCTACTTCCTGGGCGGCAACATCGACCGCCTGTTCTTCCCCGAAGCCCTGCCCGGCCCGACCTTCGGCAGCCCCGGCATCCTGTGGTCGGCCCTGACCCTGGCTCTGCTGACTTTGCCGGTCGTGATCGTGGCGACCGAAGAAGGCCTGGCCCGCGTGCCGCGTTCGGTGCGTGAGGGCAGCCTGGCTCTGGGGGCGACCAAGGCCGAAACCCTGTGGCGCACCGTGTTGCCCATCGCCAGCCCGGCCATGATGACCGGCCTGATCCTGGCCGTGGCTCGCGCCGCCGGCGAGGTGGCACCGTTGATGTTGGTGGGCGTGGTCAAGCTGGCGCCGGCTCTGCCGCTGGACAGCTTCTTCCCCTTCCTGCATCTGGAACGGAAATTCATGCATCTGGGCTTCCACATCTACGACGTGGGCTTCCAGAGCCCCAATGTGGAAGCGGCTCGACCCTTGGTCTACGCCACCGCCATGCTGCTGGTGATTGTGATCATCGGTTTGAACCTGACGGCGATCCGTATGCGCAACCGTCTGCGTGAGAAATTCAAAGAGCTGGACTCGGTCTGATTCCGGACCTCCGTGCCGCCCCTACCTACTTTTGATCTGGAGAGACATTCATGAGCTCCCTCGCAACTAGCGCCGAATTGCCCAAGCTGAAGATTTCCACCGCCGTGCCTGAGTCGGCCGTGCCGCTCAAGCCTCTGGATGAGCTGGACGTGGCCCTGTCGGTCAAGGACCTGAACCTGTTCTACGGTGCCAAGCAGGCCCTGCACAAGGTCTCACTGAACATCCCCCGCGGCCATGTGGTGGCCTTCATCGGCCCCAGCGGCTGTGGCAAGTCCACCCTGCTGCGCTGCTTCAACCGGATGAACGACCTGGTTGATGGCTGCCGCATCGAAGGCGAGATCCAGCTGGACAACAAGAACATCTTCGACCGCAGCGTCAATGTGGCGCAGCTGCGCCGCCGCGTCGGCATGGTGTTTCAGAAGCCCAACCCCTTCCCCAAGTCCATCTACGAAAACGTGGCCTATGGCCTGCGTTTGCTGGGCGTCAAGGACCGCGCCCAGCTGGACGAGGCGGTCGAGCGCTCGCTGCGCCAGGCTGCACTGTGGAATGAAGTCAAGGACCGCCTGGACAGCAGCGGCCTGAGCCTGTCGGGCGGCCAGCAGCAACGTCTGGTGATCGCCCGCGCGATTGCCCTGGAGCCGGAAGTCCTGCTGCTGGACGAGCCCTGCTCGGCCCTGGACCCGATCGCCACCGCCAAGATCGAAGAGCTGCTGCAGGAGCTCAAGAGCAAGTACACCATCGTCATCGTCACCCACAGCATGCAGCAAGCCGCTCGCGTGTCGGATTTCGTGGCCTATATGTACCTGGGCGAACTGGTCGAGTACGGCGCCACGCGCGATGTGTTCATGAAGCCTAAGCGCAAGGAGACCGAGGACTACATCACCGGTCGCTTCGGCTGATGTTCAGGGTGGCCCCGCGCCACCCCGCGTGAGCGCCTCGTTAGACTGCAACGATTGATTCAATTTCGCAAAGGTAGAAGTCATGGGTGACAAACATCTGTCGAGCCAGTTCGATCTGGAACTGAGCGGTATCTCGACCCGCGTGCTGGAAATGGGCGGCCTGGTGGAATCTCAGGTCGAGTTGGCCGTGTCGGCACTGACCTCCTTCGACGGCGAAGCGGCATCGCGCGTGCTGGTGGCCGAGGAGCGGGTCAACCAGATGGAAGTTGAGATCGACCAAGACCTTTCAGCCATCATCGCCCTACGTCAACCGACGGCCCGCGATTTGCGCCTGCTGATCGCCATCTCCAAGACCATCGGCAATCTCGAGCGCGTCGGCGATGAAGCGGCCCGCATCGCCCGCACCGTGCACCGCCTGATCAACACCGGCGTGTTCAGCCGCCTGCGCCTGCCGGTTGGCGACATCTCCTTCGAAGCCGAGTTGGCCACGGCCTCGCTGCGCAAGGCGCTCGACGCCTTTGCCCGCCTGGACACGGCGCAAGCCCTGGAAGTGATCAAACAGGACAACCAGATCGACCAGGAGTTCGACGGCCTGATGCGCAAGCTCATCACCTACATGATGGAAGACCCGCGCACCATCTCGGCCTCCATCGACCTGGTCTTCGTGGCCAAAGCCATCGAGCGCGTCGGTGACCACGCCAAGAACCTGGCCGAGCAAATCATCTACATCGTCAAGGGCACGGACATCCGGCACAACCCGCTGGATCAGATTGAATCCGTGGCCTTGAAAGACTGAACTCTACAGAGAAGAAGCACAGCATGTCGAGGATTCTTGTCGTCGAAGACGAGTCGGCCATCGCCGAACTTATCTCCATCAATTTGCGCCACTCCGGGTTTGAGGTGACTCTGGCCAGCAGCGCCGACCAGGCTCAGTACGAAGTGGACCGGGTGCTGCCCGACCTGGTCGTACTGGACTGGATGCTGCCAGGCCAGAGCGGCCTGGCGCTGGCCCGCCAATGGCGCGGCCAACAGCGCACCAAGGACCTGCCCATCATCATGCTGACCGCCCGCGCCGAGGAGACCGACAAGGTCTCGGGCCTGGACGCCGGTGCCGATGACTACCTGACCAAGCCTTTCTCCACCAACGAACTGCTGGCCCGCATCCGTGCGGTGCTGCGCCGCAAGGCGCCCGAGGCGCTCGATTCGGTGGTGGTGATCGCCGGCTTGAGCCTGGATCCGGGCACGCGCCGCGTCAGCCGCGAAGGCGCCGAAGTCAAGCTGGGTCCGACCGAGTTCCGACTGCTGCACTTCTTCATGAGCCACCCGGAGCGAGTGCACAGCCGCTCGCAGCTGCTCGACCGCGTCTGGGGCGACCATGTCTTCATCGAGGAGCGCACCGTCGACGTGCATGTCAAGCGCCTGCGCGAAGCGCTGGAGCGGGTGCAATGCGCGCGCATGATTGAGACCGTGCGCGGTGCCGGCTACCGGCTCTCGCAACAAGCCCAGCCCGTTTCCGCCTGAGCCAGGGAGCTTCATGACCGTCATCGGTTTTCTGCCCCGCCTGGCCCTGGTGGGCCTGATCGTGATCGCCGGTGACCTGGTCGGCCGGGCGCTCGGCACCCTGGTCGGTTACAGCCAAATCGGCGAATGGTTTGGTGTTTTGGCCGCGGTGGTGACCCTGCTGCTGATCGACACCTTGCGCATCCGCCGCCTGATGCAGTGGCTGCGTGAAAAGCAGCCGGGCGAGGCGCCACGCGGCAGCGGCTACTGGGGAGACCTGGCTTATTTGATCGAGCGGGCATTGCGCAAGCGCGACCGGGCGATCGCCCAGGAAAGGCTGCAGTTGCAGCAGTTCCTCTCGGCCATCGAAGCCTCACCCAATGGCGTGCTGATGCTGGACGCGCACGACCACATGACCTGGTGCAACCGCATGGCGGCCGACCATTTCGCGCTCGACCCCCAGCGCGATCTGCAGCAGCGCATCACCAATCTGGTTCGCTACCCGAGCTTTGTCAGCTATCTGCAGGCCGGTCGATTCAACGAGCCCTTGTTGCTGGCCAGCAGCCGAGGCCCCGGCACCTTGTCGGTGATCGTGAGGCCCTACGGCGAAGGCTTGCGCCTGGTCCTGACCCAGGACGTGACCGAGCGCGAGCGCGCAGAGTCCATGCGGCGTGATTTTGTGGCCAATGTCTCGCATGAAATCCGCACACCGCTGACCGTGCTCAGCGGATTCATCGAAACCATGAGCTCGCTGCCTCTGAGTGAGGCTGAGCGGCGGCGCGTCTTGGTCTTGATGGGCCATCAAACCGAACGCATGTTGGGCTTGGTCAGCGACTTGCTGACCCTGGCCCAATTGGAGGGCAGCCCTCGCCCTGGCGCAGACCGCTGGCTGGAGCTGGCGCCCCTGCTCAAGCGCGTGGAGGCCGATGCCAATGCCCTGTCCGGCGGCCGCCACCGCATCCGGGTTGAAGCCGATATGTCGATCCAACTGGCCGGCATTGAAGCCGAGTTGCTCAGTGCCATCAGCAATCTACTCAGCAATGCGGTCCGCTACACGCCGGAGGGCGGAGACATCGAACTCAGCTGGCGCCGCCTGCCCGAGGGCGGCGGCCAGATCTGTGTGCAGGACAGCGGACCTGGCATTGCCAAGGAACATTGGCCGCGCCTGACCGAACGCTTCTACCGCGTCGACGGCAGCCGCTCGCGCGACACCGGCGGTACCGGTCTGGGCCTGTCCATCGTCAAGCACGTCATGCAGCGGCATGGTGGCGAGTTGCAGGTCTTCAGTGAAGTCGGCAAGGGCAGCCGTTTCAGCCTGCTGATGCCACCGGCGCGCGTGCGCGACAACGCACCTGCTGACGGGCATTGAAGGTCCCCTCCTGCCTTGCTACTGTCGCAGCTAGGCTCTGCGCTGACGGACCCTTGTAGGATGGCGCCTTGCTCTGGTGCGGCCGCCCACTAGACGCCCTCTTCTGAGTTCATGCCCACGGGTGTTTGACCGTGTCGCGCGGCCCCAGGCCAGAACTCACATCGAAACCGTCACCGAGGATTGCCTTGAAACTTGCCACCTGGAATGTCAACTCCCTGGCCGTACGCCTGCCTCAGGTGCTGGACTGGCTGGCCGCCAACCCAGTCGATGCCCTGGTGCTGCAGGAAACCAAGCTCACCGATGACAAGTTCCCGTTTGCCGAGATTGAAGCGGCCGGCTATCAGGTGCAATGGTTTGGCCAGAAAACCTACAACGGCGTGGCCTTGATCAGCCGCGGCGCGGCGCTCGATGTGGTGAAGAACCTGCCCGGCTTCGAGGATCCGCAGGCCCGTGTCATCACCGGTACGGTCGACGGTGTGCGCTGCATCGGCGCCTATTTTCCCAACGGGCAAGCGCCGGACAGCGAGAAGTTTGTCTACAAGATGGCTTGGCTGGAGGCGCTGCGCCGCTTCGTCGCTGACGAACTACAGCGCCACCCGAAGCTGGTACTCATGGGCGATTACAACATCGCCCCCGAGGACCGCGATGTCTACGATCCGGTGGCCTGGGCCGGGCAGATCCATTGCACGCCTGAGGAGCGTGCCCATTTCCAAGGGCTGCTGGGCTTGCAAATGGTCGACGCTTTCCGCCTGTTCGAGCAAGCGCCCAAGAGCTGGAGCTGGTGGGACTACCGCAACCTCGCGTTCCGTAAGAACCAGGGCCTGCGCATCGACCACATCCTGGTCAGCGCTGCGCTGAGCGGCCAAGTCAAGGCCTGCAGCATCGACCGTGCGCCGCGCAAGAACGAGCGGCCGAGCGACCACGCACCGGTCTGGGTCGAGCTGGCCTGAACAGCGACTGAGCCGATGCCGCTGGCGGGCACTGCCCGCGACTGACTCACACTTGTGGCGGAGACCTTGCAGGCTTCGCTTGCACGCTTTGCCGCGTTTGCCCGAATTTGCCCCGGGAGTTCCAAGTTCCCAAGCTTGGATGGATCCGCTATAAGCAAAGCATGGCGTGCGAATTGCGGCCGAGCCCTGTTCATGTGCGCCTTGAGCGTGACAAACATCGCAGACCCACATTGATACCAGTCTGTAAGATTGGTATCTAGTTGGTTCTAATGTTTTCAGCTCATCACTGCTTTCGGCCCTGTGGCCGGCAAGGACTTCACTTGAACAGCTCAGCGCTCGTCATCGCCCGTCCGGCTCGGCTCCCATCGCAGGGCAAGTGGCATCGTCACGGCCCGATGCACGCCTCAGGCTTCACCTTGATCGAGTTGATGATTGCGCTGGTGGTGCTCGCCGTCATCGCCGCCATCGCCCTGCCCTCCTACACCAGCTATGTGAACAAGAGCCGTGCCAAGGGCGCCAGCGCCGATCTTGCTGCTTTGGCCCTCAATATGGAGAACCGGTACCAGTTGCAGTTGGTCTACCCTGTGAACGCGGCCGGCACGGTGGCCAGCACGTCGACCTTCCCCGCCTGGGCACCCACACAGTCGACCTATTTCAATTACACCTTGGTCAGCACGACCAGCAGCTACACCCTGACGGCCACCGGCCAGAGCAGCCTGTCCGGCTGCGTGCTGACGCTCAACAACAGCAACACGCGCACGGCCAGCAGCAGCTGCGGATTCACGACCTGGTGATGAAGCCGCACACATCCATCTTGGGCCTTCAACGAGGGGTCTCGCTGATCGAAATGATGGTTACGGTGGCCGTCATGATGCTGCTGGCCCTTGCCGCCGCGCCCTTCACCTCGTCCTGGGGCAGCCAGGCTTCGGTGCGCCAGACCCAAACCCTGCTGATGCAAGGCATGAGCCAACTCAAGGCGCTGGCCTTGCGCAACCCTGCGGCCACCAGCGCCACGGCTGCAGCCGTGCTGGTGGCCGTGCCGGGTCAGCTCTGCGTACGACAGGGCATCCCGGCTACGCTCGATTGCAGCGCAGTCAGTTGGACCTCGGTGCCACCAGCCTCCATCAAGCTGAACAACGCCACCAGCCAATGCGTGGCCCTGGACAGCAGCGGCTCGCCAGTGGCCGCCACGGTGGGTGCCACGGTTTGCGGAACCGCGCTCAGTTTCGAAGTCAGCAAGGGCACGGAGACCAGCAGTGGCACGCTCAACTGAGTCGCGGCGCCGGCACCCGCTGGCCAGCCAGCGCGGAGATGCGCTGGTCGAAGCGCTGATTGCCATGATCCTGCTCGGTGTCATCGGTCTCGGCCTGGTGTACGCCTTGAGCCGGGCCATGGTGGCGCAGAAGTACCAGAAGGGCCAAAGCCTGGCCATCCAGGGCATACGCGCCGACTTGCAGAATGCCGGCGTCGCCAATGGCTGCCCGGCCGCGGGCGCCAGCACGGTCAGCAGCAATCTGAGCCTGGGCAGCAATCTGCAAGTGACGGGTGTTCAGAAAACCTGCACGATCACCGCTGTGACCGTGACTCTCAACGGCGTGGCCAAATCCGCCAGCCTGCCGGTGGTGCAATACGCCGCCGACGCTGAGACCTTGTTTGGGCCTGGCACCCTGACCGTGAGCAATTGAGGCCGGCCATGGCTGCTTTTGCACCTGTCTTTGTGCCTGCAACGAGCCCCACGCCCGGCTTGGTTCGCCAGGCCGGACTGAGCCTGATCAGCCTGATGGTCGGCATGGTGATCTCACTGATCGCCGTGCTCGGCGCCTTGGCCCTGTACCGCAGCACCACGCAAAGCCTCTACGGCAATGGCGGTCTGGTGCGCAACTCCATTCAAGACGGCCAGCTCGCCACCGGCTTGCTGAGCGCGCAGATTGCGCTACAAGGCGCGGGCTACGGCATCAGCAGCCCCAGCAGCGGCAGCCATCTGCTGCTGATCAGCAGTGCGGTCCTCAACACCAGCACCGGCCGACTGGATGGCAGCGTTGTCAGCCTGAGCAGCGCGGCTCAGAGCGGCAATGCCATTGTCTGGGTTCAGAACCCCAATCTGAGCGCCAACAGCAGCGCTTACACCTGTAGCGCCCTGCTGTCTGACAGCGGCAGCAAAGCCTTCTACCTGCTGCAGTCCAGCACCGGCTGTCACCCGCTGGCCAGCAACTGGAAGACCATTAGCTGGACCAGCCGCGCCCTGGTCGAGGGCCAGGTGATGAGCCAGGCCGTCGCCCTCAGTGCGCGCAATGCGAGCAACTGCTGGCCCTTTGGTGCCATTCCCGAGACCATCAGCAAGCTGACGGCACCGGCCGCCTCGGTCAGCGTGACGCTGAACTACAGCTCCAGCGTCAGCGGCAGCAGCAACACCTACACCAGCTGCCTGGCCAATCTGATTTCCTGACGCTCAAACCTCCATGGTCTCCCGCCCTTCTTTTAAGCCTTCAGCTCCCACTTGCCGGCACGCAGGGCGCAGGCAACGCGGCATTTCCTCGGTCCTCTTCATGCTGTTGAGCGGCTTGTCCCTGGGCGCCATGGTGTTCGGCGGCATCTACTATGTGCGCAGCCTGCAGGTGCAATCGGTCACCGTGCATGCCCTGACTCAGGCGCAGCTGAAAGCCTGGGGTGGCACCGAGGCGGTGCGCCAGTACCTGTTTCAGCTCGGTGCCACGGACGCAGCCAAGCTGAGCGCCAACCAGACAGTCAGCTTCGCCGGCGTGAGCGGTATCTCGGCAACGGTCACCGATGTGCTGGCCGCCGACAGCGTCAACTGCGGAGGCGGCACCCGAGTCGGCTTCAACATCACCGGCAGCAGCGGTGGCGCCAATGCCTTGCTGGCAGCCACTTTCTGCGCCAAGGGCAGCCCCGGCGGCGGCGGCACAGGCTCGCGCGGCGCCGCGGTCAATATCAAGGGCAATCTCGACCTGAGCGGCGACCTGAGCGTGATCGGAGATGCCAATTCCAAGATCGTCGTCGATGGCAAGGTGACCGGCGCCGGCAGCCTGGCCGGCATCTCCAACCTCTATGCCTCAGGCGACATCAGTCTGGGTGGCAGCACGAGCATCGAGACCCTGTTTTCCGAGGGAAACATTGCGCTCAGTGGCAGCGGCAGCTACAGCAATGTGCAGGCCATGGGCAATATCGGCCTCACGGGTGGAGTCAGCGCTGGCAGTCTCAAGGCCAATGGAACGGTCACCCTGGACAGCAATGCAGTCACCGACCTCAGTGCCATCGGCAATGTCAGGTTGGGCAGCAGCGCCACCATCGCAACGCTCAAGACCAAGGGCAGCGTGGTGGCCAGCAACTCGCTGATCACGGGCTCGGCCCTGGTCCAAGGAAATTACGAGGAGCAGGTCGCCGGCACCGTCAACAGTGGAAGTTATGGCGGCAGCCTGACGGTGCAGACCTGGAATACCGGCGTCAAGTTGAATCGGGTGCCCGGGCTGTCTGTCGCCATCACCGCCTTGACGGCCTCGACCATCAGCGTGCCGACCTTTGACGCCTACGCCTATCAGAGCAGCGCCAACTACGCCTTCGATCAGGTCGGCAATGACATCAAGGTGACGGTCAAGAATGTCAGCAGTATTCCGGACGGCACCTACTTCCTGGTCCGAAGCGGGGCCACGCAAGACTATGTCTGCAGCAGCAACAGCTACAGCGCCGCCAGCTGCCCTGCCAAGATCTGCAACGGCTACAGCGAATACAACAGCTGCTTCAGCTACAGCGCAGGCAAATGGACCCTGGCCGGCACGACCATGGCGCCCGGCATCGTCTGGTTCAAGGGCGATTTCGAAGCCGGGCAAGGCACTTACTACAACAGCTGGCTGGCGACCGGCAATATCACGACCGGCGGCAACAACGTTTCCTATGCCGCCAACTATGCCGGCTACAGCCAGCTCTGCACCAACAGCAGCTTCCCGAACCTGGCGCCCAAGAACTTCTGCAAGGCCGGCAGCAGCACCTTGCTGACTGTGGGCGCCGGCAATATCGCTTTCGGTGCCGGTGGGCAGGTTGGCAACAACTACAGCGGCGGCAAGATCACCCTCAGCGCCTCCAACCATGTCTATGGCGATGTGCTGGCCGGCGACATTCTGGAGACAGGCGGCAGCACCACGGTGCACGGCTACATCTCGGCCGCCCGCATTGGCAACAACGCCGGCAGCAGCAAGCTCGGCGCCAGCACCAAGATTGACCTGAGCAATCTGCCTTCGAGCTTCAAGCCGGGCGAAACCGCCGTGACGCCGGCAGCGGCCAACAGCGCCACCCTGCTCTGGTCGCGTTACCGCTGATCTGTCGCTTCGGGCTCGCCGGCCGCCAAGGCGGCAGCCTCACGCAGCTTGTCCTTCTTGCTCTTGCGCCGGCCCTTGATGCCGCCGTTCTGGCTCAGGGTCGCCTCCTGCGCCTCACTCAAGGGGCTGGCGGCAAAACCGGCCACCTCCTCGCGGGCCACGCGCTGGCCCTGCCGTTTCTCGATCAGGCGGAAATGGGCCTCGGCGCTGGCGGGTACGAAACTCACCGCCAGGCCGGTCTCGCCGGCGCGGCCGGTGCGCCCGATCCGGTGGGTGTAATCGGCCGCTGAACGTGGCAGGTCGTAGTTGACCACCACCGGCAGCTCGGCGATGTCCAGGCCGCGCGCGGCCACATCGGTGGCCACCAACACTTGGATCTCGCCGCTGCGCAGCGCCGCCAGCACCTGGCTGCGCGCGCCCTGACTCAACTCGCCGTGCAGGGCGGCGGCCTTGAGGCCTTGGGCCCAGAGTTTGTCCGAGACATGCTCGGTGGCATAGCGAGTGGCCACGAACACCAGAGCGCGGCTCCAGCCCTCCTCGGTCTGCAGCAGATGGCGCAGCAAAGGCGTGCGGCGGCTTTCGTCAACTCGGATGGCCCGCTGCACGATGGCGGCGCTGCGCTGCGGCTCGGGCGCGATCTCGATGCGCTGCGGTTCGCGCAGCAAGCCCTCGGCCAGGCCTTGCACTGCTTTGGGGAAGGTGGCGGAAAAGAACAAGCTCTGGCGGCGTGCCGGCAGCAGGGACAGGATGCGCTGCAGCTCTTCGGCAAAGCCCAGGTCGAGCAGACGATCCGCCTCGTCCAATACCAGTATTTCCACACTACGCAGATCCAGCGCGTTATGGTCGATCAGGTCGAGCAAGCGACCTGGTGTGGCAACCATGATGTCGCAGCCGCCGCGCAAGGCCATCATCTGCGGGTTGATCGACACGCCACCAAATGCGAGCTCGATCTTCAGGCGCTGCGGCAGCACGCGGGCGAACTCGCGCACAACCTCACCGACCTGGGCCACCAGCTCTCGCGTCGGCAGCAGCAGCAAGGCCTGCAGGCGGCGTGGCCCGGCAGCGGCAGGTACACGCAAACGCTGAAGCAAGGGCAGCGCAAAAGCGGCCGTCTTGCCCGAGCCGGTCTGGGCCAGGCCCAGCACATCGCGGCCGGCCAGGATGGCGGGAATGGCGGTGCCTTGGATGGCGGTAGGGGCGTGGTAGCCCTGCTCGCGCACGGCACGGACCAAGGCGGGCGAAAGGCCCAGGGTAGCGAAGGACATGGTCGGGCCAAGATGCGGGATGGGCGCCGATTGTAGGCCCGCCGCCCTGTCTTGGCGGTTCTGGCCGCTCGATAAGCCATGCGGCACACACTGCCGCGCAGGCACATGTCATGAGGCATTTCCGAGGCACAGCGCCTACCTGAGTTGGTAGGTTTCAAAGCCGACACGTTTGCGTATCGTCCGCCGCAACGGTTTGGAGGAGTGCGAATGTATATCAGTGCTGTTTCACGCGAAGAGATGGGGCCGAAGCTGTTGCAGGAGATTGCGGCCTATCGCTATCAAGTCTTCGTACGAACCCTCGGTTGGCGGCTCGACTGCCCTGTAGGTTGCGAACTCGATCAGTTCGATCATGCTGAGGCCCACTACGTCTTGCTGCGCGAGGACTCAGGAGCGTTGGCCGGCTGTGCACGGCTGTTGCCCACGCTGCAGCCCTATCTGCTGCAGCAGGTGTTCCCGATGTTGGCTCCGGGACTTTTGCCGCACGACGCCGCGGTCTGGGAGTTGTCGCGTTTCGCTGTGCTCAGCCCCGCCCTGTTCGGCGCGTCGCAACGCACGGCCGTGGCCGAGGAGAGCGCCAAGCTGCGCCGCCCCACAACGGACCGGCCGCGCAGCGCACTGCCCCAGTTCTCGTCCGAGCAGGCCGTCGCCTTGCTGCAGGCGGCCCTCGACCACGCTCGCCGCCTGGGTGCCCGCAGTCTGGTGACGGTCTCACCGGTCGGCATCGACCGTTTGCTCAGCATGGCGGGATTCAACACCCGAGCGCTCGCGCCGCCGCAGACCGTCGGTGGTCACCGCTTGTTCGCTTGCCAGATCGAATGCCAGGGGCGACATGTCCTGAGTTTGCCGGCTTCGAGCCGACTGCCCAGCGCGCAGGCCGCCTGAGCCCGACTCCCACCTGCGAAAGCACCATGGTCATGGACGACATCTTGATCGACAGCACGATTCGAACTCGCGAACCGGCCTGCGCCAACCCCACCGGCACCTCTGAGGCCGGCCGTCCGCGCAGCTTTGCCGATGCCTTGCGCCGCAACGCAACGGAACAGGGTGCAGAGTTGGTCTATCAGTTCTGGCAGACCGAGGACGATCAGGACGAGCGGCTCAGTCACGCGCAGCTGGCGGCCTGGGTCGGCCGCTATGCCCAGGCCTTGCGCCAGCTGCCCGGTGCGCGCGATGGCAGCCTCAAGCTGGTCTTGGCATTGCCGCAGGGACGGCAGTTCGCGGTCGCCTTTTTGGCATGCCTGGTTGCGGGCATCGTGGTCGTGCCGACCTTTCCTCCGCGCAGCCCGCTGCAGGCCGAGCGCTTGCGCCTGGTGCTGCGCGAGCTCGCTGGAGCCCAGCTGCTGTGCCGCCGAGCCAGCATGGACGAAGAGTTGGCCGAGCTGCGCGCCGACTCGGAACTGGCCGGCACGGGCTGGCTCTGTGTCGAGGAGCTGGACCAGGCACCACCCGGATCCCTGGCCGGCCTGGACCCCGACCCGGACGCCCTGGCGATGTTGCAGTACACCTCGGGCTCGACCGGTCGGCCCAAGGGCGTGATGCTGACGCAGCGCAATCTGGTCGAGAACTCGCAGCTGATCCAGGACTGCTTCGGCCACCGCAAAGGGCACAGCCGCTCCGTGATCTGGCTGCCGCCGTACCACGATATGGGCCTGGTTGGCGGAGTCCTGCAGCCGGTGCACGCCGGTTTCGCCAGTCTGCTCATGCCCACCAGTGTGCTGGTGCGCAGCCCTGCCCGCTGGTTGCAGGCGGTCAGCGAGTTCAGCCAGGGCAGCAGCGGCGGCGTCAGCAGCGGCGGGCCCAACTTCGCCTTTCAGCTTTGCGTGGACAAGGTGCGTGATCGCGAGCTGCAAGGTCTGGACCTCAGTGGCTGGCGGGTCGCTTTCTGCGGCGCCGAGCCCATCCATGCGCGCAGCATGGACGAGTTTGCCCGACGCTTTGAGTCGGTCGGATTCAAGGCCGAGGCCTTGTTCCCCTGCTACGGCATGGCGGAGACCACGCTGATGGTCAGCGGCAAGCCGCTGGGACAAATGCTGGGGCGTCGCCATCTCGATGCCCGAGCGCTGGCCCGGCAGCAGTGGCTGCAGCAGGACGCGCTATTGCCCAATACCCAGACCGTGGTCAGCTGCGGCCGCCCGCACCCCAGCCTGGAGCTGCGCATCGTCGAGCCCAGCCTGCGTCTGCCCCGAGGGGAGCGAGAGATCGGCGAGGTCTGGGTGCGGGGCTCCAGCGTCACCCAGGGCTACTGGCAGGACCCGGCGCGCAGTGCCGAGTGCTTTGATCAACGGTTGGATGGTCAAGGCGGGTGGCTGCGCACCGGCGACTTGGGCTGTCTGGATCAGGGCGAGCTCTTCATCACGGGGCGCAGCAAGGAACTGCTGATCGTGCGTGGGGCCAACTACTTTCCCCAGGACCTGGAGCATGAGGCCTTGCAAGCCTGCCCCGAACTGATCAACTGCCGCTCGGTCGCATTCCAGCATGGGCGCATGGGTGAGGAGCTCGTCGCGCTGGCTCTGGAGGTACCACGAAGCGCCATCGACATGACCGAGCTCCAAGCTCGCATCAACGCGCGCCTGAGCGAAAAGTACGGCATCAACGTGGACACCCTGCTCTTCATTCCCCGCAAGACGGTGCGCACTACCTCGTCGGGCAAGTTGCAACGTGTGGCGTTGAAGAACGAGTTCCTGTCCGGCAGCCTGCCCCTGTACGCACGCCTGGACAAAGAGCCCCGGACGCCCGAGCTCGCCGCCGAAGCCGTAACGCTCAGCTTGGACAGCGTCGCCAGCATCCAGGCCTGGTTGATGCAGCGCATCGCGCTGACGCTGCGCTGTGAAGCGGTGCAACTGCGCGCCGAAGACAGCTTTGCCAGCCTGGCGCTGGACTCGATAGCGGCCCTTGAATTGCTCGCGGATCTGGACAGCAGCCATGGCTTGCAGCTGGAGCCGGATGCGCTCTACCGCCACAACAGCCCGGCCCTGCTGGCTCAGGAAGTCTGGCGCCGGACCCAGTCGCAACCCATTGCCTGCTGAAGGAGTAGCCATGGCTGACAGCCCGTTCTCACTGACCCTGTGCCGCTTCATCGCCGACGCCTTTCTCGGCGACGGCAGCCGGGTTCAAAGCGACACCCCTTTGCTTGAATTGAACATCCTTGATTCCGCTGCCTTGTTCGATGTCGTGGACTTCATCCGACTGGAGTTCGGCGTGCAGATCCCGGTGACGGACATCCATCCCGAGCACTTCGCCAATGTCGCCCGGCTCGAAGCGCTGGTGATGCGCCTCAACCCTTTGGAGAAAATTGCATGATTCCGAACCAGTGGTATGCCATCCTCCGCAGCGAGGACGTCAAGAAGGACAAGCCCGTCGGCATTCGCCGCTTCAACAAGAAGCTGGTGCTCTATCGCGACACACAAGGCCAGGTGGTCTGTCTCGATGATCGCTGCGCACACAAGGGCGTGCCCCTGAGCAATGGCAAGCAGCATGGTGACTACATCGCCTGCCCCTATCACGGCTTTCAGTACGACGCCAGCGGCCGCTGCGTTCACATGCCGGTGTTGGGCAAGGACGGGGTCGTGCCCAAGCACTTGCATGTGCCCTTCCACACGGTGCGCGAGCAGCATGGCCTGATCTGGTGCTGGACCGGCGAGCAAGTCCCCGAGCAGCTGCCTGAGGTGCCGATGTTCAAGGAGTTCGTCGAGTACACCGGCTTCACCTCTCGCTACGCCTGGCATGCGCCCACGCATTACACACGTTATGTCGAGAGCGTCTGTGAGGTTTACCACGTGCCCTTTGTTCACAAGGGTTCGGCGCTGAACATCTGGGACCCCAAGGGCGGCCGGGTCGATGACTTCAGCTGCCAGTTGGAGGGCCATTTGATCCGCAGCGAGTTCGTCCTGCGCCCAGACGACGATCGCACGGCCGAAGAGACCCTCAAGGCCCGCTTGCCCTGGACACGCGGCTGGCGCATCGGCGTCGACGTGCTCATGCCCAATCTGGTGCAGATCCGCAACGACGTTTTCGATGTCTACCTGATCGCCACCCCCATCGACGACGACAACTGCTGGCTCTGCATTTGCTACAAGGAGCCCAAGCGCGACCTGCTTCTGCCCATGATGAAGCCGCTGCCCATTCCGGGCTGGCGCCGGGTTCGTCCCTGGTTGATGTGCCGCATGGAGCGCTTCATCCAGCAGTCCAAGGACATGGCGGCACTCAAGGGTCAGGAGCCGCGCATCTCCAGCCTGGAGGCCAACCGCCTGATCTCGGTCGACAAGGTCAATGCCTACTACTTGCGCCTCCGCGACCAGTTGATCCAGGAAGCCCAGGCCCAGGCGAAAGCCCAGGCGCCACGCTCGCCCGGCGACATCGGCAGCCACACCGGCGAAGTCAAGCCCATCCACATCGTGCCGCACAAGCCCCAGGCCGCCTGAGACGAAACCGCAGAGCCATCACCATGAACGCAGCACTCCAAGACACCTCGACCACCGTCAAGGCGGTCATTCAGAAACACTCACAGTACGCCGACGAGGCACTGCAGCCCGAGGCCTTGCTGCAGGAAGACCTCGGCATTGACTCCATCATGCTGGCGGGCATCGTCAGCGAGCTCAATGCGCTGTTCCAAACGCGTGTGACGGTGGCCCCCGGCGATTCCGAGAGCCTGGCGAGCCTGAGTGCACGCTTTGCCGCCTTGCGCCAGGACAGCGCGGCGACCTCAGGTGAGTCTGCCGCGCCGACAAAGCCGGTTGTGGCCGCGGCAAATGCCGGCCCGGCTCAAGCCCCACAAACCATGCGCGACTTCGTGGGCAATGGCAGCGACTCCGACATTTTCACCAAGACCCGGCGCTTCCAGCGCTTTCACCGCGAACGCGCCGAGCAGGGTCACTTCTGGTACGGCATGGCCTCGCGCGGCCGCAGCAGCAACCGCGCCACGATCTTTGACCGCCACGAGGACCGGGAGCGTGAATTCCTGCTTTTCGCCTCGAACAACTACCTGGGCCTCGCCAATGACGAGCGCGTGCTGGAGGCCATCCAGAAAGCCAGCCGCGAGTACGGCGCAACCAACACCGGAAGCCGCCTGATCGCCGGCACCACCGAGCTGCATCAGCAGCTGGAGCGCAAGCTCGCGCAACTGAAAGGCCGCGAGGCCTGCCTGGTCTTCCCCTCCGGCTACTCGGCCAATCTGGGCACCATCGCCGCGCTCGTGGGCCCCGGCGACCAGGTGATCGGCGACGTCTACAACCACATGAGCATCCAGGACGGCTGCAAGCTTTCCGGCGCTGCCCGGCGCCTCTACCCCCACAACGACATGAAGGCCCTGGAAGACATGCTGGCTCGGCATGAGGATCAGCCGGGCGGGCGCCTGATCGTGGCCGATGGCGTGTTCAGCATGCACGGCGACATCGTTCATCTGCCAGAGCTGCTCAAGCTGGCCCAACGCTACCAGGCGCGGGTGCTGATCGACGATGCCCACAGCACCGGCGTGCTGGGTGCCAGCGGTTCGGGCACGACCGAGCATTTCAATCTCAAGGGCCGTGTGGACTTGGAGGTCGGAACCATGAGCAAGGCCCTGGGCGGCCAGGGAGGGTTTGCCGTGGGTGACGCCGAGGTCATCGACTACCTGCGCTTCTACGCCAACAGCTATGTCTTCGCGGCCACCATTCCCGCCCCGGTCGCCGCCGGCCTGATCGCTGGACTGGACCTGATGGCTCAGGAGCCCGAGCGGCTGACGCGCCTGTGGAGCAATATCCACTATCTGAAGTCCAGCCTGGACCGGCTGGGCTTTGACACCGAGGACTCCAACAGCGCCATCATCCCGATCCGCATTGGCGACGAGGCTCTGGCCATGAATATGGGGCGCTCGCTTCGCAAGCGCGGTCTGTACTGCCAGACCGTGGTGTTCCCGGGGGTGGCCGTGGGCGACGCCAGGCTGCGCATCAGCGTTCTGGAATCGCACACCCGGCAGGACCTGGACCTGGCCCTGGACATCTTGCTCGACGCGGCCCGCGACAACAGGCTGCCCCTGCATGAGGTGCTGGCCGCATGAACAGCCTTCAGCCAGGCGTCCATGAGGCCTTGCTGGCATGGCCCGATGCCGCACCGCTGCTCCGGGACTCCGCGCATGAGCTGAGTTACGGCGCCTGCCGGAATTGGGTGGCCACGGCCCGGGAACAGCTGCTGGCCGACTGCGCCGGTCAGGCCGTCGCCATCTGGATGGACAAGCAGGCACTCTATGCCCAGTGCATCTTGGCCACGCTGTTTGCCGGCGCCCGCTACCTGCCCCTGGACGGGGCTCAACCTGTGGAGCGCGTGCAGGCCATCGTGGCCGACGCCAGCCCGGCCCTGCTGATCCTGGATGCCGCCCATGCGGCGCTGTGGCTGCAGGCCCAGGCCAGCCGGCCCCTTCCAGGGCAGAGTCGGGTTCGTTTGCTGGTGCTGAGCGATCAAGCGCAGGCGACCGAAGCCTGGGCCGATGCATGGATTGAAGCGCGTGGCCTGTGGCTGACGCCCGATCTGCACGGCCTGCCGCCGGGGGCGTCCCTGAGAGAGACACGCGTCGAGCCGGATTCGGTGGCCGCGATTCTCTACACCTCCGGCTCCACCGGCCTGCCCAAAGGCGTGCAACTCAATCAGCGAAACCTGCTCAATTTCGTCGGCTGGGCCGCACAGACCCTGAGCCTGCGGGCCGAGGATCGCTTGCTCAACCTCGCCAGCTTCAACTTCGACCTCAGCACCTTCGATCTCTTCGCGGCCCTGCAGGCAGGCGCCAGCGTCTACATCAGCCATGAGTCCGAGTTGCGCCATATGGCGCGACTGGGCGAGCTGCTGACTCAGGAATCCATCAGCGTGGTCTACGGCGTGCCCTCGCTTTTCGGCCTGCTGCTGCGCAGTGCCGTGCTGGCGCCGCAACGCCAGAGTGCCTTGCGCCATCTGATCTTTGCCGGTGAGGTCATGCCCAAGCCTGTGTTGCAGGACCTGGCGGCACATCTCCCCGACTCTTGCCGCTTCTACAACTTCTACGGCCCTACCGAAACCAATGTCTGCCTCTGGCACCCGGTCAGCGCCGACGACCTGCGCAGCGATGGGCCGGTGCCGATCGGCCGACCGATTCGGGGCGCCGATGTCTGGTTGCAGGACGAGACCGGACGGCACATCACCGAAGATGGCCAACTCGGCGAGATCTGGGTTGCCGGTGATTGCGTCACGCCGGGCTATTGGCAACGCCCCGATGATTCCAACAGCGCACAACATCGCCTGGGCCGCCATGCCACCGGCGACCAGGGCTCCTGGCGACAAGGGCTGCTGCACTACCACGGCCGCCGTGACCGGATGGTCAAGATCCATGGTTTTCGGGTGGAACTCGGTGAGATCGAAGCGGCCCTGGCTCGGCACCCGCAGCTTGCCGAAACCGCGGTGCTGGCGATGCCGACCGCGAGCGGCCCACGCCTACTGGCGGCCTATGTGACGCGCGAAGGCCGCTGCGTGCCAGGCACGCTGGCCCTGAAGCAGCACTGCGCCGGCCTGCTGCCGTCCTATATGGTGCCGCAGCAATGGGTGGCTCTGCCTCAGCTGCCCAAGAACGCCAACGGCAAGATCGACCTGCGGCGGCTTCAGGCCCTGCTGCTGGACGAGCCCGACAGCCCATGACACGGCCTGCCGCACATCTGCTGGGCCTGGGCCTGCGCCATGCGAATCTGCCAAGTGTCGAGGACTGGCAGGCGCGGCTGCACTGGGCGATGGCCGAGGCCAAGGCCGAGCCTCGCGCGCCTCTCACGCCGCTGCCGCCCGAGCAGCGGCTGCCCGAATCCTCCCGTGATCTTGGGCGTTATGGCATACCACCCATCTACCGCGCTTCCATCCAGCGTATCCAAATCCATCTGCTGGAGCTGGCGGAGCAGGCCCTGGCCCAAGCCGAGCAAGCGGGCGTGGCCTTGGATCGCGAGCATTGCGATGTGATCCTGGTGACGGCCTTGGGGCTGAACCGCAGCCACGAGAACGAGGCACGTGCTGCCGCCATGCGCTGGGCGGCGCGCGCCTGGTCGAACGAGGCCGAAGCTCCGGCCTTGCTGGCGCTCTGGCGCCAGCATCTGGAACAGGTCTTTCTCGCCAGCTCCCACGACAAGGTGGGCGAAATGGCCAGCGCACTGGCCGCCCGGGTGGCGGCACACTTCCGGCTTCGCGGCCGGGTGCTGGCCCTGGAGTCGCAGGAGCAAGGCGGTGTTGAAGCGCTCAGCGTGGCCCTGAACTGCCTGTCCCAAGGGCCCAGCCGGCAAGTTCTGATCCTCGGCGCGCAAACCGTGGACGGCCCCCTGCCTGCGCTGACGGGCCGGGATCCTTCCGACTGGCGCGAATCCGCCTGTGCCCTGCTGCTCGGCGCGCCCGTGGCCGCGCACGCCAGCTTGCCGGCCCTGACCCTGCATCGCACGGCACCGAGCAGCGAGCCAAGCGATCACTCCGGCCCCCAGATTCTGATGGACGGGCGCAGCTTGCCCGTGCGCGAGCTCCTGGGCTATGGCCACGCCATGCAAGATCTGCAAGCCCTGGCCTTGGGCTGCCTGGCACTGGATCAAACGCAGGGCGGGCCGCTGACAGTTCAGCAAGGCGGCGCCGGGCCCACAGGCTGGCGGATCGACCTCGCTCCGCCCAGGGTGCCCGCCGACGTGGGTTCCGCTGGCCCTGCAAAACCCGCGATTCCCATCGCTGTGCTCGGTTGTGGCAGTGCCTATGGCGACACCCGCGGCGTCGATCAGTTCTGGAAAGCCTTGTGTGAACCGGGCCATCGTTTCCGATCGCTCGACCCGCAGCGCCATCACTGCGACACCTTCTTCGACCCGCAGGCCCGCCATTCGCTGGCCTACTACATCGATCGCGCCAGCCATGCGCCCTTGCCCGAGGACGTGGCCGGCCATGCCGCCAGCCTCTACCTGGCTCGCACAGCGGCCGAGGAAGCCTGGGGCACCGTGCTCAGCCTGGCCCCTGAAAGGCTGGGGCGCTTGATGGTGGTCTGCGCCTCCAATCTCAGCTTGCCTGCAGCGCGAGGCTCGGGCGCCCAAGCCCTCGTGCCCAAGCTGCTCGACAGCTTGCAGTGCTTGGCGCAGCAAGAGGCCTGGCCGGCCGAGCGAACGCAGGCGCTGAGCCAGGGCCTGAGGCTTCAAGCCCTCGGCGAGCGCAGCGATTGTGCCGCCGACGCCAGCCTGATGACGGCCAGTGGCCTGGGCCGCGCCATGGTGGGCGATATGCCGGCACGTGTGCTGGCCGTCGAGGCTGCATGTGCCAGTTCGATGGCGGCGCTGGAGCTGGCCTGCCTGGCCCTGCGTGCCGAGGAGGTCGACTGCGTGCTCGTGCTGGGCGTGGAAACGCCCGTCAACAGCAGCGACCTCCTGCTGTGCTCGGCCCAACGCATGCTGGCCCCGGAGCTGATGGCCAGCTTCGGCAGCGATGCGAGCGGCTTCACGCCCGGAGACGGTGCCGGCGCGGTGCTGCTGATGCGCAAGCCGCAGGCCGAGTCCTTGGGCCTGCCCATGCGCGCACAGCTGCTGGCGGTCGGCGTCTGCACCGACAGCAAGTCCATCATCGCGCCCAATCAGCTCGGGCAGACGCTGGCGATGCGCCGGGCTTTCAAGGTCCTCGCTGCCCAGAACATCGGGCCGGCTTCCCTGCAGTATGTGGAGACCCATGGCACGGGCACCCTGATCGGCGATCAGGTCGAGACGGCCTCCCTGGCCGAGGTCTACGCCGGCGCCACCCAGGGCCTGGCGCTGGGTGCCCTCAAGTCCAAGTTCGGTCACTGCTTTGCGGCGGCCGGCATGGCCAGCCTGATCAAGACCGTGCTGGCCCTGGAGCATGAGCTCATGCCTGCCAACCATTTTGAGCGCCCGCTCAAGCCCGAGCTGGAATGGCCTCGCCTGGGCCTGGACCCGTTGTTCACTCACCGCCCCTGGCCGCGCGGCAACGGGCCACGTCGCCGCGCCGGCATCAATGCCTTCGGAACCGGCGGCATCAACTACCACCTTGTGCTGGAAGAAGCCTGAATGCAATTCGCACTGAGCCCCGAGCAGCGAGCGCTGCAAGCCCATATGTTCACTGTGGCCGAGCACTTGCAGGACGAGAGCCTGCATGCCCGCGACCGCGCTTGCGATTTTTCACGGCCACTCTGGCAGACCCTGTGCGCGGCCGGCCTGCACATGCTGCCGGCCAGCCGCGATCAAGGCGGTCAAGGCCTGGGCGCACTCGATCTGGCCCTGGCCCTTGAAGCGCTGGGCGAGGCGGTGCCCGACACCGGCTTGGTGTTCGCGCTGGCCGCGCATCTGTGCGCCTGCATCCATCCGCTGGTGCACTGTGCCGATGGGCCGCAGCAAACCGAATGGTTGCAGCAAATCGGCCAGCGCGCCTGGCTGGGTGCCCATGCCATCACCGAGCCGCAGGCGGGGTCGGACATCTCGGCCATGAGGACGCGCGCCGTACGCGACGGCGGCGGCTATCGCATCAGCGGACACAAGTGCTACATCAGCAATGCGCCGGTCTGCGACTTTGTGATCGTCCATGCCCGCACCGGCGAGAGCGGCAGCTTCCTGGACTACAGCAGCTTCATCCTTGACCGCCACAGCAGCGGCATCCACATCAGCCCCAGCCCGAAAGAGAAGCTGGGCCTGCGCACCACCGCCATGGGCGATATCGAGTTCGATGGGGTCTGGGTGCACGAGTCCCAGCGTCTGGGCAAGGAAGGCAGTGGTGGCCCGATTTTCCAAGCCAGCATGGCCTGGGAACGCTGCTGCCTGTTTGCCCTGTACCTGGGCACCATGAAGCGGCAGCTGCGCGCCTGCTGGGCTCATCTGGAGCGCCGCGAACAGTTTGGCCGCCCCCTGATCGAACAGCAGGCCCTGGCGCACCGCCTGGGCGAGATGCAGCTGCGCTACGAGTCCGCACGGCTGCTGTGCCTGCGTGCGGCCTGGTCTTTGGATCATCAGAGCGACTGGCACGGCGACGCCAGCCTGAGCGCCAAGCTGGCCGTCAGCGAGGCGGCCGTGCGCAACGGCATGGACGCCGTCCATCTGCATGGCGCTCTCGGCATGCTCAGCGGTGAGGTTGAGCGCGAGCTGCGCAACGCCCTGCCCTGCACTGTCTTTTCAGGCGGGACCGAGGTCCTGAGAAACCAACTCGTGCAGCAACTGCGCAGCGAGTACAGGCGCGATGCGCGCGGAGGGCGTTGAATATGGCAGCCATGGTGGGACAAGCCGCACTCGGCAAGGAAGAACTGCTGGAAACCGCAGGCCTGATGGTGGAGTACAGCCGTGCATGCGGTGATCATCTCTATGTTCTCGATGAAGCCGGCAAGGAGCAGCCGGTACTGGACCTGGTGGGCGGTTTTGGCTCCACCTTGCTGGGACACAACCACCCCGAGTTGGTGGAGCTGCTGACTCGCTGCCTGGCGCAGCAACGCCCCGTCCATGCCCAGGGCTCCCGGCGCCAGCGCGCGAGCGAGCTGAAGGAGGCTTTGGCCGAGTACCTGCACCAATACAGTGGCGAGCGCTACAAGATCTACCTCCTCAGTACGGGCACCGAGGCCGTGGAGGCCGCCATCAAACATGCGCGTTATGCCTACGCCCGGCGCATGGAGGAACTGGGGGAAACCTGCGCCGCCAACAGCCGTGAGCTGCAGATCCGGCTGGAGCGCGGCGAGATCCAGATCGATGCCGGCCTGCTGCAACAGGCCGAGCGTTTCTTGCAACACGAGCCGCTGGAGCATGTCGACGGCTTGCTGTCGGCGCTGAACCAGCGCAATTTGCAGGCCCTGGCCACCCCGCCCTTGATGGCCTCCCTGCCCTATGCCTTCCACGGCAAGACCCTGGGCTCGCTGGCACTGACCTGGAACCGCGACGCCCGCCTGGCCTTTGTGCGCAACAACCCCGATGCGCTGTTTGTGCACGAGCCGAGCCAGTTCCTGGCCCAGCTGCGCGAGCACAGCGTCAGCGTCTACCAGTTCGAGTTTCAGCCCCTGCGCCTGGTGGAGCGCCGGCTGCCGCGTCTGGCCGGCTTGATCTACGAGCCCTTGCGCGGCGAGGGTGGCATCCTGGAACTGGAGCCCGAGTTCCGTGACTTGCTGCTGCAACTGCACGAGCATCACCCCGAGGTGGCGCTGATCGCCGACGAAGTGCAGTGCGGCCTGGGTCGCACCGGCCGGCCGATCGAGAGCGCGGCCCAGGGGCTGCCGGCCGACTACCTGACCTTCGCCAAATCACTGGGCGGTGGGCTTTGCAAGATCTCAGCGCTGGCGGTGCGTGAATCGCTGCAGCACCGCGAGTTCGGCATGCTGCACAGCTCGACGTTTGCCGAGGACGATCTCAGCGCCATGGTTGCCCTGCGCGGCCTGGAAATTCTGCAGCGCGACGACGTGGCCCAACGCTGTGCATCGATTGGCAAGGGCTTTCTGGAAGGCCTGCGCGCGCTGCAGGCCGCTCACCCGGATTTGATCCGGGCGGTGCGCGGCCGCGGCTGCATGCTGGGCCTGGAACTGCAGGACCTGAGCACTCACCACTCCCCCCTGCTGGCCAGCCTGGCGCAGGAGCAGCTGCTGGGCATGGTCTGCGCCGGCCATCTGCTGCACGCCCATGGCCTGCGCGTGCTGCCCTCACTGGGGCGGCGCAGCGTGCTGCGCATCCAGCCCTCGGCCTATCTGCAGCCGGCCGAGATGCAGCAGGCCTTGCTGGCCTTCCGTGCCCTGCTCCACACGCTGGCGGCCGGCGATCTGCAAAGCCTGCTCGGCCACATGCTGTCCAGCGGCTTCACGCCGCCGGCGCTGCCCAAGGCCCGGGCGCCTGGCCCGGCCGAGGGCATCGCCCAGCTCAGCAGCAACGCCCCGGTCGAGCGCATCGGTTTTCTCGCCCATCTGATCGATGCGCAAAGCCTGCGCGAGTGGGAGCCTGGGCTGGCTGGGCTGAGCAACGAGCAATTGAACGAGCTGTGCAGCCGCGTGCAGTGTGCGATGGAGCCGCAGCTGATCGCCAGCCGCCGTGTCCGATCACCACTGGGCCGCGAAGTGGAGTTGCGGCTCTACGGGATCATGATGGATTCGGAGAGCATCGCGGCCGACATGCGCTTCAACCGGGCGCAACAGATCCGGCGCCAGGTCCAGCATGCCTACCAACGCGCCCGCGACGAAGGCTGCGGCTTGGTTGGCTTCGGTGGCTACACCTCCATCGTTACCGCCAACTGCATCGATTTCGAGTACGAGCACCCTCCGGTGACCAGTGGCAATGCCCTGACGGTGGCGGCCAGCCTGGCTGCCACGCGCAGCAGCGCTGCGCGCATGGGCCTGGACTGGTCGAACGCGGTGGTGGCCGTGGTGGGCGCCGCAGGCAATATCGGTCAGGTGCAGGCTTTGCTGCTGGCCGGCCAATGCCGGCGCCTGCTCCTGCTCGGCCGACCTGGCCATGAAGCGCGGCTGGCCCAGGTGCGACGTGACATCGCCAGCGAGCTGCTGCGTCAGAGCGCGCCATCGGCGGCCCCGGCCAGCCCCTGGGCTGCAGCGTTTCAAGAGTGGCGGCGCGCCCAGAGCGGCCCGCTGGACCTGGCCAGCCTGGACGTCTGGTTGGAGCAGCAAGGCTGGGTGCAGCTCGCCACCTCGCTCGAAGCCTGCCGGCAGGCCGATATCGTCATCAGTGCCTCCAGCAGCCCCCAGCCGGTGCTGCGGGCCGAACACTTCGCGGCAGATCGCCCGGTGCTGGTCTGCGATGTGGCGGTGCCCGGCGATGTCGACGCCAGCAGTGTCAGCGCCCTGCCCCAGCTGCACCTGATCCGCGGCGGTGTGGTGCGCCTGCCCATGGCGCCTGAGCTGGAACTGCCGGGCATGCAGCTGGATCCGGGTCTGATCTTCGCTTGCGCCGCCGAGACGCTGCTGCTGGGCCTGTCGGGCATCCGCGCCGACTTCAGCAAAGGCCCGGTCCGGCCCGAACAGGTGCGCGAAATCGAAGGCCTGGCGCGCCTGCATGGCTTCGAGATCGACCATGAAAAACGCGTCGGCGCGTTCTGAGCAGGTGGCCCCGGTGAGCGACCCCTTGCTGCTGGAGATCGAGCCCTTGCTGGCCTTGGCGGCACGCGCGCCGTCTTCGCACAACAGCCAGCCCTGGCGCGTGCGGCGCGTGGCCTTGCCACAGCGCTGGGCGGCGAGCGGACCCTGGACCCAAGCCTTGTCCCTGGGGCTGGACCCGGCGCGCTGCCTGCGTGCCCTGCCCTCGCTGCAGCGCGAAATGCTGATCAGCCTCGGTGGCTTTGCCGCCATCTTGCTGAACCTCTTGCGCTTGAGCGGCTGGCCAGTGAAGGCCGTGCACCTGGACCCGGACAGGGGCGCCGAGGGGCCGCTGCTCTTGCTGCTGGGTGCGCATGCCCTAGCGGAGCGGGCCGACCCCGCGGGGCTGGCGCGACTGAGCCGGGCCTTGCGCCTGCGCCACACCGAGCGTGGGCCCTATCTGCCCCATCAAGGCCTGCGCTTTCATCTGGAGGCGGGCGACAGCCCATTGCCACACACGCTGGAGCTCGACAGCCAGGGCCCAAGCCTGTGTTGGCAAGCCCTGTATGCGCCACCGGCCCGCGCCGAGCTGGCAGACTTTTACGCCCGCAACGGTGCTCGCGACCTGACGCATCCAAAAGCCTGGGCCGAGACTTATGCCCACCTCAGCTTTGCCAGTGAGCGAGCGCAGCCCCAGGCCTCACAAGGCATTGCGATAGAACGCCTGTTCGGGCCTCTGCCGGCTTGGCGGCGGCGCCTGCTGCAGCTGCTGCTGCACCCGCTCTGCCTGCGCGGGCCCGGCGGCTGGGCGGTGACGGCGCAGGCTGGCCGTCAGCTGCATGCCTTGATCATGAGCAGCCCCGCCCTGCTCTATCTCAGCGCAGCCCGCGCTGCGGACACGACGCTTGAGGGTTTGCGGGCTGGCGAATCAATCGCCCGACTCTGGCTGGCCGCCACCGACGCCGGCCAAGCCCTTCATCCCCTGAGCGTGGCTTTGCAGCATGAAGACCTGGCCCAGGGCCTGGCCGGGCTGCTGGGCTGCCGCGACCGCGTGCTTTTCATCGCCCGGGCGGGCACGCCGCAGCAGCCCCTGTGCCAGGCCCACCACCGCCGCCGCGCGCCAGCGGCCTTTTGCTCGTCGTTCTCGGCCCTCTCTTCATCCACCGCCGTCCCTCGCCCATGAACCCAACTCCGAACTCCCTGTGCAGCAGCGGCCACCGGCCCGGCCGGCGCCGCTTCGTTCTGCAACTCATGCCTCTGCTGCCCGCTTTGGCCGCAGCGCCGCTGCTGCGTCCGCTGGCGGCCCGGGCCGCGACGACCGGCAGCGAAGCCCAGTTCAGCCCTTGGATTCAAGAAGCCGAGCGGGTGCTGCGCGGGCGCAGCTCGGCCGCCGTGATGAAGATGCACATCCAGCGCAGCGACTACCAGCGCAGCTACGACCTGATGGTCATGAGCGACGACCGCGCCGAGCCAGGCAAGGTCCTGATCCGCATGCTGGGCCCGGCCCTGTGGCGCGGCAATGCCACGCTCAAGGTCGGCGACCGCATCAGCTTCTACGACCCGCGCAGCCGCCGCATCACGGTGATGGGCAACTCCATGCTGGCCGACAACTGGATGGGCAGCCATTTCAGCAACGACGACCTGATGCGTGAAACCGACCTGTCGCGGCACTACAGCTACGAGCTGCTGCAGCGACACAGGGATCGCGATGAGCTGGGGCGGCGGGTGGAGCTCTTGCAGCTGTTGCTGCGCCCCAAGCCCGCGGCGCCGGTGGCCTGGGGCAAGGTGCACTACCAGCTGCAACTGCTCGAAGGCAGCGCCGACCCTGTCGTCTTGCCCTTGCAAGTGGACTACTTCAGGCGGCCCGAGGACGAGAAGGCACAGCGCTCGCTGCGCTACAGCCAGCTCAAGCCGCTGGACGGCCGCGTCCTGCCCTCGCGCCTGACCATGCAGGCGCTGGACAAGCCGGGCGAGTTCACCCAGATCGACTATGCGCGCCTGAAGTTCGACAGCGACTTCAGCGCCGACGACTTCTCTGAACGCGCGCTGCGCTGAGGACCGGCATGAGCACGATCTACCGCATGGCCTGCCGCAATTTGGGACGCAATGCCAAACGCAGCATGGTCACCGGCCTGGGCCTGGCTCTGGCCCTGACCTTGTGCATGGCAACCCTGGCCTTGATGGATGGCCTGAGCCAGGAGCTGATCCAGGGCACCACCGAAGGCGAAGTCGGGCATGTGCAGATTCATGAGCCGGCCTACCTCGACAGCCGGGCCTTGCGCAGCACGGTACCGGCCGATCCCAAGGCCCTGGCCGCTTTGCGCATTTCAGGCGTCCAGGCTCTGAGTCTGCGCCTGTATGCCTTCGCCTACCTCAGTCATGGCACGCGTTCGGCCGGCGTGCAGCTGATGGGCATTGATCCCGAGCAGGAAGCGGCCGTGACCGTTCTGCATCGCAAACTCAGCCAGGGTGAATGGCTCGCAGCTCTGCCGACGCCCTGGCGCGAGGCCCAGGCTTTGGATGCCCAGCAGCAAGCCACCGACCAGGCCCTGACCGAGGCCGCCATTGCCCGCGCCTTTGCCCGGCTGGAGGGCCGCAGCCAAGCGGCGAGCGCAGCCGGCACGCCGGCGCAGCTGCAGGACCCAAGCCTGGCCCTGGCCGAACAACTGGCCCCGGGACCCAGTCGCCGCCCCGGCGTGGTGCTGGGGGTCAAGCTGGCGGCCAATCTGGGCCTGGCCGCCGATGCGCAAGGTCGCTGGGGGCAGACACTGGGCCTGCTGGTCGAAAGCGCCGAGGGCGTGCAAAGCCATCTGGAGCTGGAAGTCCGCGGCGTGCTGCAGACCGGCCTGGACCATCAGGACCGCAGCCGGCTGCTGCTTCATGTGACCGATCTGCAGAAGATGCTGCAGCTGCCGGGCCAGGCCCATGAGATTGCGCTGCGCCTGGCCGCACCGGCACAGGCCGATGCCCTGGCCGCCGAGCTGCAGGCCCGCCTGGGCGATGGCCAGAAGGTGCAGAGCTGGTCGCAGCTGCGGCCCGATGTCTTGGCCCTGATCGCCGCCAATCGTGCCCTGATGGGCACCCTGGTCTTCATCGTCTTTTTGATCGCCGGCGTGGGCGTGCTCAACACCATGCTGGTCAGCGTCATGGAGCGCCAGCGCGAGCTCAGCCTGCTCAAGGCGCTGGGTCTGGCACCGAGCAAAGTGCTGCTGCTGGTGATCGCCGAAACCGTGCTGCTGTGCCTGGCCGGCGGCGGGGTGGGCCTGGCGGCCGGCATGGGCCTGAGTCTGTGGCTGCAGCTGCATGGACTGGATGTATCGGGCTTCGGCGAGTTCAGCCTGTCCGGGGTGGGCATGGCGCCGGTTCTGCGCGGGCAGCTCAGCATCGCCAGCGCAGCCCTGCCCTTGCTGATGCTGATCCTGATCAGCCTGCTGGCCGCCTTGCTGCCCGCCAGCTGGGCCGCCCGATTGACGCCGGCTGCCGGCATGAGAGCGCAGTGAGGACATGAACATGCTTGCCCACCGACTGGCCCTTCGCAACCTTCTGCGCCACCGCCGCCGCAGCGGCTTCACTGCCGCCATCATCGTCAGCACCATGGCCTTGCTGACCTGCTTCCTGGGGCTGTCCGACGGCGGCCATCAAGCCATGATCCAAGTCGGCGTGCGCATGGGTTTGGGTCATCTGATCCTGTCCCAGCAAGGTCATGCGCAGGATCCGAGCCTGGAGCGCCTGATTGCCAAAGGCCCGCAAGCGCTGGAGCAAAGTCGCGCGGCAGCGGGCACCCTGGCCAGCAGCGTGGTGCCGCGGCTGCGCTTCTCGGCCATGGCCCAGGCCGGCGCCCAGCAGATCGCGGTCACGGCCTCGGGCGTGGAGCCGGCGCTGGAGCTGCCGGTGTCCGGCATTGCCGATGCGCGCGCCATCATCGTCGGCTACCCCTTGCCGGTACCCACCGCGCAGGCATCGCCTGGCGAGGCACCGGCCCGCACCGGCCTGCCGCCTCTGGTGCTCGGCGAGCGCCTGGCCAAGGCCCTGGATGTGCGCATCGGCGACCGCGTCACCCTGACGGTCAAGCCCCTGGGAGGCGGAGAGTTCGCACGGGCGGCATTTGAGCTGCACGGCATCTTCCGCACCGGCATCCAGGAACTCGATGCCTTTTGGGTGGAACTGCCCTTGGAGGCTGCACAACAGCTGACCGGCGCCGCCCAGGGCGTCAGCCAGCTGGCCTTGTATCTGGAGGATGAGCAGCAACTGCCGGCCTTGCAGCTGCAGATGCAGCCACTGCTTGAGGCGCGGGCTTGGGAGGCGCAGGCCTGGACCCAGGCCGCCCCCGAGCTGAACTCGGCCGTGGCCATGGATGCGGCCGGCATGGCCTTGCTGATGGTGATCGTGATCGTGGTCGTGGTGGCCGGCATCCTCAACACCGTGATCATGTCCGTGCTCAAGCGGCACCGCGAGTTCGGCGTGATGCTGGCCCTGGGCAGCAGCCCCGGCTTGATCGTGCGCGTGGTGCTGCTGGAGTCGCTTTACCTGGCCGGCACCAGCCTGCTGCTGGGCTTGCTGCTGGGCCTGGCGGCGCATTGGCATTTCGCGACCGAGGGCCTGAACTTCCGGGAGGTTTTCGGCACCGGCCTGGAAGCCGGCGGCGTGCTGCTGCCCGAGCGCTTTTATTCCCTGCTCAAGCCGCTGAAGCTGGCGGGCGTGGCGACCCTGATCCTGCTGCTGACCCTGCTGGTCAGCCTCTACCCCGCCTACAAATCTGGACGTCTCAAGCCCATCGAGGCCATCAAGCACCATGCCTGACACCCCCATCTTCCAGGCCCATGGCCTGCACAAGCGTTTCCAACAAGGCTCGCTGCAAGTCCATGCGCTGCGCGGCATCGATCTGCGCATCGACGCCGGAGAGTTCGTCGTGATCGCCGGACCCTCGGGCTCCGGTAAATCGACGCTGCTCAATCTGCTGGGCCTGCTCGATTCGCCCTCCGAGGGCCAGCTGCAGTTCTCCGGTCGCGATGTATCGCGCCTGTCAGCCACCGAGCTGTCAGGGCTGCGCCGCGATTCACTCGGCTTTGTGTTCCAGGCCTACAACCTGATGCCGGTGCTCAGCGCACTGGAGAACACCGAGATGGTCATGGAGTTCCAAGGCATCGCGCCGGAACAGCGGCGCGAACGCAGCATCCGCCTGCTGCAGCAGCTCGGGCTCGGCGAGCAGATGCACCGCTACCCGGACCAGCTCAGCGGCGGGCAGCAGCAACGCGTGGCCGTGGCGCGCGCCATCGCCAGCGGGCCTCGCGTGGTGATTGCCGATGAACCGACCGCCAATCTGGACTCGGCCACCGCGATCGCGCTGATGGAACTCATGCAAAGCCTCAATCGCGAGCAAGGCGTGAGCTTTGTCTTCAGCTCACACGATCCGTTGGTGATCCAGAGGGCTCGCCGCGTGATCCTGCTGCGCGATGGGAAGCTGGTGTCCGACCAAGCTCAGGACCCGATCGAGCGGCCCGAAGCGCGCGAGCGCGCCCGTCGCGATGGCGAAGCCCGCCATGCCCTGGCCTGAAGCCATGCTGGTCCTGCTTTGGGCCCTGATTTGGCTCGCCCCCGGGCTCAGCCAGGCCTCCACGGGCGCCAGCGAGCCGGCAATGGCAGAACTGGAAGCCCCCGCCGACCGGGGCGCCCTGCTCTGGTTGCGCGCCATGCAGCTGCGCCCGGAGCTCGAGGGCGGCGCGGCGCCGCGCCAGCATCTGCTCAATGCCCAGCTGCGCCTGCATGCCCAGCACGGCGCCGGCAGCCCGGCAGAGCCGCGTTGGACCCTGCATCTGGATGCCGAGCACTGGCAGGCGCGGCAGCGCGAGGAATGGGCCTGGCTGCGCCCGGCCGAGGATGTGCGAGCGCTGGGCTCGCCCCGGGCGCGGCTGGGCACGCAGCGAGCCAGCCGACTGCAGCTGGACTGGGCCTACCTCAGCGCACGCCAGGCCGGCTGGCAGTACAGCCTGGGCCGCCAGCCCATCAGCCGCGGTCTGGGCCGCTTGTGGTCGGTGCTGGACCTGCATGCACCGTTTCAGCCCCTGGATTTGGAGCGACTCTACAAACCCGGCGTCGACGCCTTGCTGTTCGATCAGGAACTGAGCCCGGGCTGGACCAGCCAGAGTCTGCTGAGCGTGCGGCGCGAAACCGCTCCAGGCGCGAGTGCCGACCTGGCGCCGGCGCCGGAAGGGCGACGCCGCTGGCATGTCCAGCAAGGCCTGGCCTGGAGCCGCGCTTCGGACCTCGGCCAGCTCTGGCTGGCGCGCCGCAGCGGCCTGACCCTCCTGGGCCTGGGTGCCCAGCGCCTGGACCTGGCTGGTGGCGACTGGTATGTCGAACTGCTGGGCCACCGAGGCGGCTTGCAGGCGGAGTCACGCTGGCAACACCGCGCCCTGCTCGGCGCCCAGTACCGGCTGCGGCCGGGCTGGATGTTGAATCTGGAGGCCCTGCGGCAGAGCGCACCCGCGACGCTGGGGCTGCCCCATCTGGGCCGCAGCCGGCAGTACCTTGCCGGAGCGCTGAGCTGGGAAGCCCACCCTTTGCTGCAGGTCGATCTGCTGTGCCTGCACAACCGCAGCGACGCCAGCGGCCAGCTCTTGCTGGGCCTGAAGTGGCAGCTGCGTGAAGCCATGGAGCTGCGCGCGCACTGGAGCCTTCCGGTCAGCGGTGAGCGCGGCAGCGAGTTCCGCACGCTCGGCCGGGCCCTGCAGCTGAGCCTGCTCATGCATCACTGAGACCAAGGATCGCGAATGAAACTGGCCACCCTGAAGAAGCTCGTCTTTGAAAAAAACGTGCTGTCTTTCCTGCGTCTCGGAGGGGAGACCCAAAGCCTGTACCGCAGCGCGTTTGCCAGCGCCGCCGACGCATCAGGCTTGTTGACGCTCTTGCAAGAGTCGCCGCGCGACAGCCACAGCATCGCCCAGGCCTTGCGGATCGGCCCGGAACGCCACAACGCCCTGCTGGCCTGGCTGGACTGTGGCCTCGGCGTCGGCGAGCTGGCCTTGCGCGGCGGCCGCTACCACCTCAAGGGCAAGCTGTCACGGCTCTTGGCCCGGCCACGCAATGATGTGACGGCCGCCATGTTCGCCGAAGTGACGCGTTATCACTTTGACGCCATCCTCGGTGCGCCGGCACGCTTGCGCGGTGGCCGAACCTACACCCTGGACGACCAGGATGGCGCCCTGATCGCACGTTCCTCGCGCATTCTGGAACCCTTTGTTGAAGAGGCCATCGACTGGGCGTTCACGCAGCAGCGCCCGCGCAGCGTGCTGGAAGTGGGCTGCGGCGCTGGACACTACCTGAGCTATATGCTCAAACGCTGGCCGGGCGTGCAACTCACGGCCATCGATATGCAGGCCGATGTGGTGGACAGCGCCCGCGCGCATCTGAATGCCGCGGGCCTGAAGGACCAGGTGGACTTGCAGCAGGCCCAGCTCTTTGATCTGCCACCGCCGCCGCCGGGTCAGGGCTACGAGCTCATCACCCTGCACAACAACTTTTACTACTTCAAGAGTAGCGAGCGCCAGGCCCTGCTGGAGCATGTGGGCCGGCTCTTGGCGCCCGATGGCCGGGTGCTGATCACCAGCAGCTGCCAGGGTGGCAGCCCGGCCGTCGCCGCCCTGCATCTGTGGTGGACCCTGTCCGACATCAACGCCGGTCTGCCCGAGCGCGCACAACTGCTGACGCTGCTGCAAGACACAGGCTGGCGAGACATCGCCCACCGCCAGCTGCTGCCCGGGGAAAGCTACTACGGCTTCTTGGCCCGCCGGCCAAACCCAACGCTTTGACGAGGAGACACCGCATGAATCTGGAAAGCCCGATCGATCTCGGTCCACGCACTTCAAGCCCGGAAGCGCGATGGGCCTGGCGCTTCTCGACCTGCCACCACCTGAATGCTCAACGTCTGGGTGGCAAGGGTGCGCAACTGGCCCGCCTGTTCGCTCTGGGCCTGCCCGTGCCGGACGGCCTGTGCGTGCCCATCCACGCCATGGAAGAGTTTGCCCAGCACAACGGCCTGGACCTGGACCAGGCCCTGGGCAGTGGCGACGCGGCGGTCTGGGCGGAGATGGCGGAGCAAATTCGGGCCGGGGAGTTCCCCAGCCATGCCATCAGCGAGCTGGCTCTGGCCTACGAGGGCCTGGGGGCGGGCGCCGTGGCCGTGCGCTCGTCGGCCTGTGATGAAGATGGACAAAGCCTTTCCTTTGCCGGCCAATACAGCAGCTTCATGTATGTGCAGGGCGTGCCGGAACTCTTGCAGCGCCTGCGCAGCTGCTGGGCCTCTCTGTTCAACACAGCCGCCCTGTCCTACCGTCGCCAGCACGCCCAGACCTTGGTCGGTGCCCGCATGGGCGTGGTCATTCAGCGCATGGTGCCCGCCACGGCGCACAGCTGCGCGGGCGTGGGATTTGCCCGCGACCCGCTGCAGCCGCAGCTGGAGCAGATGCGCATCGAGGCCTGCCGCGGCCTGGGTGAGGGCCTGGTGTCGGGGCGCGTACCCAGCGATGGCTACACCCTGGCGCTGTCGGATCTGCGCACCCTGTCTCAGAACATCGAGTCCAAGCACACGGCCTTGCTCTGGTCTCCGGACCAAGGGCAGTTGCATCTGCAAGCGCTGACGCAGGAGCTGGCCGACAGCCCCGCCCTCGATCTGCTTGCCCGCGCGGAGGTGGGTGCCCTGCTGACGCGCTGTTCGCGCTTGCTCGGTCATCCTCAGGACATCGAGTGGGCTCGCGAGGAAGACGGCCAGCTCTGGCTGCTGCAAAGCCGGGCCATCACGACCCTGGCTAGGCCTGAACCGCTGGAAGCCGATGAGGGGCCGCAGCAGGGCCGCAGCGATGCCGCGATGTCGGATGCCGTGCTGTGGTCCCGCATGGACATTGGCGAGATCTTCACCGGCCGCATGAGCCACCTGGGCATCAGCTTTGCCAAGCATTACCAGTACCAGGTCCACCGTGCCTGCGGTACCGGCATCGGTCTGCTGGATCTGGGCGACCCGGACCTCTACATGGGCTACTACCGCGGCCATGTTTACCTCAATGTGGCCTACACCGCCTACCTGCTCTCGCAAACTCCAGTGGGCATGGACCAGGCGCCGTTTCTGCACCGCTTCAGCAGCGAAGAGGTGACGCTCGACGGCTACCGCAACCCCTACGGTTTGCGTCTGGGCAGCACCGCCTGGCGCCGCGCCATCTGCCATGGCTATTGGGTGCAAAAAGCCGCGCTGGAGCTGCTGGGCGCCAAGCGACGGGCCCGACGCATGGTGGCCAGCCGCCACCGCGAGTACGAGCGCGCTCTGCACATGGACCTGCGGCGCCTGAGCATGGGCGAACTGCGCGGTGAGATGCAGCATTCGCTCGCCTACTTCAAGGCCATGCACATCGGCTACCTGCCCTTCTACATCAATGCCTTCACCTTGTACGGGGTCCTGGAAGAGATGTGCGGCGCTTGGCTGCCGGGGCGCGGCATGCATTTGCAGAACCGGCTCAAGGGCGATATGTCGAACTTGCGCACGGTGGAGTCGGCGCGCGAGCTGTGGCAGCTGACCCAGGCGCTGCAAAGCTATCCCGAACTGCCGACCTTGCTGGAAGCCACGCCGGCCGAGCTGGCACATGATGTGCTGTCCGCTCATGTGCAGGGTCAGGTCTTTCTGCGCAAAGAGTACGCGCTGTTCATGCGCAACAACGGTGTGCGCGGTCATGAAGAGATGGAGCTCACACACCCGCGCTGGGTGGATGACCCCAGCTATGTCTTCCAAATGATCAAGATTTACATGCGCCAGGGCTTCAGCGTCGATGAGCGCTTGGCGAGTAACGATCAACGGCGTCAGGTGGACACCGAGGCACTGCTGGCCGAACTCTCGCCGGCTCGCAGATGGCTGCTCAAGCGAGTGAGCACGCTGTACTGCGCCTGCAGCCGCCTGCGTGAAGAAACCCGCATGAGCATGATCACTTCGATCTGGCTGGTTCGTCGCGTGGTCTGCGAGCTGAGTCGTCGCTTGCTGGAACAAGGCCTCTTGCGCGATATGGCCGATATGGCCTGGTTGGACTTCGATCAGATCCAGGCCTACCTTGATGGACGCTTGAGCGCGGACCAGGCCTTCCCGAGCGCCTTGATCGAAGCCCGGCGCCGGCGGCAGCAGGCCTGGCTGCGTGAAGGCGAGCCGCCGCTGACCTTCATCGGCAGGCCACCTGAGCGCTCGGCGGCGCCCCTCGCGCCCATCCGGGGCGACCTGAGCGGGCTGGGCACCTCGCGCGGGGTGCTGCGGGCGCGAGCCCGTGTGATTTTGGATCTCAACCGGCAAGCCGCCGAGCTGCAAAGCGGTGAAATCATCGTGACGCAGTTCACCGACGCTTCCTGGACGCCGCTGTTCGCCTTGGCCGGCGCGGTGGTCACCGACATCGGGTCGATGCTGTCGCACAGCTCCATCGTGGCCCGAGAGTTCGGTATTCCCTCGGTGGTGAACACCCAGTTCGCCACCGCGAGCATCCGCAGCGGCGACTGGTTGACCGTCGACGGCGAGCGCGGACTGGTGGCCATCGAACGCCTGGACAGCAAGAACACAGGGAGCTGAACATGACGGTCCTGATTGATCGCATCCGTTTGAAATCCGCGGACCAGCGCGAGCCCTTCATGCGCTGGGTGCGCGAAGTGGACTACGCCGCCTGCCAGGATCTGACCAGCGTGCAGCGCTTCCGAGTCTTTGAGTGCCCGGGCGGCGACGGTCTGGATTTCTTCGAGATCGTCGAAGTCAGCAGTCTGTCGGACTTCGAGGCGGACACGCGCAGCGCCCTGTTCCATGGCTTGCATGCGCGCTTCGTCGAGATGGCCGAGTTGGGCGATCAGTTTGCTGGCCAGCTGCTGGAGCCGGGCTTTGAGCGTCGAAGCTGAGCCTTCGCTGGCGCAAGCCGGGCCGACGTTGGGTCTGCTGCCAACTCAGCAGCTGCTGCTGGACCAAGTGCCTGCGCAGCCGGATGGCGACTGGCTGGCGCTGCAGCTGCACCCCCTGGAATTGCAGCGCTGGCACGGCCTCAGCTGGCCCAAACGCCGACGCGACTGGCTCGCCGGCCGGCTGTGCGCCAAGTCCGCACTGAGGCGCTTGTTACCTCGGGAACTGGCGGCGCCGTCCCAGCTGCTGATTGGTAGCGACGCATTGGCGCGGCCATGCCTGCCCGGTTCCGCGCTGTACCTGAGCATCAGCCACAGCCGGCGCCGGGCCATGGCGGTTGCAGATCACTCGCCTCTGGGCCTGGACACCGAAGTCCATGAGGCGGTGCAGGCGCAGTCACTGCAGATGCTGGTGCCTGCCGAGGAAGTGGCTGTGACCGTTGCCCAGTTGGGGGTCAGCGCCCGCCAGGCCCGAACCCTGCTCTGGTGTCTCAAGGAGGCACGCTTCAAGTGCCAGGGCAGCGGCAGCTTTGTGGCGCTTGCGCAGGGCTGGCGACTGCTGGGCTGGAGCGCAGATGCCCAGCCGCGCTGGACCGCGCAGGCCGCATGGCCGCCTGCGCCGGCCGGCATGGGCTGGCACGTCAGCCTCTATGCCAATGAACAAGAGGCCTGCGCCCTGGTCCATGCCCAGCCGCAGTCCACCCATTCCTAAAAGAGAAGACCGACCCTCATGAGAACTGAAAGCCTCGAAATCGCCTCCCGATGGGAGCAGCAGCTCGGTGACCCGCGCCAAGCCGACGCGCTGCTGAATTTTGATGAGGCGCTGCGCGAGGATGAAGCCGAGGCCTTCCCGCAGGCGCGCCTGAACACCCTGCTGCGCCTGGGCATGTTCGAGCAGCTGCTACCTGCCAGACTGGACGGACAAATGGAGGAACCCGAGCGAATCCTGGCCTTGTCGCGAATTCTGTCGCGCCGTGACTTAAGCACGGCCATCGCTTTCGGCCAAACCCTGCTGGGATCCATCCCCATCTGGTTGGCCGGCAGCCCGAGCCAACAACAGGCGCATGCCCAAAGCCTGCGCGCCGGCAGCCTGGCCTGCCTCGCGCTGACCGAGCGCGAGCATGGCAGCGACATTCTGTCCACCGAGTTCAAGGTGCAGGCTGATCCGGACGGCATCCACCTGCGCCTGAGTGGCGAGAAGTGGCTGATCAACAATGGCAGCAAAGGTGGATCGGCAACGGTGCTGGCCTGTCAACAGCATGTGGACGGTCGCAAGGAGCTGGTATTGCTGCGCCTGGCCCGTGGGCCCGCGGAGGGTTCCGGTTGGCGCTCGCTGGCCAAGATTCAAACCCATGGAATTCGCGGGGCAGACATCAGCGGCTTCCGGCTCCAGGACTACCCTTGCGTGGCCGCCGATGCGGCCTTCCCCCGCACGGAGGCCGCCCTGAGCACCGTACTCAAGACCTTGCAGATTTCTCGCATCCTGTGCGCCGGATTCTCGCTCGGCGCCACCGACACCTTGTTGCGCCTGACCCTGGGTTTTGCTCAGCAACGCCAGCTCTATGGCAAGACGGTAGCCCAAATCCCGGTCGCACGCGCCAAGCTGGCCCAGTGCTATGCCAAGCTGCTGTGCAATGATCTGCTGGCCCAGGCGGCCACGCGTTCGATTGCCCTGTTACCGGGTGAACTGAGCGTGCTTTCACCGATCTGCAAGTACCAGTTGCCGGTCAGTTGCGAAGCCATCGCGCGCGAACTGGCCCAGGTACTCGGGGCGCGGCACTATCTGCGCTCCCAGGATGAGCTGGGCATGTTTCAAAAGATGGCGCGCGATCTGCAAGTCGTCAGCCTCTTTGATGGAAGCACCCAGGTCAATTTGGGCCTGCTCGCCGGCCAGCTTCGCCAGTTGCAACAAAGCTTGAACGAGACCTGGGCCGAGGGCTCGAGCGATGCAGCGAGGCTGATGAATCAGGCTCGCCAACTGCTGACCACGAGCGCCGCTGTCAAGGGCTGGCCTGAGTCGAGTGCCTTGCGTCTGAGCAGCCAAGGGCGGGACAGTCTGATGCAAGCCTACCTCTGCTGGCGTCGCGGCACCCAGGGTGTGAGCAGTGACGCCGTGGCTGTCGCTTTGCTGGCCCTGGACCAAGGGCTGCAGCAATGTCTGGCAAACATCGAGCAGCATTTCTGGGTGAACCGCTTGCCCGTGGACAGCAGCGCCGCCCAGCAACTGGCCATGGACTATGCGCGCTTGTGGCCTGGCTGTGCCTTGGCCCTGGCTTGGTGTTTCGACCAAGAGGCCGCTGCGATCACAGACAGGACCGGCGTCAGCAGCGATCTGCTGCTCGAAGGCCTCAGGCAGACCTTGCCTGAGCTCGGCATCGCGGCCTGCGAGGCGCGCGAGCAAAGGCTGCTGCAAGCTGCCATGAATTGTGTGGAGCAGCACCTGCTGTTCTCACTCTCCCCGCTGCAAGCCGCCTGGTGAAGCGCCTGCGTCTGCGCTTGCTTCACCAGGATCAACACTCAAGCAATGATCTTGCCTTAAGCCGAAAGGCTTCAGTTGAGCAAACCCAACAAGGCCGCTTGCACCACGGCCGAGGTCTTGTTGCTGGCGCGGAGCTTGACGATCGAGTTCTTGACGTGAAAATTGATCGTGTTCTCGGAAACCGCCAGGATGGAGGCGATCTCACCCGAGGTCTTTCCATCGGCCGTCCATTTGAGAACTTCGAGCTCGCGCACGCTCAGGCCTGCAGCGCCGTCTTCGCAATGACGCCGGCGAATCAAGCGCGACAGGCTTTGATGTGCCACGCAGACCAGCCAACGCAGCTTGATCTCCTCTTGCTCCAGCCAGGCTTGGGAGAGCGCGTCGTGACCCCGAGCCAGGGTCAGCATCCCTCCAACACCAAAAGCATCCAGGCTGGACTGAGCCCAGCCATGCCGTAAACCATGGTCCTGGGCATCGCTCCACAGGGTCAGTGCGTCGACAAACACCGCATCGTTCCAAACCAAGGGCTGGCTGCTCTGCCGGCAATGATGAACCGTTGGGTCGATTTTCAGATAGTTCTCGCTGGCATAGTGCACCTGCCAGCCCACCGGATAGTTGTTGAGCATGACGGTCTTGGGATTGCTGAAAGACCGCGGAATACGCATGCCGTAGGCGCAGTAGTCAAAGCCCAAGTCTCGCGCAGCGCCACCGAGCCGCTGAAGCATCGTGTGCTCACAATCCACGTCCTGCGCGACCTGCAACAACTCCTCCTGCCAAGCTCTCATTGCTTCCCCAAGCTATTCTCGAAGCCGTAGTACCTCCGCTTCAGCATACCCGTGCTGCCCGCTTGCTTGCGCTGTAAGCCCTTACAGGGTCAGGCCAATAGCTGCAAGTGAATGTAAGAACTTCCGCCCTGAGCTCGGCGCCGATGGAAACGGGGCAAGCCTTGGTGCTTCGATTGCCGAGCCCTGCTGGCCAGCTCGACCGCGATGGCGGATCTGAACATTGCAAACGCTTCATGGTGCGCCAGGGTTTTGCTGGGTTGGAGCTGCTCTACAAATTCAGCGTCATTTGCTGGCCGGTCCAATCACGAGCAGAACTTGCTTCGATGGCCAACAAACGCTGTTTCGTCAACAAGCCCCCATGGGCTGAAAAACCGCCTTGCCCCTTGCCGCTGGCCAGCACGCGATGGCAGGGCACGATGGGTGCAAAGGGGTTGCGGCCTTCGGCTTGGCCCACGGCGCGCGCCGCGCCTGGCTGGCCCAGGCGCGCGGCAAGTTCACCGTAACTGCAGGTCTGGCCCAGCGGAATCTGGCGAGTCATCGCCAGCACCTGCCGCTGGAATTCGGGCAGCGCGCTGTCATCCAGCACGATCGCCAGCAGCTCCTCGTTGTCGGCCAGCTCACCGGCCAACAGGCGTTGCACGGCATGCACGGCCGCTGCGATCTGGAGTGGCAGCTGATCGGTCTCGCGGCCGGTGGGAAAGCGCTGGCGCAAGCGGTCGCGGCTCAGACTGGTCGTGGCCCCGGGCAATTGGCTGCCGCAGACGCCGAGCTCGTTCCAGGCAATACAGCAGAGGCCCAGGGCGGTGTCAAAACCGTGCAAGCAGATCATGGCCTCAAGCGGCAGCCGCGCTGGCACCCACCTCGGCCGCAAGCTTCTCCGCAGCTTTTTCGGCCACATGCGCCGCCACGCCGACGCGTGCCTGCGTCGCGATCTCGGCCACGGCGCGCGGCGCCAGGGCTTTGTATTGATGGTCGGACCAGATCTGACGCCAGCGGCGCGAGCCGGCTTGGCCATTCCACAAACCCAGGGCATGGCGCATGGCCTGGGGCCAGCTGGCATATGGCGCTGAAGCGACATGGCGCTCCAGATAGAGCAGCCAGTCGGCCTCGACCTGCTCGCGCGACTGGGCCGGGTTGGGTGCGCCGAAGAAGCGCCGGTCCCAATCGACCATCTGCCAGGGCTCGTGATAGGCCTGGCGGCCGACCATCACGCCGTCCACATGCTGTAGCTGCTCGGCGATCTCTTCGTCGGTTTTGATGCCACCATTGAGGACGATGGTCAGCGCAGGGAAATCGCGTTTAAGCTGGTGCACCAATTCGTAGCGCAGCGGCGGGATCTCACGGTTCTCTTTCGGCGACAGGCCTTGCAACCATGCATTGCGCGCATGAACGATGAAAACTTCGCAGCCGGCCTCGGCGATCTGGCCGACGAAATCCCGCACGAAGTCGTAGCTCTCAATTTTGTCGATACCGATGCGGTGCTTGACCGTGACCGGGATGCTCACCGCATCGCGCATGGCCTTGACGCCATCGGCCACCAGACCTGGCTCGGCCATCAGGCAGGCGCCAAAAGCGCCACGCTGAACCCGCTCGCTCGGACAGCCGCAGTTGAGGTTGACCTCGTCATAACCCCATCGCTCGGCCAGCTGGGCGCAGGCGGCCAGATCTGCCGGCTCCGAGCCACCGAGCTGCAGAGCGACCGGATGCTCTTCGGGGTTGAAGTCCAAATGCCGGGGCTGATCGCCGTGCAGCAAGGCGCCGGTCGTCACCATTTCGGTGTAAAGCCGGGTCTGACGGGTCAGCAGGCGATGGAAGGTCCGGCAATGCCGATCGGTCCAATCCAACATGGGGGCAACCGAGAGCCGCCAGGGGCTGATCGTGGGCGAATCGGTCGGAGCCGAGGAGGCAGGTGCAAAGGGGAGCGCGGTATTCACCGCCCGATTATCCCAAAGCCTGCTTCCCCGGCGCCAAGCACCCTCACCTTCAGGGTGTGAAACTCACGTTCAGGTTCAGCCCCGAGTAGGCGGCGTAGGCATAGAGGCCGATGTAGACCCAGCCGGCCACCGGGCTGGCGATGCTGCAAGTTTCGGTGTTGGTCGAGCCGTTCTGGCGGCAGCTGTAGCTGCTCAAGCTGGGCTGGCTGCCGTTCTGGGTGTAGAGATCCATATCGCCGCTGCCGCCACTGCCTTTGACGACAAGATTGCGCGCACCGCTTGGGATGGCGACCTTGTAATAGCGCCAACTGCCCTTGGCGCCGCTGAGTCCGCTGACGGTCTGGCCGTTGCCGAGCACCGGTACGCTGTCGGCGCTGAGTACCAGGGGCTTGCTCAGGCTGTTGCTCTTGCCCTCGTTGTCAGTGACGGTGAGGCTGACCGTGTAGCTGCCGGCCGCCGCGTAGGCATGGCTGGGGCTGGCGACGGTACTGCTGGCGCCGTCGCCGAAATTCCAGCTGCGCGAGGCGATGCTGCCGTCGGCATCACTGCTGCGGTCGGTGAAGCTGACGTTGAGTCCGTTGATGCTGGCGTCAAAGGCGGCCACTGGCGCCGTGCCGCCGCTGCCGTCGTTGATGTTCAGGAACACGGCACTGAAGGCACCCCAGTTGCCTGCCGCATCACGGCCGCGCACGTAGACGATGTGCCTGCCCGGTCCGAGGCCGGCGGTGTCGAGGCTGGAGCGCACACCTTCGCTCGTGCTGTTGAAACTTCCGTCGCTGGCCTGCAGCGCGCGCGCCACCGCGCCGGCCACCCAGGGTGGGGTGTCGATATAGGCTTCGGCCGCGGCCACGGCCTGGGTCGGCTCGGCACCATTGCTGTTGTTGTAGCGACTGTCGTCCACCGTGGCCGTCAGAGCCACCTGGGTTCCAGCAGGCACGCCGCCGCTGCTGGCGTTGCCGGCCAGAGCCAGACTCAGCACATCGGGGCCGGCCGGGGTTTGGTAGGGCGTGCGCAGCACCTTGGCGGCGTAGATCAGGGCCGGCAGGTTGCCGGGCAGCACGGTGCTGTTGTAGTAGCTGCACTGCTCGAAAAACGCCGTACCCAGCTCGAAGGTGAAGGCGGCCACGCCGAGTTCGCCGTAGCTCGGGCCATCACTGGTGCCATCGGTCTCGTAGAGGCTCAGCGAGCGCTGCGGTGTGTGGCCATTCCAGAAGGCGAACTTGCGGCCCAGGGTGGCCAGTTGCTTGTCATTGCCGGCCACCACGCCATTGGTGCCCCAGGGCCAGAGCAAGAGGCGACCGTGGCTGTGGATGTCCAGATGGATGCCCGAGGTGTCCAGCGGTGCGGCATCGGCGCGGTTGGGGCCGCGGCGGTCGGGCCAGAGGCTTCGGATGTAAGCCTCCACCGCCTGGGTTTCCGGCTCGGACGCCGCGCTGGGCCCACGGTAGGTTTCATTGCAGGCGCTGCCGCTGGAGCCCGCGCCATTGGTGCTGTTCCACTGGAAGCCGAAATTCCTGTTCAGGTCGGCGCCGCGGCTGTTGCTGGTGGCGCCGCAATAGGCGGTGTTGGTGTTCTTGCGCCAGAGCAGGCCGGTCTCGGCCTTCTTACGCCCATCGGGATTTGTGGCCAGGAGCAGGTGGATCTCGTGGTGGTCGAGGATCCAGGTCGCATCGGCATCGACGCCGTAGCCATTGACGAGGCGTTTGGCGAACTCAAGCACCAAGGGGGTGGTCGTGTACTCGCGGGCATGGATGCCGGCATTGACGAAGAGGCGCGGCTTGGTGGCTGGGCCGGCGCTGTTGCCCAGCTTGAGCACACGCAGGTCGTAGCCGCCGCTGCCGCGGGTCTTTTGCCAGCTGTCGCCGATGTCCACCCAGCGCGCCAGCTGGGGCTTGGCGGCGATCAGCCCATCGCCTTCGGTGAACACCTCTTCAACCGTGGGATAGCAGCTGTAGCTCGGGATGCCGGCGAAACTGGGCGTCAGGTCCTTGCCCAAGCTGCGGCGGCGCTCGGCCAGCTCGGCGCTTTCGCGGCTGGCTTGGGCCTGCTGCTCGCCCAGCCACTGCTCATCGCCCTGCAGGCGAAAACCCAGAGCGCGCAGTTCGCGGGCCTCGTTGGCATCGGCCAGCACGACCAAGTAGCCCAGCTCGTACTTGGATTCCAGCGTGTCGAAGCGGCTGTGAGCAATGCCCTGGGCCAGGCGCAGATCCTTGAAGTAGGCGCGGTACACCGTGCGCGCAGCCTCGGCTGGGAGTGCTTTGACTGCCGTAGAGGCGACGGGCGTCTCATGGGCCCAGGAACTGCCTGCCGGTGAGAGCAGGACACCGCTGAACATCGAGGTCAGCATCCAGACAGAGGGGCGAAGTGCAGGCATCGGGCTTCTCCTTGGCGAACTGGCCATCCATGGGCCGTGAATGGCCAGTGTGCGCAGCCGGCTGGGCCAGCGCGCACGGAGAAACCCTCAAACTGGGCCGAGTCTGTAAGGCCTTACAGGTTCAAGCGTCGGCGGCCCGAAGGGCTCAGAACAGGCCGCTGATGCGCCCCTGCGCGTCGACATCGATGCGCTCGGCCGAGGGCACTTTGGGCAGACCCGGCATGGTCATGATGTCGCCGCAGATGGCCACCACGAACTCGGCGCCCGCTGCCAAGCGCACTTCGCGCACGCGCAGCACATGGCCCTCAGGCGCGCCGCGCAGGTTGGTATCGCTGCTGAAGGAGTACTGGGTCTTGGCGATGCAGACCGGCAGCTGCCCCCAACCGGCGTTCTGCCATTCCTGCAGCTGGGCGGCGGCCTTGGGTTCGAACACCACCTCGCCAGCACGGTAGACCTTGCTGGCGATGGCGCGGATCTTGTCGGCCAGCGGCAAGGCATCCTCGTAAATGCTGGCGGCACGCGCCCCACCCTGCTCGCATTGGGCCACGACGGCGCGGGCCAGCTCGGCCGCACCGGCACCGCCCTCGGCCCAATGCGTGGCCAGCACGCAGCGCACGCCGCGTTGCTGGCAATAGGCCTGAATCAGGGCGATCTCTTCGGCCGTGTCGGCATCGAATCGGTTGATGGAGACGATGGCCGGCAAACCGTAATGCTGCTGCACGTTCTCGATGTGACGGCCGAGATTGGCCAGGCCAATCTCCAGGGCCTGCAGGGTGTCGCTGCCCGGCTTTTTCGCATCGGTACCGCCGTGGTACTTGAGGGCCCGCACGGTGGCCACGATGACGGCGCAGCTGGGCTGCAAGCCGGCCTTGCGGCACTTGATGTCCATGAACTTCTCGGCGCCGAGGTCGGCACCGAATCCAGCCTCGGTGACCACATAGTCGGCCAGCTTCAGTGCCGTTTGCGTCGCGATCACCGAGTTGCAGCCATGGGCGATATTGGCAAAGGGGCCGCCGTGCACAAAGGCCAGATTGCCCTCCAGGGTCTGCACCAGATTGGGCGCCAGCGCGTCCTTGAGCAAGGCGGCCATGGCTCCATCGGCCTTGAGTTCACGCGCGGTGACCGGCCGCTTGTCGGCCGTGCTGCCAATGACGATATTGCCCAGGCGGCGCTTCAGATCCTCCAGCGAGGTGGCCAGGCACAAGATGGCCATGACCTCGGAAGCGACCACGATGTCAAAGCCATCCTGACGCGGATAGCCATTGCCCGGGCCGCCCAAGGCCACGGTGATGTCCCGCAAAGCGCGGTCGTTCATGTCGACCACGCGGCGCCAGCTGATGCGGCGCACATCGATGCCAAGCGCATTGCCATGGTGGATGTGGTTGTCGATCAAGGCGGCCAGCAGGTTGTTGGCCAGGGCGATGGCGTGGAAATCGCCGGTGAAGTGGAGGTTGATGTCCTCCATCGGCACGATCTGCGCCTGGCCGCCACCGGCTGCTCCACCCTTCATGCCGAAGCATGGGCCCAGCGAGGGTTCGCGCAGGCAGATCATGGACTTTTTGCCGATGTGATTGAGGCCATCACCGAGGCCCACTGTGGTGGTCGTCTTGCCCTCGCCCGGGGGTGTGGGCGAAATCGCCGTTACCAGAATCAGGTGGCCGTTCTTGCGGCCGGCAAGAGCAGGCAGATATTCGAGGCCCAGCTTGGCCTTGTAATGGCCGTAAGGGCTGAGCGCCTCTTCGGGCAGATCCAGCGTGCGCTGGGCCAGAGGCAGGATTTTCTGCAAGGTGGCGGCTTGGGCGATCTCGATGTCGGTGGGCATCTGCAGGCTCTTCGGTTGTGGCTGGCTCGGATGGCGAGCCAGCGCAGGGGCCAATGAAAAACGGCAAGGTCCGGTGGGACCTTGCCGTTTCGATTATGGCCTTGCTGCTGGCACGGATAGGCTGCGCCTCGCGCCTCAGCTCAGCCCGGCCAGCGGGTGCTGATCAGGTGTCCAGACCGCGGCAAAAAACGCTTGCACTTCGGTCGCCGTGACCTGTTCGCTGCGCGCATGACGCCAGCGCGGCGCATGGTCCTTGTCCACGGCCAGGGCGCGGATGCCCTCCACGGTTTCGCTCTCGGCCGCCGGGCTCAGGTGAAAGCAGTGGTGCACCATATCGCGCTCCATGCGCAGCTCCGCCCCCAGACCCATGCCGCGCGCGCGACGCAGCTGTTCGAGCGTGACGGCCAGCATCAGCGGCGAGCGCTTGCGCAAGCTGACCGCAGTGTGAGCCGCCCATTCGTCATCGCGCTCCGCTTCCAGCGAGGCCAGGATGGCAGGCACATCGGGGAGCGAAAAATGCCGGTCGATACGGGCACGCAGCTTCAAGTGATCGGCCGCCGGGGCCAGGTCCACCTTGTCCATGACGGTCGCCACCACATGCTCGGCGCTGCTCTGCTCGCCGTGGCGGAATGCTTCGATCAAGGCGGGGAAGGCCGCGCTTTGAACGAACACATCACCGAGGCCCAATTCGATGGCGTCCCCGGCGCCAAGCGCCTGCCCGGTCAAGGCCAGCCACTCGCCGACCGCGCCCGGGCATTGGCCCAGAAAGTAACCGCCACCGACATCGGGGAAAAGTCCGATATTGGTTTCCGGCATGGCCAGGCGCGAATGCTCGTTGAGCACGCGCAGCTTCGCGCCCTGGCTCAAGCCCATGCCGCCGCCCATGACCACGCCATCCATCAAGGCGATATAGGGCTTGGCGTAGTGATGGATCAGGTGGTTGAGCGCGTATTCTTCGGTGAAGAAATCATCCAATGCCGAATCAGCCGCTAGCGCGGCCTGATGGAAGAAGCGGATGTCGCCGCCGGCGCAAAAGGCGGCGGGCTTGCCCTCGCGTCCAGCGCCGAGGATCACCACCGCTTCGATTTCAGGCGCTGCAGCCCAGGTCTGGAGCAAGAGGGTCAGATCGCGAATCATGGCCAGCGACAGGGCGTTGAGCGCCTGCGCACGGTTGAGCGTGATCAGACCCAGACAGCCATTGACTTCGGCCAGCACCTGGCCAGCGGATTGCAACTCGGGTAGCAAGGGCGGCTTCATGCCTGTCTCCTGGAGGAAGATGTCAATCGATTCGAGGGGCTTGCTGGGCCTCGCGCGGCTTGCTCGCGCCAGGCCAGAAGTTCATTGCCAATCAGTGCGGCCAGCACCAGCCCACCCCCGATCATGGCTGCCGACGAGGGTTGTTCACCGGCCCACAGCCAGGCCCAGAGAACGCCAAAGATCACTTCCAGCTGAGCCAGAAGGGCAAGTTCGGGGCCGGACAGAACGCGGCTCAGATGGACCACAAGCAGACAAGGCAAAGCGAGTTGAAACGCGCCCAGACTGGCCAGCAGTCCGACATCGTGCCACGAAGCCTGCAGAGGCCAAGCCAAGGGGAGCATGGCCAGGGCCGAAATGGCTGCACCGATCAGTACGGCCAAGGGCATGTCGGCGCCGTCGGGTACCGAACCTGAACCTGAGTCGATGTCGGCCGCGGCCCGCTGTCGGCCCACATGCTGCATCAAAGACCAGTTGATGGCCGAAGCCAAAGGTACGCCGAGGGCGATGGCAATGCCAAGCCAGGCGCGACCGGCGCCGGGCGCGCCGCCCTGCCCCATCTCGTGGCCGAACATCCAGGCGATTCCGCAGCTGGCCACGACGATGGCGGACCAGGTGCGCAGGGGCAGACGATGATGCAGGAAGACGCGGGCCAGCAAAGCCGTCAGCAAAGGGCTGAGGGCCATGGTCACCAAGACATTGGCCACCGTGGTCAAGCTCAGGGCCAGCATGAAGGCGGTGAACATGACCGCCCAGCACAAACCGGAGGCCCAGACCAGACGCGGTGCCCGGCGCAGCTGTGAGACCAAGGCCGCACCGCGCAGCCAGCTCAAGCCCAGCAGCAAGGCCAGGGCATTGAAGGCACTGCGCCAGAAGGTCAACTCAAAGCCGCGAGCCGCTTCCAGATGCCGCGTGACCACCCCCGCCGTGCTCCACAGCAGGGTGACCAACACCATCAGAAACACGGCCTTGCGATGTGTCATGGCAGATGAATTGAGAGCGCCCCTGAGAGGGGCGCGGGCAACAAACTGACTGGAGCCCTCCTCTCGGAGGAGGGCTGCGCCCGGACTGAAACAGTCCTGAGGACTGTTTCTGCCTGGCAAAGGCCAGGTTCTCTGGCCCTGGCTGGGAGGAGCGCAGCTAACTCGCAGGAGCGAGCTTTGCGCTCTTACGAGCGCGAAGCTCGCTTGCGCTCGTTCTCTGTCAAGAAGCGTTTGCGCAGACGCACGCTCTTGGGGGTGATCTCGACCAGTTCGTCGTCGTCGATGAAGTCGACGCCGTACTCCAGGGTCAGGTCGATCGGCGGGGTGATCTTGATCGCGTCTTCCTTGCCGCTGACGCGGAAGTTGGTCAGCTGCTTGGTGCGGGTGGCGTTGACCACCAGATCGTTGTCACGGCTGTGGATGCCGACGATCATGCCTTCATAGACCGGGTCGTTCGGCTTCACGAACATGCGGCCGCGGTCGTCCAGCTTGCCCAATGCGTACGTGAAGATTTCGCCTTCGTCCATGGAGATCAGCACGCCGTTCTTGCGGCCGCCGATTTCACCCTTGTGGGCTTCGTAGCCGTCGAAGATCGAAGAGATCAGGCCCGAACCGCGGGTCAAGTTCATGAACTCGTTGGAGAAGCCGATCAGACCACGGGCCGGAATGCGGTACTCGAGGCGCACGCGGCCATTGCCGTCCGGCTCCATATTCAGCATTTCACCCTTGCGCAGACCCAGAGCCTGCATCACACCGCCTTGGTGGACTTCTTCCACGTCGGCAGTCACCTGCTCCATAGGCTCACACTTGACGCCGTCGATGTCTTGGAACATCACGCGCGGCTTGGACACGGCCAGCTCATAGCCTTCACGGCGCATGTTTTCCAGCAAGATGGTCAGGTGCAGTTCGCCGCGGCCGCAGACTTCAAAAATGCCGTCTTCGTCGGTTTCCTTCACGCGCAGGGCCACGTTGTGTTGCAGCTCCTTCTGCAGGCGGTCCCAGATCTGACGGCTGGTCACGAACTTGCCTTCCCGACCGGCCAGCGGCGAGGTGTTGACGCAGAAGTTCATGGTCAGCGTCGGCTCGTCCACCTTCAGCATGGGCAGCGGGCTGGGGTTGGCTTGGTCGGTGACGGTCACGCCGATGCCGATGTCCTCAATGCCGTTGATCAGCACGATATTGCCCGGGCCGGCTTCGGTCACTTGCACGCGGTCCAGGCCTTGGAAGGTCAGCACCTGGTTGATGCGGCCGTTGACGGACTTGCCGTCCGGGCCTTCCATCACAGCGACTTGCATGCCGGGCTTGATGGTGCCTTGGCTGATGCGGCCGACGCCGATGCGACCCACGAAGGTCGAGAAGTCCAGGGCCGAAATCTGCAGCTGCAGCGGCGCACTGGCGTCGCCCGACTGGGGCGGCACATGCTTGAGCACGGTGTTGAACAGGGCGGACATGTCCGGGCCCCACTGCTCACCGGGTTTGCCTTCTTCCAGCGAAGTCCAGCCATTGATGCCGGAAGCGTAGACAACCGGGAAGTCCAGTTGCTCGTCGGTGGCGCCCAGCTTGTCGAACAGGTCGAAAGCGGCGTTGATCACGGCATCCGGCTTGGCACCGGGCTTGTCCACCTTGTTGACCACGACGATGGGCTTCAGACCCAGGGCCAGGGCCTTCTTGGTCACGAAACGGGTCTGGGGCATCGGGCCTTCTTGGGCGTCGATCAGCAGCACCACGCCGTCGACCATGCTCAGCGCGCGCTCGACTTCACCGCCGAAGTCCGCGTGTCCGGGTGTGTCCACGATGTTGATGTGGGTGCCTTCCCAGGACACGGCGCAGTTCTTGGCCAAGATGGTGATGCCACGCTCGCGTTCGATGGCGTTGTTGTCCATCACCGTGTCGACGACTTTTTCGTGGTCGGCGAAGGTGCCGCTTTGGCGCAGCAATTGGTCGACCATGGTGGTTTTGCCATGGTCAACGTGGGCGATGATGGCGATGTTACGAATCTGCTTGCTCATACGACACTTTCAAAAAATTCTGGACTTCAGGCGGCTTGGGAACCAAAAAGGCTTTGCACCTCGGCGGGACTCAGCAGCCGGTCGGCGATCAGTTCACCGGCCTCGATATGGGCGCTGCCTAGAAAGGCTTGCGCTTCGGGCCCGTAGACCCGCACATGGCGGGCGTCGGGGGCGGCAACACGGCGCCGCAGACCGGTGAGAAAGCGGGCGGCTTCTTCGCTGCTCAAACGCAGCTCGGGCCAATCCGCCAACAAGGAGTCGGGTGGGCGCAGCAAGGCTTCACGTTCACTTTCCGTCAGCGCGGCCAGGGCGTCCAAGCTGATGGCCTGTTCGACCGCCACCGGGCCCGAAGCCGTACGTCGCAGCGCACTCAGGCGCGCGCCACAACCCAGCAAGCGGCCCAGGTCTTCGGCCAGGGTGCGCACATACGTACCTTTGCTGCAACGCACTGAGATCACCAGCTCGTCATCCTGCCAGTGCTCAATGTCGAGCGCGTGAATGGTGACTTGGCGCGAGGGCCGCTCGATGGTGATGCCGGCGCGTGCGTATTCGTACAGCGGACGGCCTTCATGCTTGAGCGCCGAATACATCGGCGGCACCTGGGTGATGTTGCCGCGCAGCTGGGCGCAGGCCGTCTCAATCTGCTCGCGATTCACCTTGACTGTGTGACGCTCAAGCACCTCGCCCTCACCGTCGCCGGTGGTGGTGATCTCGCCGAGCTTCAATGTCGCGGTGTAGGCCTTGTCGGCATCCAGGCTGACCTGGCTGAACTTGGTGCCGGCGCCGAAGCACAGCGGCAGCAGACCGGTCGCCAGAGGATCCAGCGTGCCGGTATGGCCGGCCTTCTCCGCCCGAAGCAGCCATTTGGCCTTCTGCAGCGCGTCGTTGCTGGACAGGCCCAGCGGCTTGTCAAGCAGCAGCACGCCGTGCAGAGCACGGCGCGGTGTCTTGACGCGCTGGGGTCGGGTGTTCATGGTGGACGACAAAAGGCGTGGCTCTTCTTGGCTTCACTCGCCGGCAGCAGCCGGCTTGCTTTCTTCTGCGGCCGCGGCCGGCTCGTCGTCGAGCGCGCGCGTGGCATTGGCCTTGTGGATCAGTGCACTCAGTTCGGCCGCGCGTTCGATGCTGCGGTCGTAGTGGAAATGCAGGCTGGGCACGGTGTGGATCTGCAAACGCTTGAACAAGCCGTTGCGCAGAAAACCCGCGGCCTCGTTCAGCGCCTCGGCGGTCTCGGCCGGGTCACCGACCAGAACCGAGAAGAAGACCTTGGCATGGGCGTAGTCGGGCGTGACCTCGACGGCATTGACCGTGGCCATGCCGATGCGCGGATCCTTGAGCTCGCGGATCAACTCGGCCAGATCGCGCTGGATCTGGTCGGCCACGCGGAAGCTGCGGTTGGGAATGACTCGTTTGTGTCGCATCTCGGAATACTCCTGTGCTGAAACTGCAGGCGGCGCCCCTCACAAACACAAACCCCGCCACTCTCGGGAGGGCGGGGTTTGCGCCGGTTGGGGCAACTCCGCTTTACAGCGTTCGCGCCACTTCCTTGACCTCGAAGAATTCCAGCTGATCGCCCTCGGCGATGTCGCTGTAGTTCTTCAGCTTGATACCGCACTCGAAGCCTTCGCGGACTTCGCGCACATCGTCCTTCATGCGCTTCAGTGTGTCGATCTCACCGGTGTAGATCACCACGTTCTCGCGCAGCAGGCGGAAGCGAGCCGAGCGGTTGACCACACCCGAAGTGACCATACAGCCGGCAATGGTGCCGATCTTGGTCGCCACGAACACGGTGCGGATCTCGGCCATACCGATGACTTCTTCGCGTTGCTCGGGAGCCAGCATGCCGGTCATCGCTGCCTTCACTTCATCCACGGCGTCGTAAATGATGTTGTAGTAGCGCAGATCCACGGCGTTGCCTTCGGCCAGCTTGCGTGCGCCGGCGTCAGCACGGACGTTGAAGCCGATGATGACGGCCTTGGAGGCGATCGCCAAGTTGACGTCCGACTCGCTGATGCCACCGACGGCGGCGTGCACGATCTGCACCTTGACTTCGGCGGTCGACAGCTTGAGCAGCGAAGAAGCCAGGGCTTCCTGCGAACCTTGCACATCGCTCTTGATGATGATGCCCAGGGTCTGCACATCGCCGGCGCCCATGTTCTCGAACATGTTCTCCAGCTTGGCGGCTTGCTGACGCGACAGCTTCACATCACGGTACTTGCCCGAACGGAAGGTGGCGATTTCACGGGCACGGCGTTCATCCGACAGCACCATGAACTCATCACCGGCTTGCGGCACTTCGGTCAGGCCCTGAATTTCCACCGGGATGGAAGGACCGGCTTCGGTACAAGCCTTGCCGTCTTCGTCCAGCATGGCGCGCACGCGGCCATAGGTCGATCCAGCCAGCACGACATCGCCGCGCTTGAGCGTACCGCTCTGCACCAGGATGGTGGCCACAGGGCCGCGACCCTTGTCCAGCTTGGCTTCGATAACCAGGCCCTTGGCCATGGAGGCCACCGGTGCCTTCAGCTCCAGCACTTCAGCTTGCAGCAGCACTTGCTCCAGCAGGCTGTCCATGCCCTCGCCCGTCTTGGCCGAGACCGGGACAAACGGGGTGTCGCCACCGAAATCTTCCGGCACGACGCCTTCGGCCACCAGTTCGCCCTTCAGGCGTTCGAGATTGGCGCCTTGCTTGTCGATCTTGTTCATGGCCACGACGATGGGCACGCCCGCCGCCTTGGCATGGTGGATCGCTTCCTTGGTTTGGGGCATCACGCCGTCGTCCGCCGCCACCACCAGGATGACGATGTCGGTGGCCGTGGCGCCACGGGCACGCATGGCCGTGAAGGCCGCGTGACCCGGGGTGTCCAGGAAGGTGATCATGCCGCGCGGCGTTTCGACGTGGTAAGCGCCAATGTGCTGCGTGATGCCGCCGGCTTCGCCCGCAGCCACTCGGGCACGGCGAACATAGTCCAGCAGCGAAGTCTTGCCGTGGTCGACGTGACCCATGACGGTGACCACCGGTGCACGCGGCAGCGCTTCATGCTGCTGCTCGGCGCCCACGCCCTCTTCTTCCAGGAAGGCATCGGGATCGTCCAGCTTGGCGGCAAAAGCCTTGTGGCCCATTTCTTCCACCAAGATCATGGCGGTTTCCTGGTCCAGCTGCTGGTTGATGGTGCACATCTGGCCCAGCTTCATCAATTGCTTGATGACTTCCGATGCTTTGATGGACATCTTGTGAGCCAGATCGGCCACCGAGATGGTCTCCGGCACATGAACCTCTTGCACCACCTGTTCGGCAGGTGCCACGAAGTTCGAGTTGCCACCACCGCGACGGTCGGCATTGCGATCATTGCCACGACGGCCGGCTGGGCCGCCACGACCCGGCGCACGCCAGGCGGTGGACGGACGCGCACCACCCGGAGCGGCGGGGCCGCTGGGCTTGACGCCACGCTTCTTGGCATCGTCGGCCCAGCTGGAAGACAGCTTTTCCGACTTGACCGACTTCTTGTCGCCCGGCTTGGCGGCACCCGCAGCGGCCGAACCCGGCGCGGCAGGCGCGCCCGGTGTGCCCGGCTTCTTGTGGATGGTGCCCTTGATGCCTTCCTTGCTGGCTTCGACCGGCTTGGGCTCTTCCTTCTTCGCGATCATCACCTTCTTGGGTGCATTCATCATCGCGCGGATGGCCGCGGCTTCGGCCTCAGCGGCCTTGCGGCGGCGCTCCAAGTCGACTTGCTTTTGCTTCTCTTCGGCGCCGACGTCGACGGCCTTGACCACGCGCAGGGCAGGCTTGGGCGCTTCGACAGGAGCAGCCGCCACCGGGGTAGCAGCTTCGACCGGCGCAGGCGTTGCAGCCACTGGAGCCTCAACGGGTGCGGGAGCCGGTGCTGCCACTGGGGCAGGTGCCGGCGCACGAGCAGCGGCCGAGGCGCGGTTGATCGCAGCCGCTTCCTTGGCAGCCGCCTCAGCGGTCTGGCGCGGAGGCTTGGCTTTGCCGGCTGCCTTGGCAGCGAGTGCCTCTGCAGCAGCACGGGCAGCAGCTTCCTCGGCGGCGCGCGCCTCGGCTGCAGCCTGTTCGGCCTTTTCCTTGCGACGCTGTTCTTCAGCTTCGCGAGCGCGGGCTTCGGCTTCTTCGCGTTCTTTGACGCGGGCAGCCAGCTCCTCCTCTTGCTGGCGCAATGCGGCAGCCTGAGCCTGAGCTTCTTCCTCGCGGCGATGCAGCTCTGCATCCTCTGCGGCGGCCGTGGCGGCGTCATCGACTCCGCTGGCGTCGTCACGCTTGACGAAGGTGCGCTTCTTGCGCACTTCGACTTGGATGGTGCGGGCCTTGCCGCTGGCATCGGCCTGCTTGATTTCGCTGGTCGACTTGCGGGTCAGCGTGATCTTCTTGCGATCGGCGCCGCCGGTACCGTGCGCAGTGCGCAGGTAATCGAGCAGACGTTCCTTGTCGGCTTCATTGAGCGCGTCATCGGTAGAAGACGTCTTGACGCCCGCAGCTTGCAGCTGCTCAAGCAGCGTGCTCGCAGGCCTTTGAAGCTCTGCGGCGAACTGGGCGACGGTAGTCACAGCCATTGTTGGATCCTTAACTTATGCGTTCGGTGCTGGGCGAATGATTGGGGCAAACTCGATGGGCTCACGGCCCTCAAGTGTTGAACCAATGTTCGCGAGCCTTCATGATCAGAGCGCGGGCCGCGCCCTCTTCCATGCCGGCCAATTCAACGAGCTCGTCGACGGCCAGATCGGCCAGGTCATCGCGAGTGTGGATGTCGCCATCCGCGAGTTTGGCGACCAGGTCCGGCGTCATGCCTTCCAGGTCGCGCAGGTCTTGGGAAACTTCCTCGACCTTTTCTTCGCGGGCGATTTCCATGGTCAACAAGGCATCCTTGGCCCGGGTGCGCAATTCATTGACCGTGTCCTCGTCGAAGGCCTCAACTTCCAGCATTTCCTGCATAGGCACGTAGGCCACTTCTTCCAGGCTGGTAAAACCCTCGGCGATCAAAATATCAGCCACTTCAGCATCGACATCGAGCTTTTCGATGAAGAGCTTGCGGACCGATTCCGATTCCTGCTCATGCTTCACGGCCGATTCTTCGGCCGACATGATATTGATGCGCCAGCCGGTCAGCTCGGAAGCGAGCCGCACGTTCTGGCCGCCACGGCCGATGGCGATGGCGAGGTTTTCCTCATCCACGACCACGTCCATGGCATGTCGTTCTTCGTCCACCACGATGGACTGCACATTGGCCGGTGCCAAGGCGCCGATCACGAACTGCGCCGGGTCTTCCGACCACAGCACGATGTCCACACGCTCGCCGGCCAACTCATTGGTCACGCCGTTGACGCGGGAGCCGCGCACGCCGACGCAGGTGCCGATTGGGTCGACGCGCTTGTCATGCGAGAGCACAGCCAGCTTGGCACGCGAGCCGGCGTCACGAGCGCAGCTCTTGACTTCCAGCAGGCCTTGTTCAATTTCGGGCACTTCCTGGGCGAACAGCTCTTTCATGAACTCCGGGCTGGAGCGCGAGAGCATGATCTGCGGGCCACGCTGGGTCGGGTCGATACCCAGGATCACGGCACGGACGCGGTCGCCGGTGCGCAGGTTTTCCTTGGGGATCATTTCCGAGCGCTTCAGGCGGCCTTCGATACGACCGGACTCGGCAATGATGTCGCCCTTGTCCAGACGCTTGACGGTGCCGACGAAAATTTGTTCGCCGCGGGCCAGGAAGTCGTTGAGCAGCTGCTCACGCTCCGCATCGCGGATCTTCTGCAGGATGACCTGCTTGGCAGCCTGCGCACCGATACGGCCAATGGGCACGGATTCGATCGGCTCTTCGATGTGGTCTTCCACCTCGATGTCAGCGATTTGTTCCTGCGCTTCAAACAGCAGGATTTCCGCATCGGGGTTTTGCAGACCTGCCTCGTTCGGCACCACGTGCCAACGACGGAAGGTTTCATACGCACCGGAATCCCGGTCAACCGAAACGCGAATATCGGCCTCGCCGCCACACAGCTTCTTGGTGGCAGAAGCCAAAGCGGCTTCGACCGCACCAAACACCACATCGAGCTCAACGCTCTTCTCACGCGAAATCGCGTCCACCAGCATCAACAGTTCGCGGTTCATTGATCAGGACCTCCGTCAACCTTGTCATCCTTGCGTGCGGGCTTGGCACGCGGCGGCTTCTTGGCCGGCGCGGGCTTCACACCACGACCCTTGAAGCTCACCACGGGCACCAAACGGGACTCGCGCAGTTCTTCAAGAGAAAAATCCAATGCCTGATCGGCTTCGCCGTCACTGAACACCAGGCGCCAAGCCTGGGTGTCCGCAAAAGCGGACAGCGCTGCCAAAACAGCGCCCGGCTCAATAACCGCATCAGCTTCAGTCGGTGTCGGCAGCAGTGGCAGCGCAACGGGCTCCACGCCTGCCACGGGCTGCTGTGTCAGCACGCCCTTGTACTTCTTGCGCCCTTGGAAAGGCATGCGCAAGGTGATCTCGATTTCTTCGCCGAGAAAGCGCGCATAGTCCAAGGGCTTCTTCAGCGGGCGATCGAGACCCGGTGACGACACTTCCAAGCGCTCGTAGGCACAGCCTTCGACTTCCAGCAAATACTGCAACTGCCGCGTCACGCGCTCGCAGTCCTCAACGCTGATCAGCGCTCCGGCCAAAGCCTCGGCCGGCAGCTTGTCGATGTACACGCGCAGCAAGCCCGCCGGACTGCGCTCGCAGTCCACCAGGTCGTAACCCAAACCGGTCACGGTTTTTTCAACAGCGTCTTGCCAATTCATGCGTGGTCTATCTACTTTTCTTTCAAGGCGCGGCCTCAGGCGGCGCAAATTCAAATGGACGAAGAACGATCGAGCAAAAAAAATGGGCTGGATGAATCCGCCCACGTTCTTACAGCGCTGTTTGCCGACTCGCACTTCTTGAAGTGTCCGCCTGCCGCACTGCCCGACCAGCTTATGGGGCCCGAGCGCCACTGGCGCCTTGACCTCCAGCTTGCCAACATCCTGCGCCGATTCATGCCGGGCTCTTTGCTACCAAACCGTCCGCCGTGTCCCACAGCGAAGCCGGGATTGTACTATGCAAGCACCATGCCCACAAGCTCGCGGCTTGCGAACATCGCTCGGCATGCGAAAATCCTTCATTGATTTCAAATCTAGGAGCCACACATGGGATTTCTCGCAGGCAAGCGATTGCTGATCACGGGCGTGCTGTCCAACCGATCCATCGCTTATGGCATTGCAAAAGCCTGCCATCGGGAGGGTGCGGAACTGGCCTTCAGCTATCAGGGCGAACGTTTCAAGGATCGCATCACCGAGTTTGCTGCCGAGTTTGATTCCAAACTGGTGTTTGATTGCGATGTTTCTGACGACGCACAGATTGAGGCCTTGTTCAATAACTTGGGAGAAGTCTGGCCCGAGTTTGATGGTTTCGTGCATTCCATCGGTTTTGCCCCGCGTGAAGCGATTGCCGGCGATTTTCTCGATGGCTTGACCCGCGAGAATTTCCGCATTGCCCACGACATTTCTGCCTACAGCTTTCCGGCCATGGCCAAGCTGGCAGCGCCGCGGTTGCGCCCAGGTGCTGCCCTGCTGACCTTGTCCTATCTGGGTGCGACACGCTTTGTGCCGAATTACAACACCATGGGTCTGGCCAAGGCTTCACTGGAAGCCAGCGTGCGCTACCTGGCGCATTCCTTGGGCGCCAAGGGCGTGCGCGTCAATGGCATTTCCGCCGGGCCGATCAAGACTCTGGCCGCATCAGGCATCAAGGACTTCGGCAAGTTGCTGAGCCAGTTCGCCGCCAGCACGCCGATCCGCCGCAATGTGACGATCGAAGATGTCGGCAATGTCGCCGCTTTCTTGCTGTCCGATCTGGCCGGCGGCGTGAGCGCCGAGATCACCTATGTGGACGGCGGCTTCAGCCATGTGGCCTTGAGCGAAGGTTGAATCCACATCGGTTGGCGCAAGCTGATAAAAAAACGGGACCCGCAGGTCCCGTTTTTTTATGTTCGCTCGTCTGGATCAGCCGGCTGCCACGCAATCCACGTAGTAGCGCGAGCGACCATCCTCGCCCTTCTCTTCCACCAGGCCATGCACATCGGTGGCAAAGCCGGGGAACTTGGAGTTGAAGTCACGCGTGAAGGTCAGGTAGTCGACGATCTTTTTGTTGAAGCGTTCACCCGGGATCAGCAGCGGAATGCCCGGGGGATAGGGCGTCAACAGCGAAGTGGTGACCCGACCTTCCAGCTGGTCGATCTCCACCCGCTCGGTGCGGCGATGGGCAATGTGCGCGAACGCATCGCTGGGCTTCATGGCTGGCTCGAGATCGGACAAATAGACCTCGGTGGTCAGGCGGGCGATATCCCCCTTGGCATAGGCCTCGTGGATGTTCTGACACAGGTCGCGCAGACCCATGCGCTCATAGCGAGGCTGGGCGGCGCAGAACTCCGGCAGGATGCGCCACAGCGGCGCATTGCGGTCGTAGTCGTCCTTGAACTGCTGCAGCGCGGTCAGCAGCGTGTTCCAGCGGCCCTTGGTGATGCCGATGGTGAAGAGGATGAAGAAGGAATAGAGCCCCGTCTTCTCGACCACCACGCCATGCTCAGCCAGGAATTTGGTGACGATGGACGCTGGAATGCCGGACTCAGCGAACTTGCCGCTCATGTCCATACCGGGCGTGATGATGGTGGACTTGATCGGGTCCAGCATATTGAAGCCGGCAGCGATCTCGCCAAAACCGTGCCAAGCCTCATTGGCGCCCAGCATCCAGTCGGCCGGCTTGCCATAGCTTTCTTCAACCAGCTTGTCCGGCCCCCAAACCTTGAACCACCAATCCTGGTCGTACTCTTCGTCGACCTTGCGCATGGCCCGGCGGAAGTCCAGCGCTTCAGAGATGCTCTCGGCCACCAGGGCCGTGCCGCCCGGGGGCTCCATCATGGCCGCGGCGACATCGCAGCTGGCGATGATGGAGTACTGCGGGCTGGTCGAGGTGTGCATCAAATACGCCTCGTTGAACAAATGCTTGTCCAGCTTGACGTTCTGTGAGTCCTGCACCAGGACTTGAGAGGCCTGGCTCAGGCCGGCCAGCAGCTTGTGGGTGGACTGGGTCGCGTAGACCATGGCGGTCTTGGGGCGCACCCGGTTCTTGCCCATGGCATGGTAGGAGCCATAGAAGTTGTGGAAGGCCGCATGCGGCAACCAGGCTTCGTCGAAATGCAGGGTGTCAATCCAGCCATCGAGCTTTTGCTTGATGGTCTCGGTGTTGTAGAGCACGCCGTCGTAGGTGCTCTGGGTCAGCGTCATGATGCGCGGCTTGACCGTCTCGGGGTCCACACCCTTGAGCAAGGGGTTCTTGGCAATCTTCTTCTTGATGGTCTCGGGTGAAAACTCGCTCTCGGGGATGGGGCCGATGATGCCGTAGTGGTTGCGAGTGGGCGTCATGAACACCGGCACAGCGCCGGTCATGATGATGCTGTGCAAGATGCTCTTGTGGCAGTTGCGGTCCACCACCACCACATCGCCGGGCGCCACCGTGTGGTGCCAGACCATTTTGTTGGAGGTGCTGGTGCCGTTGGTGACGAAGAAGCAGTGGTCGGCATTGAAGATGCGCGCGGCATTCTTCTCGGACGCGGCCACAGGGCCGGTGTGGTCCAGCAGTTGGCCGAGTTCCTCGACCGCATTGCAGACGTCGGCGCGCAGCATGTTCTCGCCGAAGAACTGGTGGAACATCTGGCCCACCGGGCTCTTCAGGAAGGCAACGCCACCCGAGTGACCCGGGCAGTGCCAGCTGTAGGAGCCGTCTTGCGCGTAGTCCATCAGCGCCTTGAAGAACGGCGGCGCCAGGCCATCAAGGTAGCTCTTGGCTTCGCGGATGATGTGGCGGGCCACGAATTCCGGCGTGTCCTCGAACATATGAATGAAGCCATGCAGCTCACGCAGGATGTCGTTGGGCAAGTGCTGGGAGGTGCGCGTCTCGCCATAGATGTAGATCGGGATGTCGGCGTTCTTGAAGCGGATTTCTTCGATGAACTTGCGCAGACTCAGCACGGCCGGATCCAGCTCGGGGCCGGGCGTGAACTCCTCGTCGTCGATGGACAAGATGAAGGCGCTGGCACGGCTTTGCTGCTGCGCGAACTGACTCAGGTCGCCGTAGCTCGTGGCGCCCAGGACTTCAAAGCCCTCTTTCTGGATCGCGTCGGCCAGGGCGCGGATGCCCAAACCCGAGGTGTTCTCGGAGCGATAGTCCTCGTCGATGATGACGATGGGAAAGCGAAAGCGCAGCATGTGAAAGCCTCCAGGGCCTGGGACAGAAAAACGAAAGGCGCGAAGTGTAGGGCCAAGCCCAGCCACTGTGCGACGGACCCGAGCCTTTGTCGCACAAACAGGACGCGAGGGGTGGCTTTTGGCATCCGATGCCGGCTCTTTGACACTAGGCGCGACGAGACAGCGGGCCGCTCAGCGCACCGTACACTGATTCCAGGATGTCCGACCGCCGCAATACTGCAGCGCAGATGATGAACAGGGAGCCATGACATGGAGATGAATTGGACCACCGCTTGGTGGATCGCTTGCGGCGTTCTGGTCGCCATGGAGCTCGCCACCGGCACCTTCTACCTGCTGATGCTTGCCCTGGGCTGCGCCGCCGGAGCGCTGGCCGCGCATTTGGGCATGAGTGCCCAGGTCCAGATGGTCAGTGCTGCTCTGCTTGGAGGCGCGGCGGTCCTGATCTGGCATCAGCTACGCCGGCGCAGCCCCAGCCCTCCGCCCGTCAACGCCAATCCCGATGCGCATCTCGACATTGGCCAGTCGGTCGACGTCAGCCGCTGGAACGAACAAGGCCGGGCCCAGGTCAAGTACCGCGGCGCCGAGTGGCAGGCGCGCTTCAGCGGCCAAGGCCAGCCGACAGCCGGGCGACACATCATCCGAGCCATCGAAGGCAGCTGCCTCCAACTCGATCGTTGAGCGGGCGAACCTGACGTCAGTCACCCCACCTCATTTCACACCCCAAGGAACTCATGGAAATCGCCCTGCTTGTGCTGGTCATTGCGGCCATCTTCATCATCCAGTCGATCAAGGTTGTGCCGCAGCAGAATGCCTGGGTCATTGAGCGCCTGGGCAAATACCACGGCACCTTGACCCCGGGCCTGAACTTCCTTGTGCCCTTTGTGGACCGCCTAGCCTACAAGCACTCGCTCAAAGAAATTCCGCTCGATGTGCCCAGCCAGGTCTGCATCACCAAGGACAACACCCAGCTGACGGTGGATGGCATCTTGTACTTCCAAGTCACCGACGCCATGCGTGCCAGCTATGGTTCCAGCAACTACATCGTTGCCATCACCCAGCTGGCCCAGACCACCCTGCGTAGCGTGATCGGCCGCATGGAGTTGGACCGCACCTTCGAGGAACGGGCCGTCATCAACACCTCGGTGGTCGAAGCCCTCGACGAGGCCGCGCTGAACTGGGGCGTCAAGGTGCTGCGCTACGAAATCAAAGACCTGACCCCACCCCCGGCCATCCTGCACTCGATGCAAGCCCAGATCACCGCCGAGCGCGAAAAGCGCGCCCTGATCGCTGCCTCGGAAGGGAGACGCCAAGAGCAAATCAATATCGCCACGGGTGAACGCGAAGCGGCCATTGCACGCTCTGAGGGTGAGAAGCAGGCCGAGATCAACAAGGCCGCGGGCACTGCCGCCGCCATCACCGCCGTTGCTGACGCCACTGCAGACGCCATCGGCAAGATCGCCGCCGCCATCCAGTTGCCCGGCGGCGACCAGGCCGTTCAGCTCAAAGTGGCAGAGAAAGCAGTTGACGCCTATGCCCAACTGGCCCAGAAGAACAACACCATGATCGTGCCTGGCAATATGAGCGAAGTCTCCGGCCTGATCGGCACCGCCATGGCCCTGCTCAAGGGTTCCGCCAGCAAAAATTGAATCCCGCCGCCAGATTTCGGCTCAACTTCCTTGGGAGAGTGAAAATCTGCGCTATGATGGAGGGCTTCGGAGAGGTGGATGAGCGGTTTAAGTCGCACGCCTGGAAAGCGTGTGTGGGTTTATCCCCACCGCGGGTTCGAATCCCGCCCTCTCCGCCAGAACAATGTGTCACTGATCGCAAAATCAGTTGAACACGTATCCCTCAAAAGCCCGGCCTCAGAGATGAGACCGGGCTTTTTGTTTGAACGGGCCAAACAAACGGCGCAGAGCCACAGCCTGAGCAGATGGCACAGGCGCGCATGCGTGCACTTCTGCCGCTTGAGTCAAGGCTCGTCCATGGATGGTGTTCGCGATATGTATCGGTGCTGTCATCTGCCGATAACATGCGCAAGCCAAATATCTCTGCCGACAGCGCGGCTCGTCGGCAAAGAAATGCTTCCACCCCACAACCAGGGCGCGTAAAGCCACAGCGCATGCACAGCCCACACAGGACGTCGCCATGAAGAACACCCGCCAGCAAATCCTCGCCACTCTGTTCGGTCTTTGCATGAGCGCCAGCGCCTTTGCCCAGCAATGCGGCGGCAGCTCTAGCAGCAGGTCTGGCTCCTCGGGCGGCGGCGTGAATTGCGTGCCTGAACCCAGCTCGCTGCCGCTGGTCTTGCTCGGCCTCGTAGGTGCGGTGGTGGTGGGCCGATTCCTCAAGAAAAAGTAAGCGCAGCGCAGGCCAAGTAGTGCGACGCCGCCGCACCCTGTCTTCTTGAGTACCTCAGCACGACCCAGGCTCGGTCTGGCAGTTTTCGTCGCACTCTGGTTTCTGCCCGGCCTGGCGGCAAGCGCTTGGCTGCTTGACGCCTTCCGTATGCCCTGGACGGGCGTGCTTCTTCACGCAGCCCTCTTGCTGGCCTTGTTGCTGAGCCTGCTGCTGCCCTTCATGCCAGAGCTGCTCAGGAACAGCAGTGGCCGCTTGGCACGAGGCCTACTGGCCGTGGCCCTGGCCAGCAGCCAGTTCCTGCTGCTTTTGTTCTACAGCCTCAGTGCCCTCGGTCAGCGCAACTGGGGCAATTGGATGAATTGGGAGCTCTTGCTGGCCTATGGCCGGCAACTGCCCGACCTGATGTCCGCCCTCGACGTGCCCATGGCCTGGCTGCTGCCCCTGCTGCTCGGCCTGGCCCTTCTTTGGGCTTTGCTGTTCCTGGCTTACCGTCACTTGCTCGACTGTGCGCTGTGTCCTTGCTGTGGTCGTGCGAGCGAGAAGTCGCCCCGGCTGGGCTTGGGCATACTGCTGTTGCAACTGCTGCTGATCGCTGCCTGCCAGCAAAGCTACAGCCTTCAACCACAGCTGTGGTGGCAGGAGCCCATCCGCCAGGCACGCATGAACGACGGTTTCGGCGAGGCCGGCATGGGTCAGATGCTGGACCCCGCGCAACTGCAGCGTGAGCGGGAAGCCGTGCGCGACTACCTGCCCGGCCCGGCGCCCCAGCCGCGTCCCTTGGTGCTGATCCTGGTGGATGCACTGCGCAGCGACCAGATGCAGGTCTATGGCGGCCCCACGCCGAACACGCCCTTTCTGAACCGCCTACTCAGCGAAGGCCAATTGCAGCGCATCGATCATGCCTATTCGGTCTGCACTGTTTCCTATTGCGGCATCCTCGGCACCCTGTCTTCGCGCTACTGGCACCAAATCACGCCTCAGCCCTGGAACCTGGCCGATGCCTTGCAGCGGGCCGGTTACGAGAGCCGCTTTCTGCTCAGCGGCGACCACACCAGCTATTACGGCATGCGCAAGATGTACGGCCCCGCCGTGGCCTTGATACGCGATGGCAGTGACACACCGGATCAATACAGCAACGACGACCAGGTGCTGCTGAACACCTTGGACCAGACCGGCTGGCCCAGCGACAAGCCCGGCTTCATGTACTTGCACCTGATGTCGGCCCATCGCTTGGGCCGGGTGGCGGCTGAGCACAAGCTCTGGCAGGCCAGCAATGCGCCAGCCTGGAGCGCTTTCGCAGCCATACGCGCTTCTGATGAATCGCCCCGTGAGCAGGAAGGCAATGCAAGAGCCCGGGCCCGCTATCACAACGGCATCCGCCAGGCCGACGCCATGATCGAACAGATCTTCGCGCGCCTGGAGCGCTTCAAGGTGCTCGACAAGGCCCTGGTCATCATCAGCTCCGACCACGGCGAGTATCTGGGCGAACATGGCCAGTGGTCACACGGCGGTCTGCCGCTGGAGCCCGCCGTGCGCATTCCGCTGCTGATCTACGACCGCCTGGCACGCCAGCCTTTGCCCGAGCATGAGCTCGTCAGCCAGGTCGATATTGCCCCGACCTTGTTGCAGGCCGCCGGCCTTGTTGCGCCGCGCCACTGGGTTGGCATGCCCTTGCAGGACGCCGGGCGCTCCCACCAAGCCCTGGTGCTCGAATCGGCCGAATCGAGCGGCGTCGTCGCTCTGATCGACGGACGGCGCTACAAATACCTTCGCCTGTTGAGCTCGGGCGAAGAGCGCCTCCATGCGCTGCAAGGCAGTGGCCGCGGCCCAGGCGAGGGAGAGGCGCGCAATCTGGCCACCGATTCGGCGAATGCCGCGCTGCTATTGCAACTTCGCCAACTCCATCAGCGCATGACGGGCAAGTCCGCCGCGACCGTGAACCCATGAAGGGCACGACCTCCAACTCCATACCTTGGTTGGCCTATGCCTGCCTGGCCTTGAGCACCAGCCTGGTCGGCAGCTATGTAGGTCTGTCCAAACTGCTGCTGGCAGTCTTTCCTGTCTTTTTGCTGGCTTGGCTGCGCTTCGGCATCGCTGCGCTGCTGATGTGGCCTTGGGCCCGCCGCGGGCCCGAGGAGCCGCGACTCGACCCTCGCCAGCGGCGCCTGCTGTTTCTGGAGTCTTTTCTCGGCAACTTTTTGTTTTCGATCTGCCTGTTGTTCGGCCTGCGGCAATGTTCGGCCGTGGTGGCCGGCGTGATCCTGGCCGGCATTCCCGCGGCCGTGGCGCTGCTGAGCTGGCTGATGCTCGGCGAACGCCAAAGCAGACGGGTCTGGCTGGGCATCGGCCTGGGCGTGTGCGGCATTGCTTTGGTAGCCCTCGGACGTGCCGACAGCGGGCCCACCACCAGCACGACGCTGGGCCTGCTGTTGCTGCTGGGCGCAGTCTTGTGCGAGGCCTGTTATGTTGTGATCGGCAAGCAGCTCAGTGCCGGCTTGTCGCCCAAACGCATCAGCGCCCTGATCAACCTCTGGGGGCTGGCATTGGTGACGCCGCTGGGGCTCTGGCAAGCCCTGAGTTTTGATTTCAAGACACCCTCCCCTGGCATCTGGGGCCTGCTGATGTTCTATGCCGCAGCGGCCAGCATGGTGACCGTCTGGCTCTGGATGAACGGACTGCGCAAGGTCGCGGCCGGACAGGCCGGCGTCTTCATGGTCTTCCTGCCTCTGGCCACGGCCTTGGTCGGTCTGCTGCTGGGCGAAAGCCTGAGCGAACGGCAACTCTGGGCCTATGGCCTGGCCTTGAGCGGCGTGTTGCTGGCCACCCTGCCCGAGCGACCGGCGGCTTGACCCCAAGCGGCGCCCAGGGAGACGGCCTGGGCTACAGTGCCCGAATGAAGAATCTACGCATCGATTTCGTTTCTGACGTTTCTTGTCCCTGGTGTGCCATCGGCCTCAAGTCTCTGGAACAAGCTTTGGAGCAACTGCCTGAGCTGAGCGTGGAGCTGCATCTCCAGCCTTTCGAGCTGAATCCGCAGATGGCAGCCGAGGGCGAGGAGATCAACGCCCATTTGGCGCGCAAATACGGTGCTGCGCCGGCTCAGCTGGAACAGACCCGCGAGGCGATCCGCCAACGCGGCGCCGAGCTGGGCTTCAGCTTCACCAAGGGCGCTCGCGACCGCATCTACAACACCTTTGACGCCCATCGCCTGCTGCATTGGGCCGGGCTGCAAGGCGGCAGCGCCCAGCGCGACCTGAAGCTGGCCTTGTTGACGGCCTACTTCACCGAAGGCCAGAATCCCAGCGACCACGAGGTGCTGCGCCGGGTAGCTGAAAGCGTGGGGCTGGACGGTTTTGCCGCGACTCAGCTCTTGGTCAGCGACCAATTCAGCGCCGAGGTACGCCAGGCCGAGGCCGAATGGCAGGCCGCCGGTATCAATTCCGTGCCGGCCATTGTCATCAATCAGCGCCACCTGATCCAGGGAGGCCAGCCGCCCGAGGTTTTCGTTCAGGCGTTGCGCCAGATCGCTGACGCTCAGGTGTGAGGTTATCTGCTGGAACCACCATGAAGATGAACCCGACCGACCTCGACACCCTACTGCAGCAATGGCAAGCCGATGAAGCCGCCGTACGGGCACGCATCAGCCAACAAGGAAGCGGCGTCGCCCGCCCGGATCAGATCCAAGCATTGACCGGTTTGCAAGCGATGCAGGCCATGCTGGATGGCCAACTGCCTCCGCCACCGATCTGCGACACCTTGGATTTCATGCTGATCTCGGTCGCCCATGGCGAAGCCGTGTTTCAGGGCCAGCCCATGCGGCGCCACTACAACCCCCTGGGCACGGTGCACGGCGGTTGGTATGCCACCTTGTTGGACTCGGCGCTGGGCTGTGCGGTCCACACGACCATGCCGGTGGGCCGCGCCTACACGACCTTGGAGTTCAAGGTGAATATGGTGCGAGCCCTGACCGAGCAGGTGCCGCTGGTGCGCGCGGTCGGCCGGGTGCTGCACAGCGGCCGCCAAGTGGCCACGGCAGAAGCTTCATTGCTCGGCCACGACGGACGCTTGTACGCCCATGCCAGCACCACCTGCCTGGTGTTCGAGCGCCCGAACTGAAGGCTCAGCTGCGCAGTGCAGCGGCTTCGGCGGCCAGGCGCGTGATGCGCGCCCAGTCGCCCGCGTCTACCGCATCCTGCGGCGTCAGCCAGGAGCCGCCGCAGACTTTCACATTCGGCAGACTCAGGAATTGGGGCGCCGTTTCCAGGCTGATGCCGCCCGTGGGGCAAAAGGCCACATCGGGGAATGGGCCACCCAGGGCCTTGAGCAGGTTCACGCCGCCTACGGCCACGGCCGGGAACAGCTTCAAAAAGCTGTAGCCCGCCGCATTGGCCTGCATCACCTCGCTGGCGGTCGACACGCCGGGCAGCAAGGGCAAGCCATGCTGCCGGCAAGCGGCGCCGATGGCTTCGGTGAAGCCGGGGCTGACGCCGAACTGACAACCGGCATTCTTGGCTGCCTGCACATCGGCCGCCGTGCGCAGCGTGCCAGCGCCGACGATGGCTTCTGGCACGGCGCGCGCCATGGCTTCCATGGCCTGCAAAGCCACCGGGGTGCGTAGCGTCACTTCCAGCACGCGCACACCACCGGCCACCAGTGCCTGAGCCAAGGGCACGGCGTCTTCCAAACGCTGGATCACGATAACGGGGATGACGGGGCCGTGTGAGGCCAGGGCCAGGGGGTTGGAGATGCTCATGGGCTGAAACCTTGGGTTTGAATCGATAGGAACGTTGGTGACCCGGGCGGACTCAGAGCCAGCTGACCGCGCCCTCTTCCGCCGTACGCACATTGCGGCGAAGGCCCGCGAACAGCTCGCGGCCCAGACCTTGGCCGTTCTGGGCCTGCTGTTCGGGCGTGATCTGGGCTTGCTCACGGGCAGCCCATTCGGTTTCGGGTACCAGGGCCAAGAGTTCACCCGTAACGGCGTCCAGGCGCACCAAATCGCCGTCGCGCAACTTGCCCAGAGGGCCACCGGCCAATGCCTCCGGCGAGACGTGAATCGCGGCAGGCACTTTGCCCGAAGCGCCGCTCATACGGCCATCGGTGACCAGGGCCACTTTGAAGCCACGGCCTTGCAGCACGGCCAGCGGCGGCGTCAGCTTGTGCAGCTCGGGCATGCCATTGGCTTGCGGGCCCTGGAAGCGAACGACGACGATGACATCGCGCTCCAACTCGCCCGCCTTGAAGGCGACCAACATCGACTCCTGGTCGGCAAAGATGCGCGCCGGAGCTTCAACGACGTGGCGGTCTTCCGGCACGGCCGAGACCTTGATCACGGCACGACCCAGATTGCCCTGCAGCAGCTTCAGACCACCACTGGTGCTAAAGGGCGCTGTCGCCCGGCGCACCACGCTTTCGTCGCCGCTTTCCGGGGTCAAATCATGCCACTGCACGGCCTGGCTCTCCGCCAGATGCGGCTGGCGAGTGAAGGGGCGCAGCGAGTTGCCGGCCACGCTCAGCACGTCCTCATGCATCAGGCCAGCGTCAAGCAGTTCGCGGATCACAAAGCTGGGGCCACCGGCCGCTTGGAACTGGTTCACATCGGCCGCACCGTTGGGGTAGACACGGCTGAGCAGGGGCACCACGGCGGACAGTTCGGAGAAATCGCTCCAGTCGATCAGGATGCCGGCCGAACGGGCAACGGCCACCCAGTGGATCAGGTGGTTGGTCGAGCCGCCGGTGGCGAGCAAGGCCACCATGGCATTGACGATGCAGCGCTCGTCCACCAAGCGGCCGATCGGCGTGTAGCGGGCCTTGGCGGTGATGGACAAGGCCGTGCGCACGGCTTCTCGGGTCAGGGCTTCGCGAAGCGGCTCATGGGGATGAACAAAAGCAGCGCCGGGCACATGCAGGCCCATGGCTTCCAAAAGCATCTGGTTGCTGTTGGCCGTGCCATAGAAGGTGCAGGTGCCGGCGCCGTGGTAGGCGGCCGACTCGGCCTTGAGCAACTCATCACGGCCGACCAGGCCTTGGGCGAACTGCTCGCGCACCTTGGCTTTCTCGTTGTTGGGCAGGCCACTGCTCATCGGCCCGGCAGGCACGAAGACACAGGGCAGATGCCCGAAATGCAGGGCCCCGATCAAGAGGCCGGGCACGATCTTGTCGCAGATTCCCAGCAGCAAGGCAGCGTCGAAAACGTCATGACTCAGGGACACGGCCGTGGCCATGGCGATGGTGTCGCGCGAGAACAGGCTCAACTCCATGCCGGGCAGGCCTTGGGTCACGCCGTCACACATGGCGGGCACGCCCCCAGCCACCTGCACCGTGGCGCCCTGGGCATGAGCTTCGGCGCGGATCAAGTTCGGGTAGGCCTCGTAAGGCTGGTGGGCCGACAGCATGTCGTTGTAGGCCGTGACAATGGCCAGATGCGGCGCCTTCTCGGCGACGATGCGCAGCTTGTCATTGGCCGGCATGGCAGCCACGGCATGGGCCACGTTGGCGCAACCCATGCGCTCGATGCCACGCTTGCGGCCCGCTAGTCGATCGACACCGTCGAGGTAAGCGGAGCGGCTGACAGCGCTGCGCGTGCGGATGCGGTCGGTGACGGCGATCAGGGTCTTGTTCATACAGTCGGCCGGTGTAACTCGGCGGCTTGAAATTTGGTAACCATATTACAAGATTGAAGCCTGTCGTGGGTTACAGAAGAGGTACGGATTGCGTGGAGCATGAACTTACCGCTCGCCCAACGGAAAACGGCGCGGAGCCCGAAGGCTCCGCGCCGTGAAGCGCGGGTCAAGGACTGGAAATTACCAGCCGATTTCCTGCAGCAACTTGAAGGTCAGGTCTTGCGGCAACATCGGAGACTGCGTCAGATCGGCGTTGATCGACGGTTCCATCAGCAGATTGCGAGTGGCCGAGGTATCAAAGTGAGACACGGATGAGCCCGACTGGAAAGGATTGGGGGCGAACATCATCATCCGGCCTTGAGCGTCAGCACCGGCATAACGGTTCATGTCCAGACCCAGCGACGCATACACAGCCGAGGTGGTGCGGGTACGCTTGGCCAGAGCAGCCATCAAAGCCACGCCATCAGCTTGCGTGATACGCACCGCGGGGATGGTGATGGTCGGGTCACTGCCGCCCAGTCCGGTCACAGTGCCGGCCGCGTTGTCGGCCACCAGCACGGCGCGAGCACCTGCGTTCTGCAGGTTCTTCACCTTGATGGTGAAGCCGCAAGTACCGCGGCTGACCAGGGCCACATTGCCGCGCACAGCCATGGCATTCAGGCCAGTCACGGGGTCGCAAGCCAGGTCGAGTGCACCGGCAGCGGTGACCACCGGCATGATGGCGCCGGTCAATGCCGAAGCCGTCAGCGCCGGGCCGAAGGAAGCCTCACCCACTGCATGAGCACCGGCCGTGGCGCCTGCCTGCGAACCACTGATGTTCAGCGCCGGAACGCCCTGGCGCAGCACCTGAGGCACAGCCGCATTGACCAGCGGACCATTCCAGACCAGCTTGTCACCACTCAGAGCCGAAGCTTGGCGCTCGGCATTGGTCATGTCCTTCCAGAGCTTGCCGGTGGCCGAACCCATCAGGAAATGATCCCAGACAGCCGGGAAGCCGCCGTTCTGTGCACCGGTGGAGCCATTGGTGAAGGTTTGGAAACCGACGCCATGGCCCATTTCATGCAGCAGGGTCACGACAAAGTCGATATTGCTGCCGTGGTTGCTATCCAGGCCCAGGTAGAAGAACGTGCCGTCCAGGCAACCTGTCTTGCCCAGCTTGGCATTGAAGTTGGCGTTGATCTGAGCCGCACCAGCCGTGCCCAAATAGGCACCGGCGATCTTGTTGGCCAGCGCGTATGAGTACCAGGTGTTGGCCTTTGGGGCGTTGGCGAAATTGCGGAAGATCGACGTCGCGCCAGCACTGCCCAGCGTCGCCGACGTGGCCGTGCAGGTCAGGTCAGAGAACTGGGCGTTGATCACGATGGGCTGGTCGCTGGTCAGCGTTGCGCCCCAGATATTGGCCGCGTGCGTGAAAGCGATCAAACGCTGCTCACCCAGGGTGGTGCCCGTGTTGCCACCGACCGGATCGACCGGCGTGGTGTCATTGAAGCCCACCCCAGGAGCGTTCAGGTTGTTGATGGTGATGACGGCTGCGGCTTGCGCTTGCAGGCTGACACCCAGCAGGCCGGCGGCCATCAGCAGAGCGCCGGAGGCGAGCTTGCCGCCGAAGAATTTATTTGTGCTCATGTGCATGCACCTTTGCTGTCTTGCTGATGGATTTCTTGCCCTTGACGATGGCCTGGGCGGCTTCAGCGCCGGTCACGCAGGCGGTGTCGATGCCGCCGTCGGCATTGCGCACAGCGACCGAAAAGGACTGGCTGCTTTCGTCCAGCTCTTGCTCGACGGTGCCATCACGGTGGTAAACGGGAGCGGGGTTGACCTTGCCCGTCAGCAGGCCGCGCGGCTGGCTGGCGGCCATGCTTTGGCGGCCGCTGGCGGTCTTGCCTTGCAAGGCTTGGGCCTCGGCAGCAGTGGGTGCGCGCAGGGCGCCGGTCTCAGGATCTTTGGCAACGGTCTGGCCGGCCGCTTGGGCCAGGCCGGCCACTGCGAACAAGGCAGCGGCGCTCGCAAGCCGCAAGGCCTGCTGGGTCTTCTTTTCAATCATGGCGGTGTCCTTGTATGGAGAGCCGAATATGTGGGGCCAGTCGGTCGCAGCCATTCCCCAATCGGGGGGGGGGCCGCGGCCATCGTGGCATCAGTCTTGGCGGCGGCGCAGAAAAGCCAGGCCCAGTACGCCCAAACCCATCAAGGCGAAGCTGGTCGGCTCCGGCACGGCGCTCACACTGACGCTGTCGATGGCGGCCAAATTGGCCGTGGCGGCGTCGCCGACGGCGTATTCAAACGCGATGCGGCCGGTGGCAGCATTCGGCAGTGCGATGGTGTACTGCGTCCAGCCCGAGGTGCTCAGGGTCACCGTGCCCAGCAAGTTGGTGAAGCTGGCCGTGGCGGCGTCAGCACCGGCGTTGAAATAGACCTTGACGGTGTCCGAGAAGCCTTCGGTCGCCCCTGTGCGGGCGAAGAAGCTCAGCGAGCCTGCACCACCCAGGATCAGCTCGGGGCTGATCAACCAGTTGGAGATGCTGCCGTTGAGCGTCGTCGTGCTGGCATAGGTCGCGGCTGCATAGGAGCCCGCAGCGCCCGATTGAGCAGCGAAGTACTCCGGCACGCCCTGGAACCATGCCAGACCGGCAGGGCTGCTGTTGTTGCTCAAGGTCCAGCCCGAAGCGGCCAGATCGTCAAAACCCTCGGTGTATGTGTCTGCCTGGGCCGCGATGGCCAGCGTCATGCCGGCCAGTCCCAACAAGCATTTTTTAGCTAGTTTCATAGGTTCCTCTTCATCCCCTCAAATGAGGTATCGGTCAGCCCCCGGTGGCAGCACCCGCTCACGCGAGAGTTACAGCCGGAGAACGTGGACAGAGGGTAGGACTGCGGTGATATTTCACATATGCGTACAAAGCCCTAATTCCCCTCAAACAAGGGGGAAGGGAAAACACGGGGTACGGGATTGAAAAAGGGCAGACGCAAACGGCTGCCCTCGAAAGCAAGACCTGACCCCATCTTTCGATTGAGGTCAGTCCGGGTGAAAAATTCACTCGCCCAGATAAGCGGCGCGGACCTTGGGATCATTG
>NZ_JAJIRR010000018.1:0-88780 GCF_025717595.1 Kinneretia sp. DJ1R-11
CTGATTGCGGACGGCCAGATGCGCAAGCGCGATGAGCGCTTTGCGGATCAGGCCAAGCACAAGGCAAAGCCTGACCCCTTGTCGGAGAAGAAGGCCAGCAGCGAGGCCGCAGAGATCAAGTTCTTCCGGCCCAAGGACTTCCACTTCAACGACGAGGACACCACCGCCACGTGCCCGGCGGGCCAGGTCTTGAGCAGCAGCGGGCGCATCCACATCACCGCGAGTGGCCAGCCTTACCAGACCTACATCGCCAAGACGACGGATTGCAGCGGCTGCGCGCTGCGCTCCAAATGCATCAAGACCCGCCAAGCCGATGAGAAGAGCCCACTGGAACGAGGCCGGCAAATCAGCCGCTTCCTGCCCAAGGCACCAGACCCCGACCACCCCAGTGAGCGCATGCGCCAGGCCATCGATTCACCGCAGGGCAGGCAGCTCTACAGCCAGCGCATCGGCACGGTGGAGCCGGTGTTTGCCAATCTGCGGCACAACAAGCGGCTGACTCGCTTGAACCACCGAGGGCAGGCCAAAGTGCGCACGCAGTGGAGCCTGTATTGCATGGTGCACAACATCGAGAAACTCTCGAAAGCGGGACTCGGGCAAATCGGGGTTCAATAACGCAGTCCACAGGCGGCACAATTGCACTCAGGTGCCGCTGGATCGGCTTACAGACCCCAATTCACCGATGAACCCAGAAACTCGCCTTCGCCGACATTCACACGTACTGAGCGTTGAGTGTGGTTGGGGATTTCGGGTTATTGGACAACCTCGTTAAGCGTCATGAACATCGCTCCTGCCACTCGCGAGCACGCGTCCGGCATCGCCAAAGTCCACATCCGCTCTTGGCAAGCGGCCTACGCCGGCATCCTCGACCAAGCGTTCCTGGACCAACTTTCTGTCGAGGATCGGGCGCTTCGGTGGGAAGACATACTTCAGAAGCAAGAGTCCACGACGCTCGTTGCGCTCCGAGACGACAGCGTCGTCGGCTTCATCAGCTACGGCCACTGGCGCCACGAGCAAGCGTCTCCAGAGCAAGGCGAAATCTGGGCGCTCTACGCCGAGCCGCAATCGTGGAGTCAGGGCGTCGGTCGCGCGCTCATGGCTCAAGCCCTCCTGGAGCTACGCGCCCGTGGCTATGTCGAAGTCTCACTATGGGTCATTGGCCGGAACGAGCGCGGAGTCAGTTTCTACAAGAGCTGTGGGTTCTCGCACGTCGAAGGCAGCGAAAAGCAGTTTGAACTCGGCGGTCGCCAAGTTGAGGAAGTCTGCCTCCGGTTGCGAAATGACGCCTAGCCCTTCGCTCAATTGGACACATCGCGGCGCGCCGGTTAGCTCAAGCGTCAAGCGACAGCCACTCCACCTCTCAAGCGCACCAAGTGAAGTTTCATCGCCTGCCAAGCACCGATCACCCGCTGGTGCATCTGCGGCCCCTCCGTGCGGCAGATATCGAACCATGGGCAAACTACCTCAACCTGCCTGAGGTGTATCAGCACACGAGCTGGAATCACCCCACGGCGCAGGAACTGTCGTCCTACTTGGGCAACGAGACGAACACGGAGCCATCTGCGCTGCTGCGCTTGGCCATTGCGGAGCGCGAGTACGACACGCTTGTCGGCACGATCGGATTCCACACCGCCTCAGAACAGAATCGGTCAGCTGAGCTTGCCTACGACTTGCATCCATCCATGTGGCGCAAGGGCGTGGCTACAGCCAGTGCAATCGACCTGGTTTCTTGGGCACACAAAAAGGCAAACGTGGTTCGAGTCCAGGCAACGGTGCTGCAGTCCAACGCCGCCTCGATTCGCGTCCTTGAGCGCGTCGGTTTCGTCCGGGAGGGCCTTCTTGACTCCTACCGCATCGTTCGCGGCAACCCAGGCAACTTTTACATGTACGCGCATATTTTGGGGACACACAATGCCACATAACGAGATCTCCACTCGTATGGCAATGCGTACATAGCCCTATCTGCCTCAACTACCGCGGGGGGGACAAGATCAGAACGCAGTGGAGTCTGTACAGCATGTCGCACAAGATCAAGAGACAGTCGAAAGCGGGGACCGGGCAAAACAGATTTCAGTAACGCAGCCACCAGGCGACCCAATCGTGCTCAGTTGCCGGGAATGCAACTCAGCGATCTCGGTTCATCGATGAACCCAGAACCTCGCGATCGCCGACATTCTCACGCCCAGAGCGTTGAGGGTGACTGTGGATTTCGAGCCATTGGACTGCCTCGTTACGTACTTAACCAGAGATCCCATGAATTTCATCAAGAAGACCGTAGCTGTTTTGGCTGCAGCCGCTTCATTTTCCGCGTTTGCAGAGAATAGGCTAGGCATCTTTTCGGTTCTACCGACGGGGCTGTCGACGGCATCTATTCTCGGGATTGCGACAGACCCTAAAGTAGAAAAAATTTCAAGAATTTTTACCGCAGCGGCGCAGGCCAATAATGAGTGGTTTAAAGGGTACGTCGCTGCGCACAGCAACCTGAAGCCAGGAGATATTCTTCCTTATCACAAGAACTTCGGCATATCAGAAGATGAATACCGATTTTTCATTGAGAGCATTCAGAAATCGGCGCGAATAATTGAGGTGGGAAAGATTTAAATCTCAGCAAAAACAAGCGGAGCCATTACCCAAATAGACATCAGCGACAAGAGCTCCGCATTTAAATCCGTTCGAGTGGATGTGAAGAATGGGATCGTCTACACAGCATTGGGAGAAATATCCAAACCGAAATATGTTGAGCCGACGCAAGAGCGAGCGGCGATTGGAAAGTGGAGCGGATATGTATGGCGTCGTGAGGATGGTGATCCAGGAGTACCAACGGGCAATGCAAAATGGATTTCCATTACTTTCGGTGTTGTTAAAGAAAGTGGAAAGAAGTACATCAACTACAAGGCAAACGTAATGAAGCAAGGCCAAATGGTTTTGGCAGAAGACATCAAACTTTTCGTGGATGACGTGCATAGCGATTCGCCGCAGGGCGGACTGCCCTGAGCTCAAACTTTACGCTGCGTCAACACCCCATCTTCCATAGGACACAAACTTGACAATTCATGATTTGCAGGAACTGAAAGCGGCGCTTGACTTGTACGCGACCCAGTACTCGGCTACAGACAAGCTTTGGGCGTACTTCTCATCAGTAACGCTGGCAGTGCTTGGTTTCTCCGTCGCAAGTGACAAGGTTTCAAAGTCGTTTGTTGAGGCGACCATTGTCGTTGCAGGCTACGTTCTTTTCTGTATTGGAAACTTCGGTGCTTTGATACTTTCGCACCGACAACTCGTAGAGTTTGCGGCACTCGTCAGGCCAATAGCGGAACGCCTGAATTCAGGGTTGACGACACTCACTCCACTTTCTACTGAGTCTGTTAGCTATTTCTATTGGATGGTGGTATCTGCTGTCTGCGCAGGCATCCTCTTCATTACTTGGCGTCGGCGGCCCAAAGAAAATGTGAACTGACACCTTGTTCGAACCGACTCGCAACGGGAGACCACCTCAGGCCTCATTTGATTTTGAGCCGCCCATGCCCAACCACCACTCGCGGCACAGCTTTCTCGCCTAGCTCGCTCTTGCTCTTCTAAACTGCACGGGCGCCCAGTCCAAACCGATCTTTTATTCGTCTGAGAGGGGAAAACTGTGAATTTCAAAGAGTATGGACCACTCATCACAGCCTTTGCTGGTTTCGCATGGGCAATAATTTCTTGGCTTTTGAACAATCAAAACACCGCCTTACGAGGCAAAATAAAGACAGATCTGGAGATTCTCGAAAAGTCAAAACTTCACATGGGCGAAGATCACGAGGTGACAAACCTTGCGAGGGACCATGCAATATCGCTCATGCGCCTTCAGTATCGCGAACACAGAACGCAATCTGCCGCCTGGGTATCTTGGCCCGATCTTGCACTGGCGGTGTTCTTGACGGCTAGTTCAGTTTGGCTTTGGTTGACAAGAGCGGAAGAATGGCATCTGGCTGGCGCATTCACACTCGCCTTTATTGCCCTTGGAGCGTTCGTCAACGCCTTTAGCAGCACAGCGCGCCTGAGGCGAGCGGCCTGACCCGCTGACCAATCCGACAGCCCAGTTCCGGCTATGTGAAACCTTGGGCCCCAATTTCTAGATCAGTCAAACTCGATGACTTCGAAACGCGCGCTACAACTGTTCTTTCTCCTGATGGCTGTTTATGGTGCCGTTGTTGGGTACTGTGTATCGCACAACACGACCCCTTCTAACCCAGTGGAATTTCTGTTCACGGCTGCGTCAGCCGTACTCATTTACCTTTGGTACTACTTTGATGCGGCGGAGCAAAAGTACAAGCGAACGGCAGTTCTGGGTGGTGCTGTCATAGCACTTTCATTGATCGCAATTCCTTACTATTTGGCGCGCAGTCGTCCGGAGGGACAGAAGGTCAAGGCCATCCTGCGCTTTCTTGGCGTTGGCGTACTCTCGCTTGCAGTGGTCTGCATCGCAGCGCTGCCATTTGTGCTCTTGGGCGAAGGTGCCTAGCTGGTCTCCCAAATGGACCACGGCCACCTGGCCACGCTATGCAGCCTTTGTGATTTCGGCTTCGCACGGCCTACTGGTTTCGGCCCATTGGCTTCAAAGTTATGCCGCCAGAAGGGGGAATTGTGAGGAGTCGACTCGGTCTCGCACGGGCTCTTGCACTTGCACTTGCATGCTTTCTCGCTACGCACTCGCCGGGGAGCGCGTCGGCCGGTGAAGACAAGCAAAGTTCAATACCTCCGCCCTCTATTCCCCCTCGCAGTTGGAAGCTACCTGAACTTCCGAAAAAAGAGGAGCTTCGGCTCGAGGACCTCGCCAAGTGCTTCGGTGCTGGTTGGGACGCACCGAAGCGGGCTAGGGACCTTGAAAGCTTCCTTTCTCAGTTGAGTAGCCAATCCGAGGCCTTGCGCGTGAGGACGAACGAACTCGACCGAGATCGCGAGTCACTGGAAGCCGATGAAAAGGCCTTGGCCCTCGCACTGGCAGAACTGGCGAGTGGAGACTCGGCCCTGGATTCGGATCGGGCATCGATTGAGAAGTCAAAGTCAAGCTCAAGCCTGCCTCCTGCAGAGGTCAAACGACTGAATGCCAGTATCGCGGCGCTCAAGGAACGCATAGGCAAGAGAAATCAGAAGGCCAATCAACTTCGAACTCGAGCGGCAGATCTATCGGCCAGAGCTTTGGCCTTCAATTCGTCAGTTCAGGACGTCAGCTCCGCATCGACAAAGTTCAATGAAGCAGTCACTGCATACAACACGAGAGCTGCCTCCTTCAAAAAGGACCTTGAGGGTTATGAAGCCAGCTGTGTCGGGGAACGCCGACTGGTCAAGTAGCCGAGCTGCAGCCTAGCCCGTCTGCAAGGGCCACACACCGCTCCAAGCCCAAATGGCAAGACCTGCCCCCTAGCCCAGCACACGCCGTCCTCCGTGCGCCCTGTGCCCAGACTCCGTCTGCGCATGGCCTCTTTGAGCGCAAGTCCGCGCCGTGAACTGACTTCAATACGCGCCGGCCCGGCTTCTCCCAAGCCTCACCTGCTTGCGCTACTTGGTCCCGGCGATCGCCCGGCCGTCGACCGAGCGCGTGATCGGGCAGTTGACGACGATGTCCGTCATTTGCAGCGAGAGTTCCTGGGCTTCCACGGCGCTCAAGATCTGCTCCTCGGACTTCAACTCGCGCGCCTGAGCGGGCTGCTTCCACTTCACCAGCACCATGCGCCACAGCGGGCTGTAGGAGGTGTCGGTGTTGCCCGGGCCGCTTGGCGACGGCGCGGACTGGAAGACGGTGATCTGGGAGTCGTCGACGAATTTGTAAACCCGCTCCACCACCGAGGGTCGGCCGGGCGCCGGTAGGGCCAGGGCCAGCCGGGGTACGAGATTGACGCCCAGGGCCTGGGCCATGGCCGGATCCGAGATGTCCGTGGTCACATAGTCGACCTTGCGTCCGTCGAACCAGGCCTGATGCAAGGGCAAGGACACCGTCGGCGACCGGCCCGCATCGGGCACGGCGCTGCAAGCACAGAGCAAGGCCGCGGCCAGAAGCGGCAAGCAAAGACGAAGACTGCGCATGGTTTTAGGTCCGGAAAACAAGGTGGGGTTTCGAAAGCCTTCAGTCGCCCGCGATGGCGTCGGCCCAATCGAGCACCAAGGCTTCGATCTGAGCGCGGTCCAGGCCGGGCTCCATCTCTTCGGGCAAGGCCTGCTCGCCAGTTGGCAGGGCTTGCAAGCCCTGCTCGGTGGCGGCCCAGGTGAACCGGGCCGCGCATGCGGGGCAGGCCAGGTGGTCGCCAACGCGCGCGCTGCGCGTGCGCACCAGGGTCGGCCCGCAGGCGGGGCAGTGCTGCAGCGGAATGCCCTCATCGCTGTGACCAACCACTGCATCGAAGGCGCCGGCCCGCCCCATGCGCACAAACGTCGTCCCGAGCGCCCGGTCGAACTGCTGACCCAGTTCCGACTCGATGATGTCGAGAGCCTTGGCGATGGGCATGCCCGCGCGGTAGGGCCGCGTGCTGGTCATGGCATCGAAGGCGTCGCAGATGCCGACCAGAAGGGCATCGTGCGGAATCTCCGTATCCACCAGACCCACGGGATAGCCGCGCCCGTTGGGCATTTCGTGGTGATGGTGAATCACGCCAACGACCATGTCCGCCAAGGGATGGCCAGCCAGCATGCGTGCGCCCACGCGCGGGTGGGTCTTGATCGTTGCGAACTCTTCGTCGCTGAGCCGCCCAGGCTTGCGCAGGATGGCGTCGGGGATGCCGACCTTGCCCAGGTCGTGCAGAAAGCCGGCCATGGCGATGCGACTGGCCTCGCACGGCGTGCTGCCCGAGCCCAGGGCCAGTGCATGCGCCATGCGAGCCACGCGCCAGAGGTGACCGCCGGTGTAGGGGTCGCGCGCCTCGACCATCCAGGCCGAGACCAGCAAGCTGGCCAGCAAAGCCTGGCGCTGGCTGGCCAGCTGCTGGCGCAGGCCTTGCACTTCATTCGAGGACGGTTCAGAACTCATGATGGCTCTTGGGGTCGTGTTACGGGCTGGCACTGCCGACCATGGTAGACCCAAGACCGACTTGGGGCCCGTTTCAGAAGCGTTCACAGGCCCAATTCACTGAGGCCGGCATGATCCGCGGGGCGCGGCCCTTGAGGCCAATGGAACAGGCGCTCCCGCGCCGAGATCGGCCGGTCGTTGATGCTGGCGTGGCGCACAGCCATGTAGCCGCCGTCATCGAACTCCCAGTTCTCGTTGCCGTAGGAACGAAACCAGTTGCTGGCATCGTCGCGCCATTCATAGGCAAAACGCACCGCGATCCGCCTGCCCTCATGCGCCCACAGCTCCTTGATGAGGCGGTAGTCCAGCTCGCGCGCCCATTTGCGCTCGAGCAGTTGCTGAATCTGCTCACGGCCGCGAGGGAACTCGCTGCGGTTGCGCCAGCGGCTGTCCGGCGTGTAGGCCAGGACCACACGCTGTGGATCACGCGTGTTCCATGCGTCCTCGGCCATGCGGACTTTTTGCACCGCGGTCTCCAGCGTGAAGGGCGGCAAGGGTGGGCGTGGGGCTTCCGGGGTGTGGCTCATGATCGCTAGCTGTGGAAAGTGAGGGCAAGGACGGCTGGGCAGCCAGGCGGCAAGGCTGCCAAGCCGCCCAGCGCAGGCGCAGGCGCAGGCTCAGGCCGCAGCCTTGGCGGTGACGACGGGAAAGTCGATGTCGGTCTGGGCCACGTTGTTGACGTAGTTGGTCAGCACATTGAGGGCCACGTTCAAGACGATCTCCAGCACGGCCGCTTCGTCAAAATCAGCGGCGCGCAAGGCCGCCAGATCGGCATCGGCGACACGGCCGCGCGACTCGGCCACACGGCGGGCAAACTGCAGCGCAGCCGCGGTGCGCGCATCGTCGGAGCGGGCCTCGCGGGCAGCTTCGACTTCGCTCGCGCTGATCTTGGCCACGTTGGCAGCGAGGTAGCTGTGCGCCGAGAGGCAGTAGTCGCAGCCATTGAACTCAGCCACGGTCAGGGCGATGCGTTCGCGCAACTGCACGCTCAGCTTGCCTTTGGCCAGCGCACCACTCAGCGACAGATAGCCTTCCAGGGCGGCCGGACTGTGGCCCACCAGCTTCATCAGATTGGGCACCACGCCCAGTTGCTTGTGGACAGCAGCCAGCAAGGGCTTGGAAGCTTCGAGGGATTGGTCGACGCTAGGGATGCTGAGGCGGGACATATTCATTCTCCAGATGGGTCAAGAAAGGTGGGTTCGCGGTGGGTATCCGCTGCGTGTTCAGCGAATGACTGAACTGTCTTTGAATCGGCCGATGATTAGAATCACCGCCAAACCCAATACACCGTTACGCCCGGAGGAACAGTTGGACCGATTGCATCTCATCAGTGTCTTTGTGGCAGTGGTCGATGCCAGCGGTTTTGCTGGCGCGGCACGCAAGCTGGGCATCTCGCCGCCGGCCGTCACGCGGGCCATCAGTGAACTGGAAGCGCACCTGGGCGCACGCCTGCTGACCCGCACCACGCGGGTCGTGCGGGTGACCGAGGCCGGTGCGCGTTATGTGGAGGACTGCCGGCGCATCCTGGCCGAGCTGGCCGAGGCCGACGAGTCGGTCAGCGGCCTGCATGGGGCGCCACGTGGGCGTCTGACCGTCACGGCGCCTGTGCTGTTCGGGGCGCTGCATGTCACCCCGGTCGTGACCGAGTTCCTGCAGCGCTATCCCGAAGTCAGTGCATCGTGCTGGTTCCTGGACCGGGTGGTGAATCTGACGGACGAAGGGGTCGATGTGGCGGTGCGCATCGGGGAGTTGCCGGACTCCTCATTGCAGGCCATTCGCGTGGGCAGCGTGCGCCGCGTCATCTGCGCCGCGCCGAGCTATCTGGCCCAGCACGGCGAGCCGCAAGGGCCCGAGGATCTACTCGACCACATCCTGATCTCGGCCAACGCCGTGACGCCAGCGCCCGAGTGGCGCTTCAAAGTGGAGGGGGAAGTCCGGACGGTCAAGGTGGCGCCGCGCATGCTGACCACCACCAACGACTCGGCCATTGCAGCCGCGTTGGGCGGCTTCGGTCTGACGCGCCTGATGTCCTACCAGGTCGACGCGCTGGTGCTTAGCGGCCAACTGCAACGGGTGCTCGAAGCCTACGAGCAGGCGCCGCTGCCGGTGCATCTGGTACACCGTGAAGGCCGCCATGCGTCTCACAAGGCGCGTGCCTTCATGGACCTGGCCATCGAGCGGCTGCGCGAGCGGCTGATGCTGCCCGGCTGACGATCAAGGCACTGGCTGCGAGGCGGCTCGCAAGAGCGCGAGCTCGCGCTGGGCCTGCTCCAGCTCCATGCGCAGGGGCAGGACGGCTTGCTCGATCTCGGCTTCGGTGAAGCGCGGCGTGATGTGCTGGGGGCAGTTCCAGTCGAAGGCTTCGACCGTGATGAGGAAGGCACGCTCGACCTGCGCACGGTACTGCGGCAGCTGGAGCCGGGCCAGCATGGCCGGGTCTTCCTGCTCACCGACCAGGCGCACCCGACCGAGAATCTTCAAGCGCCGCTGATTGGCGTAGTCCATCAACATGAGGGAGACGCGGTCATTGCCCGCGAGATTGCCGACGCTGATGTATTGGCGATTGCCGCGGAAGTCGGCGTAGCCTATGGTCTGGGCGTCCAGCACCTTCAAGAAGCCGGCGGGGCCGCCGCGGAATTGGACGTAGGGCCAAGCGGTCTCGCCCACCGTGGCTTGATAGAAGCCATCGCGCTGGTGAATGAATTCGGCCTCATGCGACGTCAAGGCATCGCGTCGGTCTTCAGCCTGATCCAGGCGCGCATAGGAGGAGCGGCTGCCCATGTGGGTCTGCATGGCGCGCACAGCGGGCGTGAAGGCAAGGTCGGAATAGGCGCGGCTCATGGTTCGGTCGGTCCGGTGAGGTGGATCAAGCCGCAAGGTCTGCAGCGTGTGACCGAACTGTGATGGGCGGCGCCCAAAAACAGAATGCCCAGCCCACTGAATGGAGTGTTTCGCTGAGCGGAACAGCGCGGGTGTGAGCTGGCCCGCCGGTTCGACGGCAGCGCCCATCCATCAATTCGACAGGGACCTATTTTTTCTTCAGGAAGCGTAAGGAATTCACGCTTCACCGCGACTCAGAGGGGCACGCAAGTCGGCGCCATTGCCGGGCGTGCGAGTCCAGTTCACCCAGCCCACATCACCCTCTCTGGAGAAACCTATGCACCCATCCTTCAAGCCCGGTCTGCGCAAGACCGTGGCCCGCGCGGCCCTGCTCGCCGCGACCGGCTTCAGCCCCATGGCCCACGCCGCAATCGTTGATTTGACGATCACGGTTCACAACCTGGCACCGAGCAATGGCGTCGTAGTGGCACCGCTGAGCGTCGGCCTGGGTCAAGGCCTGTTTGACGGCTTTGATCTGGGCGCAGCGGCCAATGCTTCCATCGTGAGAGCGGCCGAGCTGGGCAATGGCGGCCTGTGGCGCGATGCGTTTGCGGCGACGGACTCGGGCGCTGTGCTCGGTGTGGTGGGCGCTGCGCCGCTGGCAGCGGGACTGTCGGCCACCCAGACCTTTCGCATCGACACCTCGCTGAACAGCTATTTCAGCTTCATTGCCATGGTGGTTCCCAGCAATGACTTCTTCATCGGCAATGATGCTGCCAAGGCCTACAAGCTTTTCGACGCCGCCGGCAATTTGCAGATCAGCAGCATTGGCCAAAAGGCACGCGACATCTGGGACGCTGGCTCGGAAGAGTTCAACATTGCCAACGCGGCCTTCATCGTCGGATCCAATGCCCTGGCACGCGATGCGCAGAACTCCGTGGTGGCACGCAACTTCGCTGAGTTCGCGGCCTACAACGGCCAAAGCACCGCCTACGGCTACACCTTCAACAGCGGCTTGGCGGCCGGCACCGATGTCTACCGCATCGACTTCTCGGCCCAGCCGGTGCCCGAGCCCGAAAGCTACGCACTGATGCTGGCCGGACTGGCCGCCATGGTGTCCGTGGTTCGTCGGCGCAGCCGGAAGTCCTGAGGCGGCAGGCTCTGCCAGGTACCGCCAGCCCGGCTTGTTAGGCCGCAGCGCCGTCGGCGCGTGTCAGGCCCATGTTCGCAAGCTCATGGCCTGGCGCTGCCGGGAGGCCACCGGTTCGGGCCTCAAGATCCAGGCAGCGATCTCCGAAGTTCGGCGATGAAGGCCTCAAAAGCCCTGCAGTCCGAGACTGCCGGGCTCTTCTGTTTACACCCGCGGTGCCTCGTGCCTGCCAGGCTCAGCGGGTCCAAGCCTCTTCGTTGACGATCATGGCCCCGTCCGCAAAATCGGCACGGTGATGAAGCTACGGTTCGACCACTCAACCTTGAGCGCTTGGGTCGCGTCGGCGATGGTTTCCTCACTGACGTCTTTGCCGGTGCCGTAGTTCAGTTGAGAAAACGGGTTCTTGTTCACATTCAGGTAGGCGACCAGGCGGCTGCCTTTGACCATGAGCTTGCTGACCAGTTTCGTCGAGCCGAGGGGAATGCATTCGATCTTTCCGGGCGTGAGCACGTTGCGCCGCGCAGGGTCTTTGGCGTAGCTGGCGCGCTTGATCACGTAGGACAGATGAAAGTACTTGCCCTCCGGTGTCAGTTCATACAGGGTGACGCCGAGGTCGAAGTCTCGCTTGTTGATGCGCGCGCAAATCTCGCCGCTGAAGGCGCCGTTGAACAGCACCTCGTCTTCAAACGGTTCGCTGACAAAGACATAGCGGCTGCTCCTATCGATGTCATCCGTCACGATGGACCCCGGGTAATAGCTGTTGTTCCATTGCTCGCGGTCTTTCAGGTCCACCTCTTGCGTGAGGAAGGCCTCCTTGCCAGGCCGTGCGGCATCCAGGCGCGACCCACGCAGGAAGAGCTTGAGCGTCTGCTGGCTCATCGCTTCCAGTGACGGCGCGCTGCCCCACCGGTCTGTACCCATCACTTGGTAGTTGATCTTGTCCTTCAACACCGAAGGCTTGGGCCCACCCTTCAAGACATGGTCCAGCCATTGATAGGTGATGGCCTTGGTATCGATCAGTGCGGCTGCAGGCAGGTCCAAACTATTGATGACCTTCTCACCGCCCCGCTGCGCACCGAAGTGACCGTAGGGGCCGATGATCAGGTAATGCTCGGCCTTGGGCACATGGCGCACATGCTCGCGCAGATAGTCCAGGCCGGACACCTGGGAGTCGTTGTAATAGCCATCGACCGAAAGCACCGGTATCCGGATCTGCTTGAACTCCTCGCCATACGGGGCCATGGCCTGCCAATAGCTGTCGTAGGACGGATGCTGCAGCCAGCGTTGCAGCAGGGGATTGGGCGTGCCATCGAGCTTGTCGATGCTGCGATAGGCCGCGCCGCTGTTCCACCAAGCGAACTGCAAGTTGCGGAAGCGATCGCGATCCTGGTTTACCTCTTCATCCAGAGTCTTGTTATTGCTAACGTAGAAGACCCACTGATAGTTGGGATTGATGAAGATATTGTTCTCCATCGGCAAGCCCATGCCCGGACGGTTTGCCACATAAGGCACGATGGTCTTGAGGGCGGGATGCAGCTTCTTGGCCGCCGCCCATTGGGTGAAGCCGTTGTAACTGCCACCGAACATTCCGACCGCACCATTGCTCCAGGGCTGGCGACTGATCCAGTCGATCGCGTCATAGGCATCGCTGCCGTCGTGCTCGTAGGGGGCGATGGCGTCCGGGCTCAGATACTTGCCGCGGCTGTAGGCGATCATGGCCACATAGCCACGGTCGGCAATCTCTTTCAGACTGGCCAGGTCGCGTTCCGGGCGGACGTAGATCGTGAACTGCAAGACCGTGGGCAAGGGAGCCGTCGCATCCTTCCGACGAACCAGAATGCCAGAGACCGTCGCACCGTCGCGCGTCTTGAGCAAGAGCTTGTCCTGCACGTCGTAAACGCTGCCCAGCTCGGGCTGTGCTTGAGCGGTGCCCGCCATGCAGAGCAGGAAGGCGAACACGAACGCGAATATCGCAAGCCATCTCTTCACAGCCACCCTTTCAGAGCATGGTTCAGTGATCTTGTCCAAGAACGGTGATGCTAACGGCCTGACGCTTGTACCGATGAGCGCGAAGGTGGCAGCTTGGCGTCTCCCATGGGAATTCCTCGATAGCGGCTTGATTCGCCCTTGGATAGCATGCCGGCGCGCGACCTTTGCATTCAGCGGCTCGCCACGCCCATCGAGATACACAACACAGGAGAGCATCTTGCGATTCCTCGTCTTCTCAGTACTCGCCGCCTCAGTCGTTTCGCTTGCTGGTGCAAGCCCGCCCGATCAGCCCAGCACGGCCGCGTCGCCGGTGGGCCTCGCGCACATACCCGCAGCGCCGCCTGCGGCAAACACCGACGGTTTGCAGTCCGGTGAGTTGTTCGACGCCCTGGCGCAGATGGACCGTTCCCTCTTCGAAGCCTCTTTCGAGACCTGCGACGCGGCAAAAGCCAACGCCATCTTCACCGACGACGTTGAGTTCTATCACGACCAAACTGGTCTGGCGGTCGGTGAACAAGTACGCGAGAACACCCGCCGACTCACCGCTTCGTGCCCCGGTCACCGGGGTGTCAAGCGAACGCTCGTGCCTGGTAGCTTGAGGGTGTATCCGATCCACGGATACGGCGCCGCGCAGATCGGGATGCATCGGTTTGACGAGCGAGGCGCCAGCACGAGCAGCATGGCAAAGTTTGTCAATCTCTGGCGCTTCCAAGACGGGCGTTGGCGGCTCGCACGAGTGATGAGTCTGGACCATCGCCCCGTTCCCCCGCTGGCGCCTGTGGCAGCCAATTAGCCCGGGTGTTTCACGCAGGCAGTCCTAGCAAGCTACTGCATGGGCATACCCAGCACTGGCGCCTTCGATTACTCGCTGCTGTTCCTGGCCGATCACTTTTTCTTTCTCGTGTACCGCGGCGGTGCGTCACCGGGCAAGCATGTCCAAAACATCACGGGGGTCACGCCTGAGGGCCTACCGACTGCCGCAGCAGTTGTTCTACCTCGGCAGAGGAATGCCCAGGACTAGCCCAGGTTTACCAAGCAACCGACTCACGACTCACGACTCACGATTCACGATTCACGATTCACCTGCCCACCTGTTCACCTGCTCAGCCCTTCCCCCCACCAAACCTCATCGCCATCACCACCTGATTGCGCAAGGTCTTGAGCAGGGTCAGCTCGCGCTCGCTGATATGCAAGGTGCCCGCCTCGGCGCGGTCGCCATAGAAGGTGCCCAAGACCTGGCCGCCTGCAACCATGGGCAGCAACACAAAGGTGCCGGCGCGGACCTGCTGGCGGTGCCAGGCGGGCAAGCGCTGGGCGATCACGGGGTCGGCGGTGTCGGAGATCAGCGTATCGGCGCCCTTGCTGCAGAGCAGGCCGAACAGCTCCGTCGGCGGGGCCAGCGGTATGTCGAACAGCGGCGCCAGCACGGTGGCCCGCTCGCCCAGGCCCATCCGACCCTTGAGGTAGGAGCCGCCATGGCTGGCGTCGCGCAGGCAGACGATGACGCGCTGCAGGTTCAGCGCCTCGTGCATCTGCTTCATGCACAGCTGCAGCAGCTGGCCCGGTGCGGCGCCGGACAAGACCATTTCGCTGAGCTGCTCCAGCGCGCTGGACAAAGCTTCGGCCATGGCCGGGTTGGCCGCCGCCGGGCGCGCCGCCGGGCGGGGTGCAGCGGCCGCAGGCGCCGGTGCAGCTTTGTTCGCAGGGGTCGCCAGATCGCCGGGCTTGGCCGGCTTGGAGGAACTGCTTGACTTGCCAGCCGCAGCCGGCGCAGCCACGACGGCGCCAAAGCCCAGGGTCTGGGCCAGATCGTCCCAGACCTGCTTGACGCTCTCGACCGCCTCGGGCATGGGCTCGGGGTCCAGGCCCAAGGGCACGGCCAGCTCGGCGGCGAAGCGCTCGACGCAGGCCTTGCGGGCCTCGGCGCGCTCCTCGGGGCTGCCCGAGTGCGGCAGCTTGAGCAGCTGGGCGGCCAGGTCATTGGCGGCGGTGCAGAGTACGCGTTGGTACTCCTCGGGGCTGCAGGCGCGCTCCAGATTGCTGGGGCGCAGCGTGCGCATGCCCATGCGCACCGATTCGGGCCAGCCCCATTGCCGCGCCACTTCGATGGCGATGTCCTCCAGCCCCTGGCCCCATTGCTCGCGGGCCAGTTTTTCGCGCCCCTCCTGCCAAGCCAGGCTGCCCTCGGCCAGTTCGCGGGCCTGCAAGGCAGCCTCGATGGCCTCCATGTCATCGGCAAAGTGCAAGCCGGCCAGCATGCCGCCCAGGTTCTGGAACAAGGCAATCAGGTAGGCGCCGTCGAGTTGCTTGCTGCTGTTGCAGAACTGGTGGGCCAACAAGGCCGCCAGCTGGGCACGGCCGAACTCCTGGCGCAGGCGGTTGCCATCGGCGCCCTTGGGCAGACGCTCGAACAGCATCAAGGAATTGGCCACCATGCCTATGGTCTGGAAGCCCATCAAGGCCACGGCGCGCTGCAAGCTGGTGATGCTGCCGCCGCCGGCCGAGCTGTAGAAGGCGGCATTGACCAGGCGCAGCAGCTTGGCCGTCATGGCCACATCGTCGGAGATGGCGCCGCTCAGCGCACGCGCGTGCGCGTTCTCGGAACGGGCAATCTTTTGCAGCAGCCGGGTCGAGTCCTTCATGGAGGCGAAATCGGCATGCTTGGCGATGCGCTGCATCAGGCGCTGCAGGCGCGCCTCGCGCTCGGCGGCGGCGCGATCTTCGGCTTCCTGGGCGGCCTGGCGCTCGGCGGCCAGCCGGGCAGCCTCGGCTTCGGCGGCTGCCAGTGCAGCAGGGTCAGCAGGGTCGGCAGCTAGGTCCACGGCAGCTTCGGCCACGGGAAAATCGGGACTGGCCGAGGCCAGGGCCTCTGTGGCGCTCGTTTCTGAGTTCATGTCTTTTTGGAGGCAGCGGATGACAGACCCTGATTCATCGGCCGTTGCCGCCCGAACTCAATCCATGCTTGTGCGCAGTGCGCCGCCGGGTCGCCCCCACGCGCCCAAATGCCAACAATTCACGCGGGCGCCTCAACTGCCAGGGGCGGCGCCGCCAAAGCGCATGGCCATCACGACCTGGTTGCGCAGGGTCTTGAGCAGGCGCAGCTCGCGTTCGCCGATCTGCAGGCGGCCGGCCACGGCCTGGTCGCCGTAGAAGGCGCCGAGCACTTGATCGCCGGCCACCATGGGCAAGAGCACAAAGGTCTGGGCGCGCACCTGCTTGCCGTACCAGGGCGGCAGGCGCTGGGCAATGACGGGGTCGGAGGCGTCCGAGATCAAGGTGTCGGCACCCTTGCTGCAAAGCAGGCCGAACAGTTCGCTGGGCGGTTTGAGCGGGATGTCGAACACCGGCGCCAACTCCTGTGCCCGGTCCCCCATGCCCATGCGGCCGCGCAGGCCGCCGCTGGCGGGGTCACGAAGACAGACGATGACACGTTGCAGCTGCAAAGCGTCTTGCATTTCCTTCATGCACAGCTGCAGCAGCTTGGCCGCCGGCGCACCGGACAGCACCAGCTCGCTGACGCGCTCGAGCGCGGCCGACAAGGCCTCGGCCATGACGGGGTTGGCGGGCGCCGGCGCGGCGGCAGGCCGGGCCGCTGGAGCGGGCGCCGGTGCAGGCTTGGCGGGCGCCTTCTCGACCGGCTTGCTGCCGGCCTTCTCGGGCGCCTTCTCTGCGGTCTTGGCTTTGGCCGGCACTGGCACCGGGTCGAAGCCCAGGGCCTTGGCCAGATCGTCCCAAACCAGCTTGACCTGCTCGACCACGGCGGGCAGGACCTCGGGGTCAAGATTCAAGGGTACGCCCATCTCGGCGGCAAAGCGGTCGACACAGGCTTTGCGCGCCTCGGCCCGCTCCTCGGCATTGCCGCCGCCGGGCAGGCGCAGCAGATCACCAGCCAGACGGTTGGCCGCCGTGCAGAGCACGCGCTGGTATTCCTCGGGCCCGGCCGGCCGCTCCAAGCTGCTGGGCGCCAGGCTGCGCATGGTCTGACGCACGGAATCGGGCCAACCCCAGCTCTTGGCCACCTCGACACCGATTTCCTCGAAGCCCAGGCCCCATTGCTGGCGCGCCAGTTTTTCGCGCTTGTCATGCCAGGCGGGTTCGCCTTCGACCAGGCCCTCCGCCTGCAGGCGCGCCTCGATGGCGGCCGTGTCTTCAGCGAAATGCATGCCGGCCAGCATGCTGCCGAGGTTCTGGAACAGGGCATTCAGGTAGGCGCCCTCGATGTGCTTGCTGCTGTTGCACATCTCATGCGCCAGCAAGGCCGCCATCTGGGCCCGGCCGAACTCCTGGCGCAGGCGGTTGCCGTCGGCCGTCTTGGGCAGGCGCTCGAACAACATCAGGGAGCTCGCCACCATGCCTATGGTCTGGAAACCCATCAAGGCAACCGCGCGCTCCATGCTGGTGATGCTGCCGCCACCGGCCGAGCTGTAGAACGCGGCGTTGACCAGGCGCAACAGTTTGCCGGTCATCGCGATGTCGTTGGAGATCTCGCCGGTCAAGGCGCGGGTGTGCGCCTTCTCGGAGCGACTGACCTTTTGCATGGAGCGGACCGAGTCCTTCATGGACGCGAAATCGGCGTGGGCGGCGATCTTCTGCATCAGGCGCTGCAAGCGCGCTTCGCGCTCGGCTGCCTCTTTTTCTTCGGCCTCGCGCTGGGCGGCCAGGCGCTCGGCTTCCTCGGGGTCGATGGCAGTTGCTGCCTCGGCTTCCTGGCCCGGTGCCGCCTCCAGAGCCGCGCCGGCATCGGCAGGCGCCTCAGCGTCGGGTGGCGGGAGCGCGTCGGCATCCCGTTCTTGCGTGCCAGAAGAAGAAGTCATGGATGTGCTTCCCACCGAGCGGCGTAAAGATTCGGAGCCGCGATCTTCGCACCACCCGCGTCTATGCCCAAAGCACAAAAAGCAAGGCCGATCCTGCGCATGTCAGGACCGGCCTTGCCGTGGTTCAGCAGACAACCGCGTCCCGGAGACCGCGGCAGCGCTCAAACTCAGTTGTGGTTGGCGACCAAGCTGGTGCCCGACACCGCAGAGTAAGCGTTCAGCAGCAGGTAGTAAGTGCCGGCTTTGGGGGCAGCGACCGTGATGGTCTCGGTGTTGGTCGAGCCATCCGACTTGAGCTCATAGCTGGTCGTGGTCGGAGCCGAGCCGAACTTCAGGTAGATGTCGCCATCACCCGTGCCGCCCGAGAGCTTGAAGCTCAGGTTCTTGGCGCCGGCCGGCACCACCAGGGTGTAAGTCAGCTTGGCATTCGTGGCCAGGTTGATGCCGGTCTTGGCCACGCCCTTGGTCAAGGGGATGGTGGCGGGAGGCGGTGTGGTGGCGCAGCTGACACCGACGGCCGAGAAGGCCGCGGTCACGTCAGCGACGGTGTAGCCACGGTTGGTGGCCGCCTTCTCGACACCGCAAGCGCCCTGATTGAAGGTGCTGCTGGCCGCCCAGTACAAGCGATTGGCATCGACCATCACTTCAAAAGCCTTGCGGGTATTCCAGCCGGGCTTGGTGGCCAGCAAGTAGAAGGCCTTGTTGTAGACGCCGCTGGACAGATGCACGTCCAAGCCGTTGTAGTAGTTGGCGGCGTTGGCGATCGAGCGACCGTCGCGGGTCGGGTCGGCGAAATAGCGCAGGGCACCCGTGGCCTTGAAGATCTCGCTGCCAACCAACCAGTCGTTGGTGCCCTTCATGAAGTACTCGGCGGCTTCGCCGGCCATGTCGGAGAAAGCCTCATTCATGCCGCCGGACTGGTTGGAATACACCAGGCCCGAGTTCTGCTCGGTGAAGCCGTGGCTGACTTCGTGCGCGGACACGTCCAGCGACACCAGCGGGTAGAAGGTGGAAGCGCCGTCACCGAAGTGCATGGCCGAGCCGTCCCAGAAGGCGTTCTCGTAGTTGCTGCTGTAGTGCACCTTCATGTACAGGGTCTGGCTGATCGGGCGGAGGTTGAACCAGCCTTGGTACATATTGAAGACCACATTGCCGAAGTAATGCGCGTCGTTCAGCGGCGAGTAGGCGCCATTGGTCAGCTTGTACTCATTGCGAGGGCAGGTGAACTTGAAGGGCGTGCTGCCGGTGGTTCCGCCTTTCAGGTCAACGGTGACGACATTGCCGCTGTTCATCTGGCAGTCAGCGGTCACCACCAGGGGGCCGTAGGTGGTGCCGTACTCGTACTTGCCGGTCTTGGCATTGCCGCCGGGGCCGGTGGCATTGGCGTGATTCAGGCCTTCCCAGCGCTCGATCACCGAGCCGCTGTTGGCGTCGATCAGGAAGTACGGGCGGCTGGGTTCATCACCCTTGCTGGTCAGGAAGGAGACCAGATAGACCAATTGGGCAACGCCCTTGTCGTTCTGTTTGACGTAGAGCGTGACCTGCTCGTTCTCCGTGTTGGAGACCTTGAACACGCCATTGACCAGGCTCTTGGCGACCGTCAGCACCGAAGCGGCGGACAGGCTGGGCTGGGTGTGGGCCAGGTCCTGGTTCAGATTGCGCAGCAAGGCGCCGGAGAAGGTGGCTGTCTTGGAGCCGTTGGCGACATGTTCGACCACGCCCTCACCCCAGATCGGCACACCTTGGTAGAGCTGCTGGTAGCGTGTAACGACCAGGCCGTTGTCGTAGCTTTGGCTGCGCAGGGGCTTGAGCTCTTCGCTGGCCAGGCCCAGTGCCGCGGCCGGGCCGGTGGCGCCACGCGCGGCGACGATGCCGGCACGAGCCAAATTGGTCCCGTCCAGCTCCAAACGGTCAGCGGCCATGGCCTGGCAGGCCAGCGATGCCGCAGCGGCGAGCAGCGCGCTGCGGGCCATCAAGGTGAAGTTTGCTTGCATATCGTTCGACTCCTAGGAATGAAGGCTTGTCAGCCCATGTTTGTAGACCCGGCAGACCGGTGAGTGGCTTGCGGGCCGGCAAGGTCGAACCCTGGATCGCAAGGCCGTGCCCCTCACCGTCTGACCCCGGTCGCCGTGCCGCAGCACCAGTCGCCGCAGCCGCCGCCCGCCACGTTTGAAGGCAGCCGGTCAGTGGGAGCGAATCCTAGTGACGGGCGGTTTCCGCACAAGCTGTAAGAACTGACATCCGCATTCGCCCCAATTTCACGTTGAGGTGTTAAAGGAGGATGGTTGCGCGCTCGGCGAGGCCCTCAACACCGGCTGGCCGAAGCCGCGGCGAACCCGCGTTTGCGGCAAGCCCCAAGCGGCACTGGCGCCAGCGCCGGCCGGCGCAGGCCTGCCCCCCACCCCCACAAGGAGACCTTGACCATGCCCACCCTGCACTCTCTTCAGCGCCCGCGCACCTGGCTGGCCCCAGCCTTGGCCGGCCTGCTGGCACTCAGTCCCCTGCTCAGCCCCAGCGCCTTGGCCCAAGCCACAAACGCCAGCAAGCCCGCGGCCAGCAACAAGGTTTGGATCAGCCTTGGCGATGCCGCCTTCAAGGAGTTGCAACGCGTGCATCCGGCCGCCCGCTCCAGCGCCAGCGTCGACGCACTGGCCTCGGTGAGCGAGACCGCCGGTGACGCCACGGCAGCGCGCCAGCCCGAACGCGTGCACCTGGTTGAAGTGGAGGAGGCACTGCTGGGCCAGCTGTCGGCCGCGGTGCATGAAAAGCTGCGCCGTTGCGGCGGCTATATGTTCCACCCCAGCCAGGCAGAGGGTCAGCGCAGCCTGAGCGCCTTGAGCCGCCCCATGCAGCCCCTGGTTGCCGCCACGCGGCCCAGCTATGTGATCGACCAGCAAACCCTGGTCACACCCATGCTGTCACAAATGCAGGCCAGCAATATCGGCCAGACCATCCTCGATCTTTCCGCAAACACCAACCGCTACTACACGACCAGCGGCGGCACCGCCGCCTCGACCTGGCTGAAGAACCGCTGGACCACCTTGGCCGGCGGGCGCAGCGACATCACGGTGGAGCAATTCACCCACGCCAGCTGGCCGCAGAAGTCGGTCATCCTGACCTTCAAGGGCACGGACAATGCCTCCGAGGTGGTCGTGCTGGGCGCACATCTGGACTCCATCGTCAGCTCGGGAACCGGGGAAACCACGCGTGCGCCGGGCGCCGACGATGACGCCTCCGGCGTGGCCAGCCTGACCGAAATCATCCGCACCCTGGTGGCCAATAACTTCAAACCTCGGCGCACCCTGAAATTCATGGCCTATGCGGCAGAAGAGGTGGGCCTGCGTGGCTCGGCCGAGATCGCGCGCAGCTTTGCCGCGGCCAACACCAATGTGGTCGGCGTGATCCAGCTGGACATGACGAATTACAAAGGCGCCGCCAATGACATCTACATCTTCACCGACTACACCGACGCCGGCCAGAACACCTTCGTCACCAACCTGATCAAGACCTATCTGCCGACCCTGAAAATCGGCACGGACCGCTGCGGCTACGCCTGCTCGGACCATGCCAGCTGGAACGCCCAAGGCTACTTCGCGACCATGCCGTTTGAGTCCTCGTTCGCGGCCGACAACCCCTACATCCACTCCGCCAACGACACCTACGCCAACACCGGCAGCAATGCCGAACACTCGCTCAAGTTCGCACGCATGGCCCTGGCCTATGCGGTGGAACTGGGTGCCGACGGCCCTGGCACGCCGCCGCCTGGTGACAAGGTGGAAAACTTCAGCGGCAGCCTGACGCTGAACCAGACCCGGAGCTTCGGCCCCTTCAAGGTCAAGGCCGGAGGCACGTTCAAGGCCAGCACCACCGGCACCGGCGACATCGACTTGTTCGTCAAGAAAGCCGCTGTGCCCACGACGGCCAGCTATGACTGCAAGAGCGATGGCAGCACCGCCACCGAGACCTGCAGCATCAGCGCGGCGGCCAACAGCGACGTCTATGTGTTGCTGAAAGGCTATACCGCCGGCAATTACCAGCTGACGGTCAGCTACACGGCGCAATAAGAAGCGCGCAGCCGGGGCGGCGGACTCACAACATCAGAGCGAGCCGCTCCAGCACCAGCACCGCGAAAAATCCCAGCGCGGCCAGCAGCGTCCATTTGACGATGAGCAGGCCGCGCCGCCGCCAGATCTTCTGCCCGGTGGCGATGTAGATGGCAAAGCTGACGATGCCGGCGAACATCAGCAGGCCGGCGACGAGGCGAAAAATCATCATGGGCACACTCCAGGCCTGAGCGCCCGCTGGCGCGGCCGCAGGAAACAGATCACCACGCCGGCGCCAGCTGAGCGAAGCCTTGCGGCGCGCGAGCATCGTCCTCGAAGGTGATCAGCTCGTAGGCCTCGGCATCGGCCAGCAAGGCACGCACCAGCTTGTTGTTCAAGGCATGACCGCCCTTGAACGAGGTGTAGGCGGCCAGCAGTGGATAGCCCGCCACCTGCATATCGCCAATGGCGTCGAGGATCTTGTGCTTGACGAACTCGTCGTCATAACGGAGTCCATCAGCGTTCAGAACGCGGTAGTCATCGACAACGATGGCGTTGTCCATGGAGCCGCCGAGGGTCAGACCACGCGAGCGCATCAGCTCGATGTCGCTGGTCATGCCGAAGGTGCGTGCGCGGGCGATTTCCTTTTTGTACTGGCCCGAACCCATGTCGAAGACATACTGCTGGCCGGTGGCCGACACGGCCGGGTTGTCGAACTCGATCTGGAAGCTCAAGGTGTAGCCGTGATGCGGCTCCAGGCGCGCCCACATCAGGCGTTTGCCCTCGCCCTGGCGCACTTCCACCGCCTTCTTGACGCGCAGGAACTTCTTGGCAGCGTTCTGCTGCTCGATGCCGGCGCTCTGCAGCAGGTAGACAAAGCTGGCGGCCGAGCCGTCAAGGATGGGCACCTCGTCGGCATTGATGTCCACATACAGATTGTCCAGGCCCAAGCCGGCACAGGCTGACAACAGATGCTCAATGGTCTGCACCTTGGGCGCGCCAGGGTCGCCGCCGGGGCTGATGGTGGTGGCCATTCGGGTGTCACAGACCGTATCGGGGCGCACGGGAATGTCCACCGGCGTGCACAGATCGACGCGGCGGAAGACGATGCCAGTGTCAGGCGCCGCCGGCCTGAGGGTCAGTTCGACACGCTGGCCGCTGTGGATGCCCACGCCAACCGCTTTGGTCAGCGCCTTCAGGGTTCTTTGTTTCAGCATGCCTCGATTGTCGGCGATCAGGACGCGGCTTGCTGGCTTGGGGCTGAGGGCGCCTCACCGCTGGCGGCGCGCTGCACCGGCAGGCGCAGGCTCAGGCGCGTGCCCTGCCCTGGGCTCGACTCGATCTTGATCGAGCCGCCCAGTCGCTGCGCCCGGCGCTGCTGGCTTTTCAGGCCGCGGCCGCGCTGCGCCGTGGCGAGGTCGAAGCCCTCGCCATCGTCCTCAACCCGGATCTCGACATAGCTGCCCTGGTTGCGCGTCACCATGCGCACCCGCGAGGCCTTGGCGTGCTTGAGCACATTGCTCAGCGCTTCCTGCAAGAGGCGCAGCACATGCAAGGCGTCGGGCGGCTCCAACCAAGCCAGCGGGGGCAGGTCTTGCACATCCCATTCCAGGCTCAGGCCGCCGACCTGCAAACGCTTACCCAGGCGGTAGCGCATGGTGGCCAGCAGCGACACCAGGTCATGGCCGACCGGCTCGAGCGAATCGATCACCAGGCGCAAATCGTCCACGCATTCGCGCAAGACCTCGACCACCTTGTCTTGCTCCATCCGGCCCTGCTCCACCGCCACCATGGCCGAGAGCAGCGAGGAACCCAGGCCATCATGCATGTCTTGCATCAGGCGCTGGCGCTCGATCAGCAAGGCCTGCTGCCGCTCCGCCTCGCGCAGGCGCTCGTGCTGCGCCAGCAACTCGTCGCTTTGCTGCTGCAAGCGCTGCGCCTGACAGGCATTGAGCTGCTCGACCTCTTCCAGCGCTCCGATGTAGCGGCGTTGCACGGCATAGAGAAAACTAGCGACGATGATCAGCGTCGCATACGGCATCAGATAGATGTGCTCGGGCCAGGCCAAGCCGGCCAGCAAGATCACATCGTGCACGCCCAGCACCAGACTCAGAGCCAAGCTGATGGCGATCAAACGCAATTCGCGGCTGCCCTCGCGCAGAGCCACGACGCCGACGAAGACCGTACCTAGCACGCTGACCAGGGCATTGATGGCTTGCTGGAACACCGGGTCAGGCGCCAGGCCGAACAGAGGCAGGGTCAGCAGGCTCCCCCCCAGCACAAGCAAAGCCACCGTGCGTTCCAGGCGATGGAACTGGCGCCGGGCAAAGCGCAAGGCGAACATAAAGGTCAGCAACATCACCCATGACATAGAGGCATGGGTCATCCACCAGAACCACTCCAAGCCCAACGGCGAACGCGGCAAGTTCAGGTGGTAGTGCAAATTGCGCAAGAGCCAGGCCACCGAGGCCAGAGCAAACAGCAAATAGGCCGGTTCGCTGCGCCGCCGCACCCACAGAGCTAGGGAAAACAAGCCCAGAGTGACCAGGGTCAGGCTGATGGCTTGAGGCGCGCCAATCTGCAACATCCAGCGCCGCCGCGGCAGTGTCTCCAGATCTTCGCGAGCGCCCAACCATACGGTGGACACCGAGAAGAAGCTGTCATGCCGGACCGGCACCGCCACCACCAGCTCGATGCTGCGGCTTTGGTGCAGTTCGGTCAGAGCAGGAGGAAACAAAGCCCAGAGTGGCCGCACCCATTGCTCACGCGCACCGTACTGGTTGTCAAAGACCTGACGCCATCCTTCATCGGTCTTGACGAGCACGGCGGCCGACATGGCCGACAGGCGCGGCATGTAAAGCGCCACGCTGGTGGGCCAGCGACCCTGAGGCGGTGCATAGCGCAGGCGATACCAGCGCATTTCATAACTGCGAGCCTGCCCGGCAGCGCTGGACGCCATCGCGTGGGAAGCGCGTGGCTTGACGTCAGGCAGGCTGACCGTGGACCAGGCGGCCGCGTCGGCTGGCGGCTGCAGGCGCGCCGGCAGGATGCCATGCGTGCCCTCCATCGAGCGCAGCGCGGCCCACCAGGCATCGAGATCCTCACGGCTCCAGAGGCTGATCGCGCGGTCGGCGCTGAAGGCCTGCTCGCCATTGTTCTTCAATGGCAGGCCGTTCAAGGCCAGGGCTTGCATCTCCACCTGGGCTTGGGACTGACCTTGCGCTTGCACAAGAGCAGGCTCCAAGAGCAGCAGCATGGCGGCCACCCAGGCAAGACCCGTACACAGGGCGGACTCGCCCGACACCTGGCGAAGACGCCAAAGGGCGCCGATCCATGCTGCTCGAAAAATGTCGCTCATGCCTTGCTGTGCCCTGACCGCTGCGGCCCAAAGCAGGAGCATGCCACAGGCGCATGGCCTGACCCTCTGGGCACAAGCTCGACATTCAGGAGTCCAGGCCCAAGGGTGAGTACGCCAACAACAAAAACGGACCCCGCAGGGTCCGCTCATTGGTTCGAGCCTCAGGCCCGATATCCGCTTGGCTCGCTCAGTCCGCTTGCTTGCGCAAGAAGGCCGGGATTTCGATCTCGTCCATGCCGTTCGAGGACAAAGCCTCGACCTTGGTGGCGGCCGCAGTACGGCCATGACGCCAAACGCTGTGCGAGGCGCCGAGATCGGCACCAAGACCCGAGGCCACACCGCTGCTGACACCGCCCATGCCACCCAGGCCCAGACCGCCGGCTTGCGCCACCGTCGTGCCGGCCTGCATCTTGACGTGGTCGGTCAGGACCGGCACGTCATAGGTGCCCGTGCGCAGCTGTGTCTGCACCTGCTGCTGCACCACCTGCAAAGGCGCTTGCTGGCGCGCACGCTGTGAGGACAGGCCGGTGGCGATGACGGTGACACGCAGGGCGTCGCCCAGCGTTTCGTCGTAGGCCGTGCCGTAGATGACATGCGCGTCTTCCGAGGCGTAACGCTTGATGGCGTTCATCGCATTGCGGGATTCGCTCAGCTTGAAGGTGTTGCGGTTGGCGGCAATCAGCACCAGCACGCCGCGCGCGCCGGACAGATCGATGCCTTCCAGCAGCGGGCAAGCCACGGCTGCTTCGGCGGCCTTGGCGGCGCGATCCGGGCCGCTGGCTTGCGCCGTGCCCATCATGGCCTTGCCGGGTTCGCTCATCACCGTCTTGACGTCTTCGAAGTCAACGTTGACCAGACCGGGGATGTGAATGATGTCGGAAATGCCGCCAACAGCGTTCTTCAACACGTCATTGGCGTGCGCGAAAGCTTGATCTTGCGTGACATCGTCGCCGAGCACATCCAGCAGCTTGTCGTTCAGCACGACGATCAGCGAGTCGACATTGGCTTCCAGCTCAGCCAGACCGGCATCAGCCGCCTTGGAGCGACGGCCGCCTTCGAATTCGAAAGGCTTGGTCACCACACCGACGGTCAGGATGCCCATGTCCTTGGCCACGCGAGCAATGACAGGCGCCGCACCGGTGCCGGTGCCACCGCCCATACCAGCGGTGATGAAGAGCATGTGCGCGCCCTGGATGGACTCGCGGATGCGGGCTTCGGCCTCTTCCGCCGCGGCCTTGCCCATTTCAGGCTTGGCGCCGGCGCCGAGCCCGGTGCTGCCCAGCTGCAGGAGCTGGTCAGCCTTGGAGCGATTCAGCGCCTGGGCATCGGTATTGGCGCAGATGAATTCCACACCCATCACGCCCTGCGCGATCATGTGGTCCACCGCGTTGCCGCCACCGCCACCCACCCCAATCACCTTGATTTGGGTGCCTTGGTCAAACTCTTCGATCATCTCGATCGCCATAATCAATTCTCCTTGAGCAATTGTGCCGCCGCTAAGCCCGAAAAACTATAGGGATGACCCTTTTTTTTCACGCGCTGCCGTTGTTTTCCGACAGTTAAACCAGTGCCGCCTTACCCATCAGGTAAGCAGATGTGAGTTTCAGAAGTTACCCAGGAACCAATCCTTGGCCCGCCCGAACAGGGTTTTCATGGAACCGGCCTGTTGCGCCGCTTTCAAACCCCGGGTCCGCGACAGACGCGCTTCTTCCAGCAAACCCATGACGGTGGCCGAACGGGGGTTCGAAACCATGTCGAACAAAGCGCCGCCATAGGTCGGGTTGCCGCGCCGAACGGGTTTCAGGAATATGTCCTCGGCGAGTTCCACCATACCGGGCATCACCGCCGAGCCGCCGGTCAGAACAATCCCCGAAGACAAGAGTTCTTCATACCCGCTTTCGCGGATGACTTGATTCACCAGCGAGAATATTTCCTCGACTCTGGGTTCAATAACACCGGCAAGTGCTTGTTTTGAAAGCATTCGGGGGGCGCGATCGCCCAAACCGGGTACCTCGACTTGGTCGGCCGGGTCGGCCAGCATCTGTTTCGCGACGCCATACTCGACCTTGATTTCCTCGGCATCCTTGGTCGGCGTGCGCAAGGCCATGGCGATATCGCTGGTGATCAGGTCGCCAGCGATGGGGATGACAGCGGTATGCCGGATCGAGCCGCCGGTGAAGATCGCCACATCGGTGGTGCCGGCGCCAATATCGACCAGGGCGACGCCGAGATCGCGCTCGTCGGCGGTCAAGGCGGCCAGGCTGGAGGCGCTGGAATTCAAAACCAGCTGATCCACTTCCAGGCCGCAGCGGCGCACGCACTTGACGATGTTTTCCGCCGCGCTTTGTGCGCCGGTGACGATATGGACCTTCACTTCCAGGCGGCCGCCGCTCATGCCGATGGGTTCTTTGACCTCATGGCCGTCAATCACGAATTCCTGTGGCTCGACCAGCAGCAGGCGCTGGTCGTTGGGAATATTGATGGCTTTGGCGGTTTCCACGACCCGGGCAACATCGACCGGTGTCACTTCCTTGTCGCGCACGATCACCATGCCGGTGGAATTCTGGCCGCGGATATGGCTGCCGGTGATGCCGGTGTAAACCCGGGAAATCTTGCAGTCGGCCATCATTTCGGCCTCTTTCAAGGCCTGCTGGATCGATTGCACGGTGGCGTCGATATTGACCACCACGCCGCGCTTCAAACCATTCGAGCTGGCCACGCCGAGGCCGGCGATGCGCAATTCACCATTGCCCAGCACCTCGGCCACCACGGCCATGATCTTGGCCGTGCCGATATCGAGCCCAACGACCAAATCCTTGTATTCCTTGGCCATGCTTGTTCTTCCTTCAGTTTCTTATGGTTCCCGCGCTGGCGGGTTTGGCCGGCTTGGCCGCGGGTTTGTTGGTTTTGACAGGTTTGGCGACGGTGGCGTAGCCCTGCAGGCGCACGGCATAACCATCGGCGTGACGCAAATCGGCGGACAAGAGCGGCGCCTGGAAGCGTGAAGTGAGCTGGCTGACCGTACGCACCAACTGCTCATAGCGAGCCAACACCTCATCTTCCTCCCCGCGGCCCAGCTCGATCACCGCTCCCTTGTCCAGGGTGATGCGCCAGGAGCCGCGGCCCGACAGATCGAGCCGGTCGATGCTGTCGTCCATGGCGCGGCTGGCTTGCTGCAAGCGTTGCCACATGTGCAGCATGCTGGCCGAGGTGCCGGAAGGGCCGGCCAGCACCGGCAGGTCTTCATCCTCGACGTCGCCCAGATTGGCCTGGAACACCTCGCCGAAGCTGTTGACCAGACGGCGTTCGACGGTGGCGTCGCTGTTGGCATCGGCACCCTCGGCCTTGGTTTCCCAGTAGGCGGCAGGCCGGTGCTCCTCGAGCCGGACCTTGAGCTGGTTCGGCCAGACCCGCTGCACCACCGCGCTGCGCACCCAAGGCACGGCTTCGAAAGCTTCGCGCCCCTGCTGCAAGCTCATGCTCAAAAAGGAACCCGACAAGCCCGGCAGCGCATTGGCACGCAAGGACGCCGCGCTGTTGCGCGCGACATCGCCTTCCACCTGAATGGCGCGAATGGCAAACACCGGCTGGCGCGACACCCAGCGCAGACCGAGCCCGGCCGCCAGCAGCAACACACCCGCGAGCAACAAGGCCGTCACCGCATTCATCAAGCGGATGTCAGGCGGCAAGCTGCTGCTGAGGGTGGCGGAGGCGCGCATGATTCTTGGTCTTGGGCGGTGACTCGGTCAGGCCTGCTTGGCCGGAACTTGGCCGTCCAGGCGCGCCTGCGACAGCACCCACATGCACAGCTGCTCGTAAGAGATGCCGGCGGCCTTGGCCGAAATCGGCACCAGGGAATGCGAGGTCATGCCCGGCGAGGTGTTCATTTCAAGCAAGAAGGGCTTGTTGTCGCGCTTGCGCAGCATCACGTCAGCGCGCGCCCAGCCGCGGCAGCCCAGCGAGCGGTAGGCGGCCAGGGTCAGCTCGCGCACCTCACGTTCGAGCTCGATGCTCAGGGTGTCGGTCAGGTAACGGGTGGTGTCGGTGAAGTACTTGTTCTGGTAGTCGTAGTTGCCGCCGACAGCTTCGATCTGCACCACCGGCAGAGCCACGGCGGTGTCGCCCTCACCCAGCACCGGGCAGGTGAGCTCGGGGCCGTCGATGAATTCCTCGCAGAGGATCTCGTCGTCGTAGCGCGCGGCCAGCTCAACCGCCTCTTGCATCTGCGAATAGCCTTCGACCTTGCTGATGCCGATGGTCGAACCCTCGTGCGGCGGCTTGACGAAGACCGGCAGGCCCAGTTGGTCCGGGATGGCCATGCAGTTCGCGCGGCTGATGGCGCTTTTCTTGAGCTTGACATAGCGCGGCGTGGGCAGGCCATCGGCCAGCCACAGGCGCTTGGTCATGATCTTGTCGATGGCGATGCTGGAGGCCAGCACACCCGATCCGGTGTAGGGAATGCCCAGCAGTTCCAGCGCACCTTGGACCGTGCCGTCTTCGCCGTGGCGGCCATGCAGGGCGATGAAGCAGCGCTCGAAGCCCTCGTCCTTGAGCACTTGCAGCGGCCGCTCGGACGGGTCGAAGCCATGCGCATCTACGCCTTGCGAACGCAAGGCCTTGAGCACGCCCGGGCCCGACATGGTCAGCGAGACCTCGCGCTCGGCCGAGTCGCCGCCCATCAAGACGGCTACTTTGCCCAGAGTACGAGGATCGATATTCAGATCCAGTTTCATGGCTGGACACCCTTCAAAAAAGTCACGGTTTGTGCCGGCACGGCACCGATGGAGCCCGCGCCCATCACGATCACAACGTCGTCGGCACGCGCCGCCGCGGCAATGGCCTGCGGCAGGGAGGCGACGTCGTCGACAAAGCTCACCTCGGCCAGCGAGGTCTTCTGCAGCGCCGCCAGCAGCGCGCGGCCATCGGCGCCGGCGATCACGCCCTCGCCGGCGGCGTACACCTCGGTCAGCAGCACAGCGTCGAAGCCGGCAATCACGCGCACGAACTCGGCGAAGCAGTCGCGCGTGCGGGTGTAGCGGTGCGGCTGGAAGGCCAGCACCAGGCGGCGGCCCGGGAAGGCGCCGCGCGCCGCCGACAGCACCGCCGCCATCTCCACCGGATGGTGGCCGTAGTCATCGACCAGGCTGAACTGACCGCCGGCCGATGCCGGCAGCTCGCCGTAGCGCTGGAAGCGCCGGCCCACGCCGCCGAACTTGGCCAGCGCGGCCAGCACCGGTGCGTCCGGCAACTCCAGCTCGTCGGCCACGGCGATCGCGGCCAGTGCATTCAAGACGTTATGCCGACCCGCCAAGTTCAACACCACCGGCAGATCGGGCCGGCCCTGGCGCTGCACAGTGAAGCGCATGCCGCCACCCGACAGGGCTTGCATGTCGACGGCGCGCACATCGAGGTCTTCGTCGAAGCCGTAGGTCACCACCGGGCGCGAGAGCAGCGGCAGGATGGAGCGCACGCCGGCATCGTCGGCGCACATCACCGCCGCGCCGTAAAAAGGCATGCGGTGCAGAAAATCGACGAAAGCCAGCTTCAGGCGGGCGAAGTCATGGCCGTAGGTGTCCATGTGGTCGGCGTCGATATTGGTGACGACGGCCAGCATGGGCAGCAGCTTGAGGAAGGAGGCATCGGACTCATCGGCTTCGACGACGATGAACTCGCCCCGGCCCAGGCGAGAGTTGGCGCCGGCGCTGGCCAGCTTGCCGCCGATCACAAAGCTCGGGTCCTGGCCGGCTTCGATCAGCACATCGGTGACCAGGGAGGTGGTCGTGGTCTTGCCATGGGTGCCGGCGATGGCGATGCCTTTTTGCTGGCGCATGAGCTCGGCCAGCATGACGGCGCGCTGCACCACCGGGATGTGGCGCGCGCGCGCGGCCAGCACCTCGGGGTTGTCGGCGCGCACGGCCGTGGAAGTGACCACCACCTGGGCATCGCCGATGTGTTCGGCCGCATGGCCGATCTGCACCCGCAGGCCCAGGCTGGCCAGGCGCTGCAAAGTGGCGCTGTCGGACTGGTCCGAGCCCGAGACGCGGTAGCCCTGGGCTTGCAAGATCTCGGCAATGCCGCTCATGCCGGCGCCGCCGATGCCCACGAAGTGAATGCGTTGCAAGGCGTGTTTCATGGGCGGGCACCACTCATCTTTTCAATTTCATCGGCCACCCGAGACGCAGCGCGCGGGCGGGCCAGCGTGCGGGCCTTGTCGGCCATGGCCAGCAGATGCTCGCGGTCCATGCCTTGCAGCAACTGCTTCAGGCCCTCGGCCGTCATTTCCTCTTGCGGCAGATGCACCGCGGCGCCATGCTGAGCCATGAAGCGGGCGTTGTCGCGCTGGTGCGAGGTGGTGCTGACCACCAGAGGCACCAGCACCGAGGCCAGGCCGGCCGCACAGATCTCGCTGACCGTCACTGCACCGGCTCGGCACAGCATCACATCGGCCGCAGCGAGTTCGGCCGCCATGTCATCGATGAAAGGCCGGATGTCGGCCTGCACACCGGCCGCCTTGTAGGCCGCCTGCACCGCCGCCAGATTGGCCTGGCCGGTCTGATGGATCACCTGCGGGCGCGTCTGATCGGCCGGCCACAGGGCCAGGGCCTTGGGCAGCAAATCGTTGATGGCGCGCGCGCCCAAGGAGCCGCCCACCACCAGCACACGCAGCGGGCCGCTGCGGCCGGCATAGCGCTGGGCCGGCGGCGCCAGGGCTTCGATCTCGGCGCGCACCGGGTTGCCGGTGACCACGGCCTTGCTCGTCGAGGCCGCAGCCGCGCCGTCGAAACCAAAGGCAATGGTGTGAGCCATGGGCTTGAGGCTCTGGTTGCTCAGCAGCATGGCCGCATCGGCATTGACCAGCATCAGCGGCCGGCGCATCAACCAAGCCATCAAGCCACCGGGGAAGCAGACGTATCCGCCCATGCCCAGCACCGCATCGGCGCTGCGCGTCACGAACACCTGACGACTCTGCACAAAAGCCTGGGCCAGCTTGAACACACCCTTGACCGTGTGCAGCAGCCCCTTGCCGCGCAGGCCGGCAAAGGCCAAGCGATCGAGCGGAATGCCGGTGGGCGGCACCAGCTTGTTTTCCATGCCCAGCTCGGTGCCCATCCAGCTGACGCTCCAGCCGCGGCGCTTCATCTCCTCAGCCACAGCCAGGCCCGGGATGATGTGGCCGCCGGTGCCGGCAGCCATGATCACCAGATGCTTGGTACTCATGCGCGGCCTCCGCGCATCAATTGCCTATTCTCGATGTCTATCCGCAGCACGATGGCCAAGGCCACGCAGTTCATCAAAATGGCCGAACCGCCAAAGCTCATCAGCGGCAGGGTCAGGCCCTTGGTCGGCAGCGCGCCCAAGTTCACGCCCATATTGATGAAGGCCTGGCCGCCCATCCAGATGCCGATGCCTTGGGCGTAGAGGCCGGCGAACACGCGGTCTAGGGCGATGGCCTGGCGGCCGATGTGGAAGAGCCGGCGCGAGAGCCAGAAGAAAGCAATGATGGTGATGGCCACACCGACAAAGCCCAGCTCTTCGCCGATCACGGCGAGCAGAAAGTCGGTGTGCGCCTCGGGCAGGTAGTGCAGTTTTTCGACGCTGCTGCCCAGGCCCTGGCCCAGCCACTCGCCGCGGCCCAGTGCGATCAGGGAATGCGTCAGCTGGTAGGCCTTGCCCTGGGCATACTTCTCATCCCAGGGGTTGAGGTAGGCAAAGATGCGCTCGCGGCGGAACTCGCTGAAGGTAATCATCAGCACGAAAGCGCCGACCAGCACGGCCACGATCAAGAAAAACATGCGGCCATTGACACCGCCCAGGAACAAGATGCCCATGGCGATGGCCGCGATCACCATGAAGGCGCCCATGTCCGGCTCGGCCAGCAGCAGCACGCCGACGATGGCCAGCGACACGGCCATGGGCCAGACGGCCTGGAAGAAGTTCTCCTTCACATCCATCTTGCGCATCATGTAGCTGGCCGCATACATGGCGATCGCCATCTTGGCCAGCTCCGAGGGCTGGAAGTTCATCACGCCCAGCGGGATCCAGCGCCGCGCACCGTAGACGACCTTGCCCACGCCTGGGATCAGCACGGCCACCAGCAAGACCAGGGCAAGCACAAACATCCAGGGCGCATAGCGCTCCCAGGTCGCCACCGGTACTTGCACCGTGATCAGTCCGGCCACCAGGCCGCAGGCGATGGCGATGATGTGGCGAGTCAGGAAATGGGTCGGCAGATACTTCTCGAAGCGCGGGTTGTCCGGCATGGCGATGGAGGCGGAATACACCATCACCAAACCCAGGCCCATCAGGGCCAAGACGACCCAGACCAGGGTCAGGTCGAAGCCGCTGAGCTTGGTCGGCTGGCCCGCGGACACGCTGACCCAGTCACGCACCGGCACGTTCTCGACGCCGCCCTTGCCGCGCCCCGAGATCAGCTCGCGCAGGCGATCGCCCCATTGCTTCATCAGTCCGGCGGCAGCGCTCACAGGCTCAGCCCCCGGTCTTCGGCCAGCTGCTGCACGGCGGCCACAAAGACCTCGGCGCGGTGGGCGTAGTTGCGGAACATGTCCAGGCTGGCGCAGGCCGGGCTCAGCAGCACGCTGTCGCCGCTTTGCGCTTGTGCCTGGCACCAGGCCGTGGCGGCTTCCAAGCTTTCATGCGCTTGCAGAGGCACGCCGCAATCGGCCAGGGCGGCGGCGATCTGCGGGCCGTCGCGGCCGATCAGGGCCACGGCGCGGGCATGGCGGGCCACGCCGGCGGCCAGAGGGCTGAAATCCTGGCCCTTGCCGTCGCCGCCGAGGATCAAGACCAGCTTGGCCGGCGCACGGTCGGCGCCCAGGCCGGTGATGGCGGCGACGGTGGCGCCGACATTGGTGCCCTTGGAATCGTCGTAGAAATCCACGCCTTCGATCGTGGCGACATGTTCGACGCGGTGCGGCTCGCCGCGGTACTCGCGCAGGCCATGCAGCATGGGTGCCAGCGCACAGCCGGCGGCGCTGGCCAGGGCCAGGGCGGCCAGTGCATTGGCAGCGTTATGGCGGCCGCGCACACGCAGGGCGTCAGCCGGCATCAGGCGCTGCAGGGTGATTTCTTCCTCGTCCTCGCCCTTTTTACGTTTCAGGGTTTCATCTTGCTCGCGGGCACGCACCAGCCAGGCCATGCCGCCCTCTTCCACCAGGCCGAAGTCGCCCGGGCGGTCCGGCGCGTCGAGGCCGAAACGGGCGACCGCGCGCTGCACCGATTTGGCAGCGCGGCCGCGGCCTTGCTTGACCATCACGGCGGCCGGCACCAAGCCCTCGACCACCGGGTCGTCGCGGTTGATGACCATCAGCCCGTTCTGGCCGAAGACAAAGGCCTTGGCCCGGGTGTAGGCGGCCATATCGCCATGCCAGTCGAGATGGTCTTGCGTGAGATTCAGCACGGCGCCGGCCGTGGGCTCAAAGCCCTGCACGCCATCGAGCTGGAAGCTGGACAGCTCCAGCACCCAGACCTCGGGCAGGTGCTCAAAGACCGGGCCCTTGGGCGGCGGCGGCTTGATGGGCAGGGGCGCCTCGTCGAGCAGGGCTTCGACCATGTCCAGGGTGCTGACCGCCTCGGCAGCTTCTGCACTCGCGGCAGCAGGCGTTGCCTCGGCCGGCGCGGGTTCAGCTGCGTCAGACTCTGCAGCGGGCTCGACAGCCAGCTCGGCCGGGGCTGCCTCCGCTTCTGTCGCAGCTTCTGTCGCAGCTTCGGGTGCAGCTTCGGGTGCAGCTTCAGATGCCACAGCTTCATCGGTCACCGGATTGGGCACCTCGGCTTCAGCAGCAAGCTCCTGCGGAACTTCTTCGGGCAGCACGGGTGCCGGCTCCAGATCCAGGGCCGCGCCCAGGGTCGTCAGCATGCTGGGGCCGATATTGCCGGCCATGACCACGCGCTTGCCGGCACGTTCGGCCAGCAAGGCCGTCATGCAGGTGGTGGTGGTCTTGCCATTGGTGCCGGTGATGGCCAGCACGGCCGGTGCATAGCCACGCTCGGCCTTGAGGTCGGCCAGGGCGCGGGCAAACAAATCCAGCTCGCCCTGCACCGGCACGCCGGTCTGGCGCGCCTGGTTCAGCAGCGGCTGCAGGCGGGCATCCAACGGCGACAGGCCCGGGCTCTTGAGCACCAGCTGCACGCCGATCAGCTCGTCGGCCGACAGCTCGCCACTGAAGAAGCGGGCGGCCGGCACATGCTCGGCCAAGGCCGCGGCCTGCGGCGGCTGCGGGCGCGAGTCCCACACCGCAATGCGCTCCGCGCCATGGCGCGCCACCCAGGCGGCCATGGCCAGGCCCGAGTCCCCGAGACCCAGAATCAGCACGCGCAGGCCTTGAAGATGCTTCATGCTCGCCTCGCCCGCCTCAACGCAGCTTCAAGCTGGCCAGGCCGACCAGGCACAGCAGCATGGTGATGATCCAGAAACGCACGACCACCTGCGTTTCCTTCCAGCCGGTCTTCTCGAAGTGGTGGTGCAGCGGCGCCATCTTGAAGATGCGCCGGCCCTCGCCGTACTTCTTCTTGGTGTACTTGAACCAGCTCACTTGCAACATGACCGAGAGCACCTCGGCCACGAACACGCCGCCCATGATGCCCAGCACGATTTCCTGGCGCGTGATCACGGCCAGGGTGCCCAGCGCACCGCCCAGGGACAGCGCGCCCACATCGCCCATGAAGACCTGGGCCGGGTAGGCGTTGAACCAGAGGAAGGCAAGACCTGCCCCCGCCATGGCCGCGCAGAAGATCAGCAGCTCGCCCGCCCCCGGGATGTAGGGCAGCAGCAGGTATTTGGAAAACACCGAGGAGCCGGTCAGGTAGGCGAAGAGACCCAAGGCCGATCCCACCAGCACCACCGGCATGATGGCCAGGCCATCGAGGCCATCGGTGAAGTTGACCGCATTGCTGCAGCCGACGATGACAAAGAAAGACAGCGCGATGAAACCGAACACGCCAAGCGGATAACTGACCGTCTTGAAGAAGGGCACGATCAGGTCGGCCTTGGGCGGCAGGTCAGTCGAGAAGCCGCTGCTGATCCAGCGGAAGAACAGCTGCACCACACCCAGAAAGGACGTCTCCGACACGCTGAAGGCCAGGTAGAGCGCGGCCACCAGGCCGATCAGCGACTGCCAGAAGAACTTCTCGCGGCTGCGCATGCCCTCGGGGTTCTTGTCCACCACCTTGCGCCAGTCATCGACCCAACCCACGGCGCCAAAGCCCATGGTCACCAGCATCACCACCCAGACAAAGCGGTTGCTCCAGTCGAACCACAGCAGGGTCGAGACGCCGATGCCGATCAGGATCAGCACGCCGCCCATGGTGGGCGTGCCGTTCTTGGCCAGATGCTGCTGGATTCCGTACTCGCGGATGGGCTGGCCGATCTTCATCTCGGTCAGGCGGCGGATCACCCAGGGGCCGAAGGCCAAGCCGATCAGCAGCGCCGTCATGGCAGCCATCACGGCACGGAAGGTGATGTACTGGAACAGGCGCAAAAAGCCCAAATCCGGGTAAAGGCCTTGCAGCCATTGAGCCAAGGACAGCAGCATGTCTTCAGGCCCCCGCTTTCGTGTCGGCCGTCTGCAGCAGGGCAGCGACCACTTGTTCCATACGCATGAAGCGAGATCCCTTGATCAAAATGTTCTGCACCGTCGGCGCGGACTCGGCCAGCGCGGCCAGCAGATCCGCCACGGTGGCAAAGGCGCGCGCCTTCGCGCCGTACGCCGCGGCGGCATCGGCCGCGGCCGAGCCGGCGGTCCACAGCGCCGCCAGGCCGCGCTCGGCGGCATAAGCCCCCACCTCGCGGTGGAAGGCCGGGCCCTGGTCGCCGACCTCGCCCATATCGCCCAGGACCAGCCAGGACTCACCGGGCAGCTCTGCCAGCACATCGATGGCGGCGCGCACGCTGTCGGGGTTGGCGTTGTAGCTGTCGTCGATCAGGGTGATGCGCTGACCGGCACGCTCGAAGCTCTTGAGCTGCGAGCGGCCCTTGACCGGACGGAAATCCTCCAGGCCGCGGGCGATCACCGCCAGCGGCGCACCTGCTGCCAGGGCGCAGGCCGCCGCAGCCAGTGCATTTCGCACGTTATGCAAACCAGCCACGGCCAGGGCCACCGGCGCCACGCCAGCCGGCGTGTGCAGCTCCAGAGCCCAATGGCCGCTGTCCACCCAGCGGGCGCTGCCGGTGACATCGGCCTCGCCTTGCAGGGCAAAGCTCAGATGCGGGCGGCTGCCGGCCAGCTCCAGCCAGATCGGTGCGCAGGCATCTTCGGCCGGGAACACGGCCACGCCGGTAGCCCCCAGGGCCTCGATCACGGCGCCGTTCTCGCGGGCGGCGGCTTCCACCGTCTGCATGAATTCCTGGTGCTCGCGCTGGGCGTTGTTGACCAGGGCCACGGTGGGCCGGGCAAAGGCGGCCAGCGGCGCGATCTCGCCCGGGTGGTTCATGCCCAGCTCGACCACGGCCGCGCGCTGCCACAGCACCTCGTCCTGGCGCAGGCGCAGCAGGGTCAGGGGCACGCCGATGTCGTTGTTGTAATTGCCTTCGGTCGCCAGGCAGTTGCTGCCATGCCAGGCGCGCAGGATGCTGGCGATCATCTGGGTGACCGTGGTCTTGCCATTGCTGCCGGTGACGGCAATCAGCGGCAGCTGCACCTGGGCACGCCAAGCCTGGGCCAGCAGACCCAGGGCCTGCTTGCTGTCCGGCACCTCGATGCCGGCCAGGCCGGCCTCGACCAGGCCGCGCTCGGCCAAGGCCGCCACCGCACCGGCGGCAGCGGCTTGGGGCAGGAACTCGTGCGCATCGAAGCGCTCGCCGCGCAGAGCGACAAACAGATCGCCGGCCGCCAGGCTGCGCGTGTCGCTGTGCACGCGCTGAATGGCGATGTCGGGCGAGCCGATCAAGCGTACCGTGGGCAGCAGCGGCAGCAAGAGGGCATGGGCCTGGCCCAGGGTCATCAAGGCTTGGGCGCTCACAGACCGGCCCTCCGGATCAGGGCGGCGCGCGCTTCGTCCACATCGGAGAAGGGATGGCGCTGACCTTGGATTTCCTGGTAGTCCTCATGGCCCTTGCCGGCCACCAAGATGACGTCGCGCGGGCCTGCTTGCAGCACGGCTTCGGCGATCGCTTCGCGGCGGTCCACCACACTATGGTGGTCGTCACCAGCCGGCAGGCCAGCTTCGATGTCCGCCAGGATCTGCTGCGGCGCTTCGCTGCGCGGGTTGTCGCTGGTGACGATGACGCGGTCGGCCAGGCGGGCTGCGATGGCGCCCATGGCCGGGCGCTTGCTGCGATCGCGGTCGCCGCCGCAGCCGAAGACGCAGACCAGCTTGCCGCCGCGCGCCTGCGCCAGCGGGGCCAGGGCGCCGAGCGCTTTGTCCAGGGCATCGGGCGTGTGGGCGTAGTCCACCACCAGCTGGGGCAGCTCCAGGCCGTTGCCGACCCGCTGCATGCGGCCCGGCACGGGGGTGACGCGGCCGGCCACGGCGGCCACCTCGGCCAGGCCATGGCCCAGGGCGCGCAGGCCACCGATCACGGCCAGCAGGTTGGACACGTTGTACTCGCCGATCAGGCCGGTTTCCACCAGCACCGCCTGATCCGCTTCCTTGAGCGTGAACGCCAGGCCGCCGGCGCGGTAATGCAGATCGATGGCGCTGAGGCGTGCCTCGCGGTTCAGACCATAGGTCCAGACATCGAGGCGGTCTTGCAGGACCTCGGCCAGCTCAAGGCCTTTTGCGTCGTCCAGATTCACCACCGCCGCCTGCAAGCCCGGGCGATCAAAGAGCTCGCGCTTGGCGGCCCAGTAGGCCTCCATCGTGCCGTGGTAGTCGAGATGGTCCTGCGTGAAATTGGTAAAAAGGGCGACGCGGATCTGCGTGCCGTCCAGGCGGTGCTCTTTCAGGCCGATGCTGGAAGCCTCGATGGCGCAAGCCCCATAACCCTCATCCTGCATGCGCCGGAAGGCGGCCTGCAGCAGCACCGGGTCGGGCGTGGTCAGGCCGGTGTAGTCGATCTGGCTGGGCTGCTCGCGGCCCGGGATGGGCGGCTCGCCCACACCCAGGGTGCCGACCACGCCGCAGCGCTGGCCCAGCAGGCTCAGAGCCTGGGCCGTCCACCAGGCGGTGCTGGTCTTGCCATTGGTGCCGGTGCTGGCGATGACGGCCAGCTGCCGGGAAGGCTCGCCGTAGTAGGCCGCGGCGATCAGGCCGGTGCGGGCCTTGAGCCCGGGCAGCGAGGCCACGCGGGCGTCGACAAAGCCATGCGCCTCCACGCCCTCGTCCTCGACCAGGCAGGTGGCGGCACCGGCTGCCAACGCGCCAGCCACAAAGCCGCGGCCGTCACGGGCATAGCCGGGCCAGGCGATGAAGGCATCGCCGGCCTGCACCTGGCGGCTGTCGGTGCGCAAGGCGCCGGTGGTCCATTCCTGCAACCAGCGGGCGGCCGCTTCGGGGGACTTGAGTCGTGTCAACATGGCTTCAGAGAATTTCGTCCAGGGCCGGCGCGGGGCGCGTGGCCAGAATTTGGGAGCTGACGGCCAGATCCGGCGGCACGCCCAGCAGCTGCAGGCTCTTGCCCACGATCTGGCTGAACACGGGGCCGGCCACCTTGCCGCCGTCGTGGAAGCGGCCGGTGGGCTCATCCACCATGACCGCGACGATCAGGCGCGGCTGGTCGATCGGGGCCAGGCCGACGAACCAGGCGCGGAACTTGTTCTTGTTGTAGCCACGGCCTTCTTGCTTGTAGGCCGTGCCCGATTTGCCGCCGACGCTGTAACCCTCGCTGCGCGCCTTGAGCGAGGTGCCGCCCTGCTCGGTCACGGTCTGCAGCATGGCGCGCACCTGGCGGGTGGTTGGAGCGCTGAAGATGCGCTGGCCCTGCACGGCCTCGCCGCCTGAGAGCTTGGTCATGCGCAGCGGGATGATCTCGCCGTCGTTCGCAAACACGGTGTAGGCGCGCGCCAGCTGCAGCAGCGAGGTGGACAGGCCATAGCCATAGCTCATGGTCGCCTGCTCGATCGGCCGCCATTTGTGGGCCGGACGCAAGGTGCCGGAGACGGCACCGGGGAAGTCGATCTGCGGCCGGCGACCCAGCCCCAGGCTGGTGTAGAGCCCGTGCATCTCTTGGGCCGGCATCTGCAGGGCCATCTTGACCGTGCCGACATTGCTGGAGCGCTGGATGATCTCGGCCACGGTCAGCGAATCGCTGGGGTGGGAGTCGTGGATGGTGGCACCGGTGATGGTCATGCGGCCGCCGTCGGTGGCGATCACGGTGTCGGCGCGCACGCGACCGCTGTCCATGGCCTGGGCGGCAATGAAGGGCTTCATCACCGAGCCCGGCTCGAAGACATCGGTCAGCGCGCGGTTGCGCAGCTGCTCGCCGCTCAGATGCTTGCGCTGAGCCGGGTTGTAGCTGGGGAAGTTGGCCAGGGCCAGGATCTCGCCGCTGCGCGCATCGAGCACCACCACCGAGCCGGCCTTGGCCTGGTTCTCGGCCACCGCGCTGCGGATGGCCTGGTAGGCGAAGTACTGGGTCTTGGCATCGATGGACAGGGCCACATCGCGGCCGTTGTGGGCCGGCACGGTTTCGCCCGCCGCTTCAACCACGCGGCCGAAGCGGTCGCGCATCACCGAGCGCTGGCCATCGCGGCCTTGCAAATCCTTCTGGAAGGCCAGCTCAATGCCCTCCTGACCGCGGTCTTCCAGATTGGTGAAGCCCACCACATGGGCCGCAGCCTCGCCCTCGGGATACTGGCGCTGGAACTCGCGGTCCTGGAACACGCCCTTGAGCTTGAGCGCCTGCACGCGGGCGGCCGTCTCGCCATCGGCCTGACGGCGCAACCAGACGAAACGCGCATTGGGATCAAGCTTGGCGCTCAGCTCTGACTCGCTCAGGCTCAGGGCCTGAGCCAGGGCGCGGCGCTGGGACGGGCTGGCATCGACTTCCGCCGGAATGGCCCAGAAGGACGGCACGGCCACACTGCTGGCCAGCACCTGGCCGCTGCGATCCTGGATACGGCCGCGGCTGGCCGGCAGCTCCAGGGTGCGCACCAAACGGGCTTCGCCCTGCTTCTGGAAAAACTGGGTGCCGATCACCTGCACATAGAGCGCCCGACCCAGCAAGGCGGCCAAACCGGCGCCGACCAGGGCGAGCAGGAACTGCGAACGCCAGATCGGCGTGCGTGTGCTCAGCACCGGGCTGCGGGCATGGCTGAGGCCACGCTGAGTTTGGCCGTCACGAACGGGGCGACGCATGAAGCGGGGCTTCCACATGATCAGAAGCTCTCTTCCACGGCCTGTATGGCGGCCGGCGACTTGCCGGCACCCTGGCTGGCGATGATCTGCGGCTTGACCTCGAGGTCGGTAGGCACGCCCATCAGGCGCAGGCTTTGCGACACCACTTGGCTGAACACCGGGCCTGCGACCGCGCCGCCGTAATAGACGCCGTTGCTGGGCTCGTCCACCATGACCGCGACGATGATGCGGGGCTTGCTGATCGGCGCCAGGCCGACAAACCAGCTGCGGTATTTGTGGCCGGCATAGCCCTTGCCTTCTTGCTTGTGCGCCGTGCCCGACTTGCCGCCGACGCTGTAGCCGCTGGCCATGGCCAAGGGGGCGGTGCCGCCCGGTGCGGCGGCCGCCATCAGCATCTGGCGCACGTCTTGCGCAGTCTTGGGCGAAAAGACCTTGAGGCCGTGGACCATGTCGCCACCCGGCTGGTGCAGCATGGTGATGGGGATAACTTCGCCGTCACGCGCAAACACGGTGTAGGCGCGTGCCAGCTGCAGCAGCGAGGCCGAGAGGCCGTAGCCATAGCTCATGGTCGCCTGCTCGATCGGCCGCCAGCTCTTGTAGGGGCGCAGCTTGCCGGTGATGGCTCCGGGGAAATCGATCTGCGGACGCTGGCCCAGGCCGATGGCCGTGAACATCTCGTGCATTTCGCGCGCCGGCATGGCCATGGCCATCTTGACCGTGCCGACATTGCTGGACTTCTGGATCACCTCAGCCACCGTCAATATGCCGTGCGGGTGCGCGTCGGTGATCTTGGAGCCAGTGATGACGATGCTGCCCGGCGCGGTCTGGATCTGCGTCTCGGGCGTCACCCGGCCGGTCTCCAGCGCCAGCGCGGTGATGAAGGGCTTCATGGTCGAGCCGGGCTCGAAGATGTCGGTCAGCGCGCGGTTGCGCAGCTGGGCGCCGCTGAGGTTCTTGCGCTCGCCGGGGTTGTAGCTGGGGAAGTTGGCCAGGGCCAGCACCTCACCGGTCTGCACATCAAGCACCACCACCGAGCCTGCCTTGGCCTTGTGCTCGGCCACGGCATCACGGATGCGCTGGTAGGCGAAGAACTGCACCTTGGAATCGATGGACAGGTCGATGTCGCGACCGTTGGCAGCGGGCACGCGCTCGCCGACGTCTTCGTCCACCACCCGGCCCAGGCGGTCGCGCACGACCGAACGCGAGCCATCCTTGCCCTGCAGCGCCTTCTGGAAGGCCAGCTCGATGCCCTCCTGGCCGCGCTCTTCGATATTGGTGAAGCCGACCACATGGGCAGCGGCCTCGCCCTCGGGGTATTTGCGCTTGTACTCGCGGTCCTGAAACACGCCCTTCAGACCCAAGGCCTTGATGTCGGCCGCCACCTGGTCTTCGGCCTGGCGACGCAGCCAAACGAAACGAGTGGCAGGGTCGAGCTTGCGCTCGAGCTCGGCGGGGCTGATGCCGAGAATCTTGGCCAGGGCGCGGCGCTTGACCGGGTCTTCGTCGACCTCCTTGGGAATCGCCCAGACCGAAGGCACGGCCACGCTGGCGGCCAAGACCTGGCCGCTGCGGTCATTGATGCGGCCGCGGCTGGCGGGCAGCTCGACCGTGTGTACAAAGCGGGCCTCGCCCTGCTTTTGGTAGAACTCGGTGCCGATCACCTGCACATAGAGCGCACGCCCCAACAGGCCTGCGAACGCCAAGCCGACCAGGCCAACCAGGAAGCGCGAACGCCAGGGCGGCGTCTTGGATGCCAGCAAAGGGCTGGTGGAATAGCTGACGCTGCGCGCGCTCTGGGCGCGCACGGTCGAGGCCTTGGGCAGAGGACGCTGGGTGGCGCCAGCACCGCCCTTTTTGCCGCCACGCAGCCAACTCATGGCGCTGCTCCAGAGGCAGCCACAGCGCGCGCCTTGCCGGCTACACCGCGGTCTTCGACCTGCTGGCTATACGCCGGCGTGATGCCATGCATTTGCAGGCGTTCGCGCGCGACTTTTTCGACCCGCAGATTGGTGGCCTGGGCATGGCGCTCGGCCTGCAGGCGCTCGCTGTCAGCTTCCAGGCGACGGGTTTCGGCCTGGGCGCGATCGACGGCGGTGAACAGGCGGCGCGCCTCGTAGGCGCTGCGCACCAGCATCAGGCCGCTGGCCAGCACAGCGATCAGCAGGATGAAGTTCAGCCGCCCCACGGAATCAGCCGCCCGTACGTTGGTGGCGCCGCTTCAGGTGTTCAACCGGCAAGGGCACGTCGGTGCGCTCGGCCACGCGCAGCACGGCAGAGCGGGCGCGCGGGTTGGCGGCCACCTCGGCCTCGCTGGGCTTGATGCGGGCAATGGCGCGCAGAGGCTGCGCCTTGGGTTCGGCAAACAGGGCGCGGCGGTCAACGATGTCCTTGCTGTGCGCGCCGATGAAGGTCTTGACGATGCGGTCTTCCAGCGAGTGGAAGCTGATCACGGCCAGGCGGCCGCCGGGTGCGAGCAGGCGCAGGGCCGCATTCAGCCCCTGTTCGAGCTCCTCAAGCTCGCCGTTGACGTGAATCCGAAGAGCTTGAAATGTCCGCGTTGCAGGGTTCTGGCCCGCTTCGCGGGTTTTGACTGCACGAGCCACGACTTCGGAAAGTTCATCGGTGCTTCGCACAGGACTCCCGCTCTCCCGACGAGCAACAAGCGCCTTTGCAATCTGAACAGCAAACCGTTCTTCCCCATAGTTCCGTATCACTTCCGCGATCTGGCGCTCATCGGCGCGGGCCAGGAAATCCGCAGCACTTTCGCCGCGGGTGGTGTCCATGCGCATGTCCAGCGGTCCGTTGAAACGGAAGCTGAAACCGCGCTCGGGGTTGTCGATCTGCGGGCTCGAAACGCCCAGATCCAGCAGCACACCCTGCACCTGCTCGATGCCCAGACCCGCCAGCTGCGAGCGCATGTCGGCAAACGGCGAATGCAGGATGCGAAAGCGCGCATCGGTGATGGCCGTAGCGCCGCTGCTGGCGGCGGCAATCGCTTCCAGATCACGGTCGATGCCGACCAAGCGCCCTTGCTCGCCCAACTTGCCGAGCAGCAGGCGCGAATGACCGCCGCGGCCGAAAGTGCCGTCGACGTAGCAGCCATTCGGATCGTTGAGCACGCCCTCCACTGTTTCGTGCAGAAGCACGGTGGTGTGGGAGAACTGGGCAGTTGGGGTGTCTTGTGGGGCGTCCATCAGAAGCTGAAGTCCTTGAGGGCGTCCGGCAGTTCGGATTCCATCACCTTGGCCTCATGCGCGGCATAGGTGGCGGCATCCCAGAGTTCGAAGTGGCTGCCCATGCCGAGCAGCATCACGTCTTTTTGCAAACCGGCTGCGGTGCGCAGCTCGGGCGAGATCAGCACGCGGGCAGCGCCGTCGATCTCGACATCCATGGCATTTCCCAGGAACACCCGCTTCCAGCCGGCCGCCGACATGGGCAGGGCAGCAATGCGGTCGCGAAAGGCTTCCCAGGCCGGGCGGGGAAAGACCATCAAGCAGCCTTCCGGATGCTTGGTGACGGTCAGCTGCCCGGCGCACAGCGCTTGCAGCACTTCGCGGTGGCGTGTCGGGACGGCCAAACGCCCCTTGGCATCCATTGCCAAGGCTGAAGCCCCCTGAAACACAAAATTCGCCACGGCGACCCACCAAAATGCACTTTTCACCACTTTACTAACCGAACCCGGGCCAGTCAAGGCAAATCGCAAAAAATTCCAATGAAATCAAGCACTTAGATACAACTTCTCGACACAACCCACAGATAAAAGTTGTTCAAAATGAAGGACTTGCAAAGCTGTCTGCAAGTGGAAGATGAACTTGAAAGCGACAAATTCTTCGCCAGGGACAGCTTTCGCTGTCCGCCCAGGCCTTACACCGCCAAAATGCGCTTCAGCTTCAAGCGGTCTTGCCGAGAAACAAGGTCAAGCGTGTGAAAGTGTTTCAGGCGGCCCTAAAAAAAGTGCCGCCGCCCCAGCCTGAGAGCACGACGAGGTCATATTGAGCAGAAAAGCTTCCAGCTCGCTGTTTTTCGCGATTGCGCTTGGCGCCAGCATCGGCTTGGTGCTGCCAGCCATTGCCGTGGGCGGCTTCTTGATCGGCCTGCGCGAACCCCAGGTGGCCGAAGCGGCCCAGCAACGTGAGCTGGATGCCAAGCTCGATGTGCTGGTCAGCAGCCTGCCCGAGCTGCTTTGGAACCTCGACACGGTGGCCGCGCGCGAAGTGGTCTCGGCCATCATGACCTCACCCGATGTGGTGCGGGTCAACGTCAGCGATGCCTCGCAAGGCCAGCCCTTCATCGAGATGAGCTTCCCCGAGCGAAAGAAGGGCCAGAGCATCAAGGGCGAGCGCGAGATCTTCCGCGGCCTGACCCGCATCGGCCATATCCAGATTGAGATCGACGACCACCTCAGCACTGCCGCCCTGACACGGCAGCGCTGGCTCTATGGCGCGACCGTGGGTGGCCAGCTCTTGGCCTCGCTGGCCCTGATTCTGGTGCTGGTCAATTCACGCCTGATGCGGCCCTTGCGCGAACTCGGCGACTTCGCCAATGACCTGGCCGAAGGCCGCTTCAGCGCCGAACTCAAGCCGGGCCGGCCCGATGAGATCGGCCTGCTCGGCGGCCACCTGGAACACATGCGCGACGCGCTGCAGCAGCAGTTCGAGGCCCAACGAGCCCTGATCGAACGCCTGCGCGGCATGGCCGAGACCGTACCCGGCGTGGTCTACCAACTGCGCCTGGGCACCGACGGCCGCTTCAGCTTTGCCTATGTCAGCGAGGCAGTGAAAGACTATTTCCGCCTCAACGCCGCCGCCCTGAGCCAGGACGCCGAACCCTGGTTTGCCCAAATCGAAGCGGCCGACCGCGCCAGCGTGCGCGAATCCCTGCTCGCCTCGGCCCGGCATCTGGCGCCCTGGCAACAGGAGTTCCGCACCCATTTCAGCGACGGCAGCGAGCGCTGGATCTTTGGCAATGCCATTGCCCAGCTGGAAGACGGCGGCAGCGTGCTCTGGCACGGCTTTTTGACGGACATTTCGCGCCAGCGCCGCGACGCCCTGGAGCTGCTGCGCTACCGCCACCATCTCGAAGAGCTGGTGGAGGCGCGCACCGCCGAGCTGGCCGAGGCCACCCATGCGGCTCAGGCGGCCAGCCTGGCCAAGAGCGCCTTCCTGGCCAATATGAGCCACGAGATCCGCACGCCGATGAACGCCATCATCGGCCTGACCTATCTGGTGCAGAGCGACACCACCGAGCCCGAGCAGCAAGAGCGCCTGCAGAAGGTGGCGGATGCCGCCGAGCACCTGCTCAGCGTCATCAACAATGTGCTCGACTTCTCCAAGATCGAGGCCGGCAAATTGCAGCTGGAGCACACCGAGTTCACCGTCATCCAGGTCTTGGACAACATCTCGAGCATGCTGGCCCAGCGCGCCCACGAGAAGCAGCTGCGCGTGCAGCTGGACCTGGAAGACCAGCTCGCCACCCAGGTGCTGTTGGGCGACGCCCAGCGCATCACCGAGGTGCTGCTGAATTTCGCCGGCAATGCGGTCAAGTTCACCGACGCGGGGTTTGTGCGCCTGAGCGCCAGCGTGCAAGAGGACCTGGGCGACGCCCTGCGTCTGCGTTTCGATGTCCAGGACAGCGGCATCGGGATCGCCGCCGAAGCCCAGGCCCGTTTGTTCCAGGACTTTGAACAAGCCGACAGCTCCACCACCCGGCGCTATGGCGGCACCGGTCTGGGCCTGGCCATCTGCCGACGCCTGGCCGAGCTGATGCAAGGCGAAGTCGGTGTGCAAAGCACGCCCGGCGAGGGCAGCCGCTTCTGGTTCTCGCTGCGCCTGGACAAGAGCCAGGCCGCCCTGCCCGCCCTGGCTGCGGCGCCGCGCGGCACGGCCGCGCGCGAGCAGCTCAAACAATTCAGCGGCACCCGTATCCTGCTGGCCGAGGACAACCCGGTCAACCAGGAGGTGGCCGTGGCCTTGCTGGGCAGCGCCGGCCTGGTCGTCGACGTGGCCGGCGACGGCGAAGAGGCCTTGCGCATGGCCGGGGCCTACGACTACGCCTTGATCCTCATGGATGTGCAAATGCCCTTGATGGACGGCCTCGACGCGACCCGGGCCATCCGCGGCCTGCCCCTGGGCCGCGATGTGCCCATCCTCGCCATGACGGCCAATGCCTTCGCCGAAGAGCGCCAACGCTGCCTCGATGCCGGCATGAACGACCATGTAGCCAAGCCCGTGGTCGCCGAGCAGCTGTTCGCCACCTTGTTCAGCTGGCTGGAGCGGCGCGCCGAGCAACAGCGCCAGCCGGTCGCCTGAGCCGGGCGCCCGCCGCCAGTGCCGACACCGTACACGGCGGCCACCACGGGCCGCCGGCCACACGCCCTCAGTTGCTTTCCTTGATCAAGCGGCCCGAGCCGGCCTGAATGGGCCGGGCATTCATCGGGTAGAGGCGCGAGAAGATGGCGATCTGGTTGGGCGAGACCTGCACCGGCGTGCGCATCACCATCCAGAGCACGCCTTCCGAGCAGGGCGGCGTGGTCAGCGAGCCCATATAGGTGTAGTAGGCGCGGTTCTCCGGCAGCAGCTGATTCAGGTCTAAAACGCCCGGCGCGGGCAAGGCCTCGCCTTTTTCCAGCGGCAGGTTGTTCCAGATGGTCTGCACCAGGGCCTGGTCCTGGCCACGCTCCAGCAACACCGCCACCACGGCCAGCCGCCCTTCGGCATCCTTGTGCACCAGATGAGCCACCATATCGAACTGGCGGCCGTTGATGCGCTCTTCGCTGGGGCGGTGAAAATGGAATTGCAGCAGCTCGAAGCGCCGCCCCATCACCTGCAGGCTGTTGCCCGGCGACACATTGACCTGGATGGTGTGGCCGTTGTCCAGCACGGCAAAGCTGCTCGGCCGGTATTCGAACTGGATCTTTTCCAGGTCGACGCGGATGCCCTCGCGGATGTCGATCGGGCTCTGCCGCGTGCCGATCGCACATTGGCGGAACTCCGGATTCAACTCCGCCCATTTCTCGGGGCCGCCTTCACCGGTATAGCCCCAATGGGCATGGTCCTTGGACTCATGTTTGGCCTCCGCCTTGCCCTTGGTGCGCCCGGACTTGCTGCCTTCATCGGCAGCGCCCTTGCCGCTGACCTTCATGGGCTTGGGCGCATCGGACTTGTCGCTCAAGCGTTCGGCCAGGCGCTGGCGCAGCACGTCAAGCGACTCCTCGCCGCTGCCCTTGGCTTCAGCTTTCGGCTCGGCCTTCGATTCGGACTTGGGCCCAGGCTTGGCCTTGCCCTCATTGGCCGACGCCGGCCCGCTGAGCACGCCTGCGGCCAGCAAGGCCAAGATCAGGCCGCTCACACCGACCCGCAGGCCGGCACTGTTTCTCTTGTTCATCGTCGAAGACATGCGCTGCTCCCGGCCACTCTGCGGGCCTGATCGTCATGTCTTCGGTCAAATCAGTGCGGGCTTGAGCGGCAGCGCTGGCCCGCACTCAATGAACTTCGCCCTTGATCCAGAGCCAGGACAGCAGCCCGATGCTCATCAAGCCCATGGACGTGAAGGCCAGGGCCACGGTGGAATGCATCACCAGGGGCACGACCACCCCGGCCACCAAGCCATTGGCGGCGCTGCCGATACAGGCCTGCAGCGAGGATGCCATGCCGCGCCGCTCGGGCACCACGTCGAGCACCAGCAGGGTCACGACCGGCACCATCAGCGCCCAGCCAAAGGAAAAGCAGGAGATCACCGGCAAGGCCCAGAAGGGGCTCGGCGCCAGCAGCAGATTGAGCGTCACATTGAGCAGGGACACAAGCACCATGATGGTGAAGCCCATACGAATCTGCCGCTTCGGCGCGATGCGCCCGGCCAGCCGTCCGCTCAAGGCGGCACCGCCCATGATGCCGCCGATGGAAAAACAGAAGAACCAGAAGAACTGCGTCGGCGCCAGCTGCAAATGCTCGCCCACAAACACCGGCGCCGCCAGCACATAGAGGAACATGCCGTTGAAGGGAATGCCGCTGGCCAGCGCCAGCAGGATGAAACGGCGGTTGCCGACCATCTGCCGGTAGCCGCGCATCAGCTCACCGGCATGGAAGGGCTGGCGGTCCTTGCGATGCAGGGTTTCCGGAAGCAAGCGCCAGTTGGCGACGAACAGGGCGGCGCCAACAAAGACCAGGAACCAGAAAATCGAATGCCAGTCGGCATGGACGAACAGAAAGCCGCCCACCATGGGTGCGATCGCTGGCGCCACACCGAAGAAGATGGTGACCTGGGACATCACCCGCTGCGCCTCGGACGGCGGGAACATATCGCGGATGATGGCGCGCGAGACCACGATACCGGCGCCCGCCGACATACCCTGCACCGTGCGCCAGAACACCAACTGGCCAATGCTGCCGGCCAGGGCACAGCCGACCGAGGCCAGGGTGAAGATGGCCATGCCGACCAGCACCACCGGTCGCCGGCCGAGGCTGTCGGACAAGGCGCCGTGGAACAGATTCATCACCGCAAAGCCCAGCAGATAGCTGGACAGGGTCTGCTGCATCTCTACCGGCGAGGCCTGCAGGGCGCTGGCAATGCCAGCAAACGCAGGCAGGTAGGTGTCGATGGAAAACGGGCCCACCATGCCCAGGCAGGCCAACAAAACGGCCAAGGCCCAACGAGGTGCGCGCCACAAACGGCTGGCTTCAGGATTCATGGGTACACAGGGGGCTCGGTTCACGCGCCCGGCGATGGTGCCTGCTGCAGCGGAGCCGGTCGAGTGTAGCGGTGCCCCCTACACTGCAGGCCCCGAGGGCTTTGCACAGCGAACAAGACATGGCGAACGAGAGCAGCGCATTGAAGATTGGCGTGATCGGCCTGGGCGTGATGGGCCAGCGCATGCTGGAGCGCTTGCAGGGTCACGCGCGCTTGCGCGCCGATTGGGTTTGGGACGCCAACCCTGCAGCGCTAGCCGCGACCCTCGCCCGTTTCCCTGGTCTGCGTGCAGCCGCCTGCGCGGAAAGCTTGATCTTCAACCCCGGCCTGCACAGCCTCTACATCGCCACGCCGCCGGCGGCCCACCTCCAGCTCAGCGAGCTCGGCTTTGACGCCGGCCTGGCCGTGTTCTGCGAGAAGCCGCTAACGGTGGACTTCGCGGGCGCTCGGCGCAGCATCCAGCGCATCAAATGCGAAGGCCAGCGTGCGGCCGTCAACTTTGCCCTGGCCTCCTCTCCTGGCCTGGCCTTGCTGCAAAGCCGTTTCGGCGCGCCGGCCGGTGCCGACCGCGGTGGTCTAGAGCGCATCGATCTGGAACTGGGCTTTGCCCAATGGCCGCGCCCCTGGCAGGCAGCGGCCGGCCTCTGGCTGGGCGAACGCGCCGAAGGCGGCTTCAGCCGCGAGGTGCTCTCGCATTTCATCTTTGCCGCGCAGCGCGTGCTGGGCCCGGCTCAGGTGCTGACGCAGCGGGTCATCTACCCCGTTGAAGGCCAGGGTTCCGAACTCAGCCTGAGTGCCGAACTGCGGATCGGCGGTGTGCCCCTGCGCATCCAGGGCCAGGTGGGCGGCAGCGAGGCCGACCTCAATCACATGGTCTGGCAGGCCAGCAACGGCCGCATCGAGCTGCGCGAATGGTTCAGCCGCATCGAAGACACAGGCGCTGCAAACGGATCGACTGGTGCGGGCCCCAACGAGCGGCGGCAACACGGCCAGCTGAGCCAGTTGGATCAATGGGTGGCCCTGATCGAAGGGCGGCCGCACGGCCTGCCCGGCTTTGCCGAGGCCCTGGCCGTGCAGGAAACCATCGAGGCGCTGCTCCACCCGTCTGCCTGAGGCATGACTTCGGCGAGCGACTGAAACCGGCACGAAGCAGCCCTTGGGTCGGGTGTTGATCGGGCCGACTGGGTACTCTGCTCCGTTCATGTCCCCCGACCCCAGCCTGCGGCTGGGGCCTCCTCCTTTACTTCACTTCGCAGAGCACCCAGCCGTCCCGATCCAGCGAGGCCATGCTCCTTCGACGAAAACGACGAGCGATCGCACTGACAAGGGGTGTCGGGTGAGTGCTGAAGCGAAGTAAAGGGGGAGGCCTGTGCGCTGCACAGGCCGAAGGACTGAGCCCGGACTCAAACAGTCCTGAGGACTGTTCGTGCCTGGCGAAGGGCTGGGCCGCTGGCCCAGACATGAGCGGAAGCACTCGCCCGACGCCCCTTGGCACAAGCCCAACCTTCAGAGGCTACTCTGTGCCGAAAGGCGCCGATCGGAGCGACTCAGCCAAGAAAAAGAAAGAAAGAGTGAAGCAAGTCGATAGGCCGGATTCTGTGCAAGACCTGACCCTTGCGGGCCCGGTCCTGTGACCGCCATTCCTCTTGGCCGGACATCGCTGCCCAGCTCGGTGCCACCTACCCGCCCGCTCTGCGAGCCGCATCAATACGGGCCTACTTGGTGTTGCTGCGCGTAGAGATTGCCCGTTTCACCCGACCCCGGAGGCTGCGCTTCCGGTCCCGCCCGGCTTGCGCCCGGCACGTTTGATCGACTCGTCTCTGTTGCTCTGATCCTCGGCTCACGCCGGACAGCCGTTAGCTGCTACGCCGCTCTATGCAGTCCGGACCTTCCTCCAGTGCCATGTTTCCATGCTCGCACCAGCGGCGGTCTGACTTGCTTCACAGCGGCATTATCCCTGATGGCGCACTCGGCATAAGCTCATCACGAAAACAGTGAAGGCAAGGACCGCGCCACAGGCTAGCATTTGCGCTTCCTCAAGGAGCCCCATTGCCATGAAAGCCAACAACATTCTCGCCACCATTGGCAACACGCCGCACATCCGCATCCAGCGCCTGTTCGGGGCCGATGCCCAGGTCTGGATCAAGTCCGAGCGCAGCAACCCAGGCGGCTCCATCAAGGACCGAATTGCACTGGCCATGGTGGAAGACGCCGAGGCACGCGGCCTGCTGCAGCCGGGCGGCACCATCATCGAACCGACCTCGGGCAACACCGGCGTTGGCCTGGCCATGGTGGCCGCAGTCAAGGGCTACAAGCTGATCCTGGTGATGCCGGACAGCATGTCGGTGGAACGCCGCCGCCTGATGCTGGCCTACGGCGCGAGCTTTGACCTGACCCCACGTGAAAAAGGTATGAAGGGCGCCATCGCTCGAGCCCAGGAACTGCTGGCCGAGCATGAGAACGCCTGGATGCCGCAGCAGTTCGAGAATCCGGCCAATATCGACGTCCATGTGCGCAGCACCGCCCAGGAAATCCTGCGCGACTTTCCTGAAGGCCTGGACGCTCTGATCACCGGCGTGGGCACCGGCGGCCACATCAGCGGCTGCGCTCAGGTGCTGAAAGAACACTGGCCGCAGCTCAAGGTCTTCGCGGTCGAGCCCTCGGCTTCGCCGGTCATCAGCGGCGGCGCACCGAGCCCACACCCGATCCAGGGCATCGGCGCCGGCTTCATTCCGGTCAATCTGAAGACCGAGTTGCTGGACGGCGTGATCCAGGTCGAGGCCGAGGCCGCACGCGAATACGCACGCCGCAGCGCCGCGCAAGAAGGTCTGCTGGTGGGTATCTCCAGCGGCGCCACCCTGGCCGCCATCGCGCAAAAGCTGCCCGAGCTTGGCGCTGACGCCCGCGTGCTGGGTTTCAACTACGACACGGGCGAGCGATATCTGTCGATTGAAGGCTTCCTGCCGGCCTGAGTCTGGCTCCTCAAAGTCAGAAGGCCCCGGCAGCTCGCGCTGGCCGGGGCCTTTTCTTTTGCATGCAAACTGCTTGCGCTTGGGCTCAGTCCGACTCGCCGTCGCCGCTCGGTGTCTCATTGTCCTTGCTGGCCTGCCGTGCCAACTCGGCTTCGAGCGGGCGCAAGGCGTCGATCAGGGCTTCGGGTGGCTTGGGCTCTGTCAAACGGAAGGACGGCGGCGGCAAGGCGCTCAGGTAATTGGGGCCGAACCAATGCTGCTGCTCCAGGCGGCGCGCCACTGTCAGCACCAGCAAGGTGAGCAGACCGGCCGCCATGGCCAGGCCCAACCAGCGCCGCGCGCGGGGCCAGACCAGGATGGCATGCCACCAGAGCAGGGCCGCCACACCGAGCGGGAAGACCAGGGCATCCACCACCATCAGGCGCGGCACATTCAACGCGTAAGCCAGCAAGGGCAGACTCAGGCCGAGCAGATGCAAGCCGGTCAAGCCGACCAGGGCCCGGCGCAAATGGCTGGCAAAAGGGAAGCGGTGCTGGAAGAGCTGGGTCACCAAGGACCACAGGGCAGCCCAGCCGAGCAGAACGGCCAGCGGCAGTAGCACGGCGCCGCTGTAGTCCACCCAGGGCGAGCCCGGGTTGAGCAAGGACCATTGGTCAAACCAGAGCAGGGCCAGCCAGAGGCACAGGAGGCCGGGAACCCAGGCCGCGGCAGCCTTGGCGGCGCGCTGCTGGTGTGCTTGCATGGGCAACTCAGGAGCCAAAACTTCAGCACTGCTGCGCCAGCGCAGATGGGTGGCACCGAGCTGGAAAGAGGCGGCGGCCGGCATCGTTGCCACCTCGCCGCCGCCCATGCGGCGGTCATCAAGCCAGCCCCCGTTCAGGCTGGGCAACAAGCGCAGGCGTGGGCCCTGCTCGTCCCAAAGCAGCTGCGCATGTTCGGCCGCCACATGGCTGTCTTCCAGCACCACATCACACAGGACGGAGCGGCCAATCAAGGCCGGCCATTGCTGGATACGCTGGAGCGCGTGGACCTCGCCGTCGCGGCCCAGCACCTCAATCACCGCGATGCGCTGGTCTTCTTGCCGTTCCATGCAAAGCCCTCCAAGTAATGCGCGCTCAGTTTCAGCGCGTTGTCAAAGCTAACGCCGCGGGCGTCGAAACGGCCAAGCGCGCCTTCGGTGCTGGCATCCACCGTGGTCACCAGCACGCTCAAATCATGCAGCCCGGCCAGCTTGCGGTAAGCACGCAGGCAGACCACGGCGCGCAGGGGCAGACCGTCACGGTCAACAAACTCCTCTTTGCAGAATGGCGCCGTGCGGTCCTTGTCATTGCGGCCCAGGCGTTCATTGCGAAAGCTGGCCGAGTACTGCTTGGCAAAGCGGATGGCCCCGAGCTTGCCGCCGTCATAGGCTTCGTGCGACATGTCGAGATAGCCGGTCTGCATGGCGTCGCTGACAAACACGGCATGCTCCATGCGGCATTGCGAACGCTGGAACTCCAGACCCTTGCTGTCCGCAGGCGTGCCGCGGCCCCAGCAGCGCATGAACTGCTCCTGCGGCACCGGCAGCTGGTAACGGCTGTGCCCGGCTGAGGACCAGGGCTGCTGAATGAAGCGCGCGCTGAGCTCATCCTGATAGCGCAGCAACTGTTCGCGCAAGCGCGGCCAGGCCGGGGTGTTCATGGGCTTGGCCGTGCGGCTGCGCTCGAACAGCTGACGGGCAAAATCACCGGGCACGAGAAAGCTCATCTGCTGGGCGAAGAACATGGCCGATACATTGACCCCGACCACCTGCCCGTCTTCGTCGACCACCGGTCCGCCGCTCATGCCCGAATTGATGCTGCCCGAGTAATAAATCAGCGGGTCAAAGCTGCGCTCGACCAAACCGTTGAAGGTGCCCTCGACCACGGCAAAGGCCACGTCGTGCGGGTTGCCCATCGAGTAGATGCGGTCGCCCTTGGCCAGCGGCCGCTCCACCGGGCGGAAGCTCAGAGCACCCCGCCCTTTCAAGGCACCGGCGGGCGCACGCAGCAGGGCCAGGTCGCGGCGAACGTCGAAATCCAGCAGCTCCAGCTGACCTTCCTGACCCTCGGTGCTGGCAAAGCGCAGGCGATAACGCTCAGGCTCCAGGGCAAACTGGCTGATCACGTGGTAGTTGGTCAGCACATGGCCATCTTCGCTGACCAGAAAGCCCGAGCCGACCGAAGCCTGGCTGTCCTGGTTCTTGAGCAGGGTGCGGATCTGCAGCAACTGGCTGCGCGTGCCCTCGTAGACACGCCGGGCCGTCGCCGAGACGGCCGCCGGTGGCGCCGATGCGGCTGCGGCAGGCGCCGGCACTGACGCTGGCGTGGGCTCAGGGGCCGCCTGGCTGACGGCGCCGCAGAGCAGCAGGCCCAGCGTCAGCAGCCCGCGCCAGGACGGCGCGTGCCGCGCCGGATTCAAGGTCGTCAATTGCAAGAGGAAGCTCCTCAAGTTCCAGGGAAGCGGCGATGCTAGCCGGTTTGCGCGCCCGGCATGGGCCGGAACACGGCGGCATCGACATAGAAGTTGGCGGCTTCATTGCCGGGCCACCAACCGGGCACGCCCAGAACCGGCAGCGGCAGGAAAGGTTTGCTGGCCAAGGCCTCCTCCGCCATCCAGGCCCCGGGCCGCGCGGGATCGGCCTTCTCGGGCAAGAGCAGAACATGGGCGCAGATGGGCTTGCGCGGGAGCATCAGCTTTTCCAGCAAGGCATGGCCGAACAGATGCAGCCGCGCCTGCTGCCACAAAGGCCGCAATGGGCCGAACAAACGGAGCCAGTCGCGCTGACGCAAGGCCTCTACGAGCGCTGGGGGCGCTTGCAGAAAGGCCGCGTTTTCGTCGAACAAGGTCAGGGCATCGCGCAGCGGCCCGCGCTGGGTCTGCACGCCACCGCTCTCGGCCAAGGCCTGCTCGTGCAGCGCATTGAGGCGGGCCTTGATGGCCGGCCAATGCAGCCAGATCAGACCGTTGAGCAAGTCATGCGCGTTGTCGCGCGTGGGCACCCGGGCCGTGCGGTGAATGAAGGCCTCGTAGGCTTCACCCTCGGGCAGCTCGTCCTGGTCAACAAAGCGCAAGGCACCGGCCGAGAGCTGGATAGGCTGCGCGTGCAGCTGGTCGTTCAGCGCCTCGGCGACGCTGGCGCCTGCAGCCAGGGCGGCACTCAAGACCTGACCCCGCTGCCGGTAGGGCGCCAGCCAGGCGGCGTCCCAGTCGATGTCCGCCGAGAGCCGCGCGTTCAGAGCAGCTTCCAGCCCAGGGTTTCGCCTCCGCGCAGCGGCTTGATCTCGGCCGAGCCGAAGGGCACGGCGCTGGGCAGGGTCCAGTCCTGTTTGACCAGGGTGACCTGGCCGGCGTTGCGCGGCAAGTTGTAGAAGTCGGGGCCGTTGAAGCTGGCAAAAGCCTCCAGCTTGTCCAGCGCACCCATGGCCTCGAAGGCTTCGGCATAGAGCTCGAGCGCCGACATGGCGGTGAAGCAACCGGCGCCGCAGACCGAGTTTTCCTTCATTTGCGAGGCGTGCGGCGCACTGTCGGTGCCAAGGAAGAACTTCTTGCTGCCCGAGGTGGCGGCCTCGATCAAGGCACGGCGGTGCAGCTCGCGCTTGAGCACGGGCAGGCAGTAGTAATGCGGGCGCAGGCCGCCGGTGAAGATGGCATTGCGGTTGTAAAGCAGGTGTTGAGGCGTCAGCGTCGCGGCGGTGAAGTCGTCGGCGCTGCTGACGTAATCAGCCGCTTCCTTGGTGGTGATGTGCTCGAACACCACCTTGAGCTCGGGCATGTCGCGGCGCAGCGGCTGCATCACGCGGTCGATAAACACGGCCTCGCGGTCGAAGACATCGATGTCCGGGTCGGTCACCTCGCCGTGCACCAGCAGCAGCAGACCTGCGCGCTGCATGGCCTCCAGGGTTTTGTAGGTTTTGCGAATGTCGGTCACGCCGGCATCGCTGTTGGTGGTGGCGCCTGCAGGGTAAAGTTTGAGGGCGACAACACCGGCGTCTTTGGCGCGCTGGATCTCCTCGACCGGCGTCACGTCGGTCAGGTACATGGTCATCAGCGGCTGGAAGCTCAGGCCTGCGGGCACGGCAGCGAGGATGCGCTCGCGGTAGGCGATGGCTTGCGCGGCCGTGGTCACCGGCGGGCGCAGATTGGGCATGATGATGGCGCGGGCGAATTGGCGGGCTGTGTAGGGCAGCACGCTTTGCAAGGCTGCCTCATCCCGGACATGCAGATGCCAGTCATCAGGCCGGGTGATACTCAAGGTCTGAGGAGCCGCCGAGACGGCCGCAGACGAGGAAGAAGATGTGGAGGGGGAAGATGTATGCGCCATGAGCTTGATTGTCCCAAATCCTGCCGCGCCCGGGGCGGCTGTGCCGGTCGCGGCCTGGGCGCAGCCAGCTTGGCCGCATCACAAAGCGGACCTGGCCAGCCATGAATGCAACGCCAACCATGGACCCCGAGCTGCAACGTGCCTATGGTCTGCTCGATCAAGGCCAGCTGGCAGCCGCCCGCGACTTGGCTCAGAACTGCCTGGAAACGGCCCAAGAAGACGAGTTGGCCACCAGCCGCGCCGCCATCGCCTTGGGCCTGATCGCCGCCTACGACTCTCGCCACGAGGAGGCCATGCAACGCTTGCTGCCTCATGTGCCGGTGCTGGAGGCGACCGAAGCACGCCATGAATTAGGCCGGGCTTACAGCGTCCTCGGCTTCTCGCTCGGCATGCTGGGCGACCCCGAGCGCGGCCTGGAATGGGCCAGCAAGGCCTTGGCCCTGGCCGAACAGCAAGGCGCGGCACGTGAGCTGGTGCGGGCCCACTTGAATCGCGCCGTGCTGATCAGCCAGATGGGGGACTGGCAGCTCGCAGAACAAAGCCTCAGCGTCGGGATTGAGCAAGCTCAGGCCCATGGCTACGGCCTCTCGGCCTGCGCTGGTCTGTCCAATTTGGCCGAGATCCATCTGACCCAGGCCTTGCGCTGCAGAGAGCTCCATGACGACGCGGCCGCCGCCCGCCATGCCCAGGACTGCAGCCGCTGGTACGAGCGAGCCGCTGAGGCCTGCATCCTGCACGGCCAAAAAAGCATTCTGGGCGAGACCCATGTCAAGCATGCCCGCGCCCTGGTCTTGCAGGGGCAGCTGACCGGCGTGCCGGCTTTGCTGCAACTGGCCGCCCCGGTCGCCGCCGAAAACGCGGCCCTGCGCGCCGAGCTGGGCTTGACACGCGGCATGGCCGCAGCCGAAGGCGGCCGCGAGCAGGAAGCTCGAGAGGCCCTGGAGCGCGCACTGCTGACCGCTCAAGAATGTCGCGAACCGGATTTGACCCATCAAATTCTGTTTGAGCTCAGCCACCTGGAGCGCAGCTATGGCCATCTGCAGGCGGCCCTGCAGCGCTACGAGCAACGCCATCAGCTGATGATGGAACACTACAAGCGCCGCCTGCGCATGGTGGCCCGCAGCGCCGAAGTCTGGGCCGAAGCCGAACAGGCGCGCCTGAGCGCGCGCGCCGCCATCCAGCGCGAGGCCGCGCTGATCCGCAGCCAGGCCGAGCTGATGGCACGCGCAGCCCAGCTGCAACAAGACGCCATGTGCGACGGGCTGACCGAGTTGCTGAACCGGCGCGGCCTGGAGGCACAGGCGCGCGCCTTCTGGGACGCCGGCCCAGAGCTGAGCCAGCTGACCCTGGCCTTGATCGATGCCGACCATTTCAAGCATGTCAACGACCAATGCGGCCATGCGGTCGGCGATGCCGTGCTCAAGCAACTGGCCCGGCTGCTGCAGCAGGACATCCGCGCCAGTGATGTGTTGGCGCGCCTGGGTGGCGAGGAATTTGTGCTTCTGCTGCCGGAACGCCCCCTGGGCGAGGCCCGCCAGATCTGCGAGCGCGTGCGTCAACGTGTGGCCGATTTCGACTGGTCGCGCTGTGGCACGTCGCAGCCGGTCAGCGTCAGCATCGGTGTCGCCCAGCGCCAGCCCGGCGATGACCTGGAGGCTTTGCTGTGCCGAGCCGACAAAGCCATGTACTCGGCCAAATCGGGTGGGCGCAACTGTGTCCGCGAGGCAGGCATTTGACGCTGTCAAGCAATGCGAACAAGTTCGCAAAGCCCATGCGACTCGCGCCAGCGGACAGACGCGAAGCATGGCAGCATCAACCGGCCCCGAGTGCAGCAGCTCGGCACGTCTAACTTGCCGCTTCAGGAGTGCAATTCATGCGATCGACCCCCTTGCGTTTCAACCCTGCCATGGCCCTGCTGGCTTCGCTTGGCCTGGCAGCCTGCAGCAGTGTGCCCTACGAAACTCCGGGACCTGCCGCCAAGGAAATGATCTATGCCGTCACCAGCACGCAGCAACTGATCCAGTTCAACGCCGGCCAGCCGCAAGTGCTGCTGAGCAGCAAACCGCTGCGTGGCCTGGCGCCGCAAGAGCGCCTGCTGGGCATCGACTACCGTGTCGCCAAAGGCCAGCTCTATGGCCTGGGCGCAAGCGGCCAGCTCTATCGCATCAACACCCAGGACGGCAGCGTCAGCACCGTCGGCACACCCTCAGCCCTGCCTTCTGACGGCGCGCAGGAATGGGGTTTTGATTTCAACCCGACCGTGGACCGAATCCGCGTGGTCAACGACGCCGGCTTCAATCTGCGCCTGCACCCTGACACCGGCGCGGTGGTGGACGGCAATGCCGAGCAGCCCGGCTTGCAATTCGATGGTCGGCTGGCCTTTGACGCCGGCGATGTGAACGCCGGCAAGCCAGTGGGCATCGTCGCCGCGGGTTACAGCTACAACAAGCGCGACGAAAAGATCACCACCAACTACGCGCTCGAGGGCCGACAAGGACTGCTGGTACATCAGGGCAGCAAGGAAGGCGTGCAGCCCATGATCTCGCCCAACAGCGGCCGACTCTTCACCATCGGCTCATTGGGATTGGGCTCCTTCGAGCGGGCCACACTCGATGTTTCGGATGTGTCGAACACGGCGTATTCGGCAATCAGCCGCGGCGCCAGCTCGGTTTGGTACCGCATCGACCTGGAGACCGGCAGGGCCACGCGCATCGGCACGATTGGCGGCGGCGCGGCAGTGGTGGGGGCGGCAATCGAACCTTGAGGTCGCGGCATGGCTTTCGCTGGCAGGCCGTGGTTACGCAGGGACCCACTTGTCTTGTGGGCTCAGCCAGGCCGCGCGGGACGCGGCCCGGCCTTCGCCGGGCGTCGGTGGGTCCGCAGGGACCCACTTATCTTGTGAGCTCAACCAGGCCGCGCGGGACGCGGCCCGGCCTTCGCCGGGCGTCGGTGGGTCCGCAGGGACCCACTTCGGTCCCGGCTCAGTGCTGCAGGATCTTGGCCAGGAAGTCCTTGGCGCGCGGTGAGCGTTCTTCGGGTTTGCCGAAGAAGTCTTCGCGCTTGCAGTCTTCGACGATCTTGCCGGCGTCCATGAAGATGACTCGGCTGCTGACCTTCTTGGCGAATCCCATCTCGTGGGTCACGCACATCATGGTCATGCCTTCCTGGGCCAGCTTGACCATCACGTCGAGCACCTCGCCGACCATTTCCGGGTCAAGCGCCGAGGTGGGCTCATCGAAGAGCATGACGATGGGGTCCATGCTGAGCGCCCGCGCAATGGCCACGCGCTGCTGCTGGCCGCCGGAGAGCTGACCCGGGAACTTGTCCTTGTGCGCCGACAGGCCAACGCGGTCCAGCATCTTGAGGCCTCGCGTCTTGGCCTCGTCGGGCGTGCGGCCCAGGACCTTGATCTGGGCCAGAGTCAGGTTCTCGGTCACGCTGAGGTGCGGGAACAGCTCGAAATGCTGGAACACCATGCCGACACGCGAACGCAACTTGGGCAAATTGGTCTTGGGGTCGGCCAGCGAGATGCCGTCGACGACGATGTCACCCTTCTGGAAAGGCTCCAGCGCGTTGACGGTCTTGATCAGGGTGGACTTGCCCGAACCCGAGGGGCCGCAGACCACCACCACCTCGCCTTTTTGGATGCTGGTCGAACAGTCGGTCAGCACCTGGAAGCTGCCGTACCACTTGGAGACGTTTTTGATGTCGATCATTTGAAATTCCTCTACGGCGCATCAGCGGATGATGGCGATCTTCTTTTGCAGGCGGCGCACCAGCATGGACATGCCGAAGCAAATGGCGAAATAGACCACCGTGGCCACCAGATAGGTCTCGACCGGACGATTGAAATTGCGCCCTGCGGTCTCAAAACCCTTGAGCAGGTCATAGGCACCGATGGCGTAGACCAGGGAGGTGTCCTGGAACAGGATGATGGTCTGGGTCAGCAGCACCGGCAGCATATTGCGGAAGGCCTGGGGCAAGACCACCAGCTGCATGGTCTGGCTGTAGCTCATGCCCATGGCGTAACCGGCATGGGTCTGGCCCTTGGGCACGCTCTGGATGCCAGCACGCATGATCTCGGCGTAATAGGCCGCTTCAAACAAGGTGAAGGTCAGCACCGCCGAGATCTCAGCACCCAGCGGCCGGCCGATGACGAAGGGGATCAGCAGGAAGAACCACAGAATCACCATCACCAGCGGAATGCTGCGCATGGTGTTGATGTAGCCGGCGGCCGGCAGAGCCAGCCAGGGTTTGCCGGACAGGCGCATCAGCGCCAACACCGTGCCCAGGGCGATACCGCCAACCATCGCGACCAGCGTCAGCTGCACCGAGAAGTAAAAGCCCTGCAGCACATAGCTGCCAATGACGGGCCAGTTGAGAAAAGTGAAATCGAGATTCATTGGGCGCTCCCCACCATGCCGGGCACGCGGGCACGCAATTCAATGAAACGTGCCAAGGCGAAGATCGCGATCGACGATACGAAATAGAGGCCGGTCACAGCCAGATAGATCTCAATGCCGCGTGAGGTTTCCTCCTGGGCCTGGCGAGCAAACATGATGAGCTCGGGCACCGAGACCGCAAAAGCCACGGCCGAATTCTTGACGATGCCCATGGCCTCGCTGGTCAGCGGCGGGATGATGATTCGCAGGGCCACCGGCAGCAACACATAGCGGTAGGTTTGCGGCAGGGTCAGACCCATGGCCAGGCCGGCATTGCGCTGGCCACCGGGCAGGCTCTGGATGCCGGCCTTGACCTGTTCGGAAATACGCGCCGAGGTGAAGAAGCCCAGGCCCAGCACCACCAGCAAAAAGCTGGGGACCGTTTTGAGCACAGGCACCAACTCTGGAATTACGAAGTACCAGAGGAAGACCTGGACCAACACCGGAATATTGCGAAACAGCTCGGTCCAGGCATCGCCGATCAAGACCAGTGCGCGGCTGGGCGTGGTGCGCAAGATACCGACCAGCAAGCCAAAGAACAGCGCCACGATCAAGGCCAAGCCTGACACCGACAGCGTCCAACCCCAAGCCGACATCATCCAATCCAGGTAGGTGATTTCGCCTGCATTGCCCATGCAACGCGGCATCACCTCCTGGTCTATGGTGTTCTTACAGAACACCTGCCAATCCCAAGTCGTCGCCACAGCAGCTCTCCGATCAGAAAAACAGCGAGGCCACCGGGCGCGAAATCCCGGCAGCCTCGTTCATGCAGACAGCAAAAATCCGTCTGGATTCAGCTTGCGCTGCTCAGCGCTCACTTCTTGGCGTAGTCCTCGGCGGGCTTGTCGTTCGGGTGAGCCCAAGCGTTCTTGGTGTTGTCGTTGACCGCCATGCCCACCTTGGTGTTGGTCGGGGGGATGGGCTGTTCGAACCACTTGCTCCAGGTCTTGGCGATGTCGCCCGACTTCATCTGAGCCATGATGCTGTCGTCCACGGCCTTCTTGAAAGCCGGGTCATCCTTGCGGATCATGATGGCGATCGGCTCGACCGACAGCACTTCGCCAACGATCTTGAAATCGGCCGGCACCTTGGCCTTGGCGATGTTGCCGGCCAGGATGGCGCCGTCCATGACGAAGGCGTCGGCACGGCCCGACTCCAGCAGCAGGAAACTGTCAGCATGGTCCTTGCCGAAGACTTCCTTGAAGTCCACGCCGGTCGCGCGCTCATGCTTGCGCAGCAACTGCACAGACGTGGTGCCGGTGGTGGTGGCGACGTTCTTGCCGTTCAGCTGAGCAATGCTGGTGATACCCGAACTGGCCTTGACGGCGATACGAACTTCCTCGACGAAGGTGGTGACCGCAAAAGCCACATCCTTCTGGCGGGTCGCATTGTTGGTCGTGGAACCGCACTCAATGTCTACGGTGCCGTTCTGCACCAGCGGAATGCGGTTCTGTGAAGTGACCGGCTGGTACTTCACATCCAGCTTGGCCAGGCCCAACTGCTTTTGCACATCGGCCAGCACCTTCTGGCAGATCTCGACGTGGTACCCCACGTACTTGCCATCACCGAGGGTGTAGGACAAAGAGCCCGAAGACTCGCGCACACCCATGGTGACGCTGCCGCTGTCCTTGATTTTCTTCAGCGTGTCCTGAGCCTGAGCCAGGCCGGTGGCTGCGAACAGGGCGAGTACAAGCAGGGATTTCTTGTTCATGAAAGAGCACTCCAGAATCAAAAGACTTCAGTTGCGGGATGAGAAAAGCGGCGGCCGCAGGCGATGACAGAGCAGACCACGTGCGGGGCTGCAGCCAAATACGTGTTTTTACGAAGCCCCCGACAGCAATCGCGGGCATTCAGACGGATTTTTGCTGCTGGGTGAGGAAATCCCAGAGCGCTTGCACACCTGGCTTGCTGCGCCGGCACAGCTCTGGCCGCTCGCGGTAGATGCGCAGCTCCATGGTCAGTTCGAACTGACCCGCAGGCGCGGCTTGCACCAGACGCTGAGCGTGGAGCTCCTTCTTGACCGAACTGGCCGGCAAGAAGGTCAGCCCGTGCCCCTCCAGCGCCATGGCCTTCAGGCCCTCGGCCATATCGGTTTCGTAGATGGCGTCCAAATTCAAGGGCAAGGGCGAGGCCTTGACGATCAGCTCGACCAAACGACCCAAGTAGGCACCCGAGGCATAGCTGAGAAATGGGATTTTCTGCCCCGGGTGCCCGGGCAAGCGAAACATGGGCTCACCATGGGCGTCGGCGCGCGCATAGGCCGCCAGAGTCTCGTGACCTAAGGAGGCCATCTGATAGCGCTCGGGGTCCAGCTGCAAGGGCTGGCTGGCGTGGTGATACACGATCAGCAGGTCGCAATTGCCTTCGCTGAGTTGCAACATGGCGTCGTGCACGTTCAGGGCATTGAGGCGGCACTTCAGGGCTCCAAAGCGCTGACGCAGATCCATCAGCCAATGGGGAAAGAAGCTGAAGGCCAGAGAATGCGGCACGGCAAACTCAATCATGTCCTGCCCAGCAGACTGGTGGCTGCGCAACATATTGCGCGTCGCCTGGAGATTCCCCAAGATCTCCACGGCCTGCGCCAACAAGGTTTCACCTGCCCCGGTCAGCCGCGTGGGGTAGGAGGAGCGATCGACCAAGTCCACGCCGGCCCAGGCCTCGAGCGCCTGGATGCGGCGCGAGAAGGCCGGCTGGGTGACATGCCGAAGCTGGGCAGAGCGCGAAAAGCTGCGCGTCTCGGCCAGGCTGACGAAATCTTCAAACCACTTGGTTTCCACGGTTTCAGTGTAGCCGCGCTGACCATCCCCCATGAAAACCCTCTGCCGCTTGAATTTCCGGGCACGCAGCCCCCTCAAGTGGAGGGGGCCAGGTCATGCCATCCGTGCATGTCTGTGATTACAGTCGAGCCCAGGGGAAAACGGACACCACGGTAGCTTCGCAGGATGCAGCCGTCACCCGGCATCACTGCAACTCACTACCCATCAATCAAATCAACGGGATAGGTTATGAACGCTCTCAAGACAATGGTGGCATCTGCCGTGCTGGCCCTTGCTGCACCGGCCTTCGCAGGCACCGTGATTCCTCAGCTGACGTTTGAGACGATCGGCGATATGACGAATCTGAGCCAAGCGGGCAACAACCCTTACGCTGCTCTCGGCATCGGCTTTTCCGGCAATGCATTCGGTATTCGCAGCGCCCGCGATGCCGGTGGCTCGGGCAATTTTTTCCGCGACCCGATGAATTTGGGCGCTCTGGCGATGTTCAACGACAGCCCGACGCAAGAGAACGTGCTGACCCTGACAGTCGCAGGCGGCTTTGCAGATTTCTTCTCGATCGAGTATGCAGGAAAGCTCGGTGCCAGCGGGCGGGCTGCTGTTTATGACGAAAAAGGCAATTTGCTCGGCATGGAGCAATTCAAGCCGCCGGCAGGTTCTTGCCCCAGCAGTACCGACGATCTGTGCGTGTGGGACATCACCAAGTTTGAGTTCAACGGCGTGGCCCATACGATCAAACTGTTTGGAAGCACCGCGAACTACTTCTTCGACAACATCCAACTGGGTCAACCTGGCTCGACCGTGCCTGAGCCCAGCAGCTTTGCACTCGGCTTTGCAGCCTTGGCCGCCTTGGGCTTGAGCCGTCGCCGCAGCGCTCGCTGATTTCAAGTTGTAGTTTGTAGGCCAAGCCCGTCCAGGGCATAGAGCCACCTCAAACGCCGGACCTGGCAACAGGCCCGGCGTTTTGCATGCTGCACGCCGTTCTTGCTGACGGTTTCGCCTCAGTCGCCCGACGCTCCACCGGCCTGCTGCAAACGCCACATCCGCGCATAGACACCCTGAAGTGCCAGCAATGTGGCATGAGAACCGCGTTCGACGATGCGGCCAGCCTCGAGAACCAGGATTTCGTGCGCGTCCACCACCGTGGACAAGCGATGCGCAACCACCAGGACCGTCTTGTTCTGTGCCGCCGCCTCCAGCTCAGCCTGAATGGCCCGCTCATTGCTGGAATCCAGGGCTGAGGTTGCTTCGTCAAAAATCAGCAGGGGCGGGTTCTTCAGCAGAGTGCGTGCAATCGCCACGCGCTGCTTCTCGCCGCCGCTGAGCTTCAGCCCACGCTCCCCCACCATGGTTTCATAGCCCTTGGGCGTGGCACTGATGAAGCCATGAATATGGGCAGCGCGCGCCGCTTCCTCGACCTCGATCTGCGTGGCCCCGGGTCGCCCGTAAGCGATGTTGTAGGCCACGGTGTCATTGAAGAGCACCGTGTCCTGGGGCACGATGCCAATGGCGCGGCGCAGGCTGGACTGTGTGACCGAGCGCAGCTCCTGGCCGTCGATGGTGATCTGCCCTGAATCCACGTCATAGAAACGGTAGAGCAAGCGGGCCAGCGTGCTCTTGCCGGCGCCGCTGGGGCCCACCACAGCCACCTTCTTCCCCGCCGGAATCTCGAAGCTCAGTTCATGAAGAATCGGGCGGCTGGGGTCATAGGCGAAGCTGACTTTGTCGAAGCGGACGGCGGCACCTGCGACCTGCAACTCGCGAGCATCGGAGCGGTCAGCCACTTCGCGCTCGCGCTCCAGCAAACTGAACATCTTGTCGAGGTCGGTCAGGCTTTGCTTGATCTCGCGGTAGATCACGCCGAGAAAGTTCAGCGGGATGTAGAGCTGGATCATGAAGGCATTGACCATGACCAGATCGCCCAGGCTCATGGTGCCCGCCACCACGCCGGCCGTGGCGCGCCACAGCATCAGCACCAATGCGCTGGCGATGATCAGCTGCTGGCCGGTATTCAGCAGCGACAGGGTGGACTGCGACTTCAGCTGGGCGCGGCGCAACTTCTCCAGGCTTTCGTCATAGCGCCGCGCCTCGAAGTCTTCGTTGTTGAAGTACTTGACCGTCTCGTAGTTCAGCAGTGAGTCGATGGCCTTGCTGTGCGCCACCGAATCGAGTTCGTTGAGCTGCTTGCGGAACTTGGTACGCCACTCGGTCACCGTGATGGTGAAACCGATGTAGAGCACCAGGGCGCCCAGCGTGATCCAGGCGAAAGATGCGTCGAACTTGAAGGCCAGCAGTCCCAACACCAAAGCCACCTCGATCAGGGTCGGCACGATGCTGTAGAGCGAATACGAGATCAAGGAATGCACGCCACGCGTGCCACGCTCGATGTCCCGGGTCATGCCGCCGGTCTGGCGCTCGAGGTGGAAACGCAAGCTGAGGTCGTGCAGATGGCGGAACACCTGCAGCGAAATGCTGCGCGCCGTGCCCTCGGTGGCTTTGGCGAAGATCAGCTCGCGCAACTCGGTGAAGAGCGAGGTCGACAGGCGCAAACCGCCGTAGGCGATCAGCAAGCCCAAGGGCAGCACCAGCATGCTTTCGGGAGAGCCAGGCTTGATCGCCAGGCTGTCCACCAGGGACTTGAGCAAGAGCGGCACACCCACATTGCTGAACTTGGCCGCCAACATGAAGCCCAGGGCCAGTCCCACGCGCCAGCGGTAGCGCCACAGATAAGGCAGCAGCTTGCGGATGGTGGCCCAATCCGATCGAGCGGGGGCCGCCGCGGGTGCGGAAGCCGGGGGGGCTGTCAATGCAGCGGTTCGATCACGCATGTGTTGTCGTCGTCAAAAAGTCGGCAGGCTTCGGCCGAGAGGGGGCGGCCCTGCCGCATCGGGTGTCTGGGCTGGATTCTCGGTGCTTTGCTCGCCAGAGGCCGAGCCATCGCCAAATAGGAGCAGTCGTCCAGCACAGTCGCAGACTCTCCCACCTGCGGCCGATTCGATTGGCGGACAATTCAGACCTTCTCGAACCAGGAAACTCCATGAGCAGCAGCAGTACGCCCACCGACAGCATCCCCGCCGCATCCGCCAACACCGGCGCACCTGCCCTGCCCCGCGAACTGGTGCTGCGCGTGATGCCCATGCCGGCCGATGCCAATGCCAACGGAGACATCTTCGGCGGCTGGATCATGGCCCAGGTGGACTTGGCCGGCTCCGTGCAGCCGGCGCGTTTGTCGCGAGGTCGGGTCACCACCGTGGCCGTCAACGAGTTCATCTTCAAGCAGCGCGTCTCGGTCGGTGATTTGCTCTCGTTCTACTCGCAGATCACCCGCATCGGCCGCACCTCTATCACTGTGCGAGTCGAAGTGGTGGCTGAGCGCAACCCCATGAATCCAGAGGTAGTCAAAGTCACCGAGGCCAATCTGACCTATGTGGCCATCGACGACCAAGGCAAACCCCGCCCCTTCGCTGAGCAAGCCTGATCTAGAGGGCGACTCCGGAAGCTCCATGAGTTCATCGGTTCTGATCCTCGGCGGCGGTGCCATTGGCAGCGCCGTGGCGGCCTATTTGTCCGCGGGCGGATGGAGCGGCGAGATCCGCGTGCTGGAGCGCGACCCGAGCTATGCCCAGGCTTCATCGGCCCTGTCGGCCGCTTCGATCCGCCAGCAGTTCTCCACACCGCTGAACATCGCCATGTCGCAGTTCGGCCTGCATTGGCTGCGCGCCCATCCGGAATGCGGCCTCAGCGAGCAGGGCTACCTCTACCTCGCCGACACGGCCGAGCGCGCCGATGGACTGCGGGCCCTTCATGCAATCCAAACCGCGGCCGGCGCCGACATCGCGCTGATGCCGCCCAACGAATTGAAGCAGCGCTGGCCCTGGCTGGCCTGTGAGGATCTGCGCTTGGGCAGTTGGGGCCGCAGCGGCGAGGGCTGGTTTGACGGCTGGGCCTTGCTGCAGACATTGCGTGCTCAAGCGCTGAGTCAGGGCGTGCGCTACCTGGCCGATGAGGCAGTGGAACTACAGCGAGGCAGCCACGGTGCGCTCAGCGGTGTGCGCACCCGACAGGGTCAGGTCTTGCTGGCCGACGTCTATGTGCTGGCCACCGGCGCCTGGTCGGGCAGCCTGGCGGCCACGGCGGGCCTGGACCTGCCTATCAGCGCCAGACGGCGCAGTGTCTACGTCTTCCGCAGCCCCGAGCCTGCGCCGGGCTGCCCGCTGCTGATCGACCCGAGCGGCCTGTGGCTGCGGCCGGAAGGGCCGAACCAGTTCATCTGCGGCGGCACGCCCCTGAACGATGCGCCAGGCCTGCCGCTGGACCCGGAGGCCGATCTGTTTGAAGCATCGCTCTGGCCCGCCATGGCCCAGCGCGTACCTGGATTCGAGAGCCTGCGCCTGGAACGAGCCTGGGCCGGCTACTACGAGATGAACGATTTCGACCACAACGGCCTGGTCGGCGCCCTGCCCGGCTGCGCCAATCTGCTGCTGGCCTGCGGCTTCTCGGGGCATGGCCTGCAGCATGCGCCGGCTGTGGGGCGCGGTCTGGCCGAATGGATTCACACGGGCCGCTTCGAGAGCCTGGACCTGAGTCCGCTGAGCCCAGCGCGGCTGGCAGCGAATCAACCCTACCGCGAGCTCAATGTCATCTGAACTGGGTGTTCAGTCAAATTTGGAGAAGTCCGGGGCGCGCTTTTGAAAGAAAGCCTGGAAGGCCTCCATGGCCTCAGGCGAGCGCAGCTTGGCCGCGAAGATCTCGGCCTCGACCTTGATCACCTCGTTCAGCTGATCCTGGCTGTGGCGGCGCATCAGGCGCTTGCTCTCGCGCACGGCACCCGGTGCCAGGGTGTTGAAGCGTTCGGCCACGCGGCGGGCATGGGCCACCACCTCGCTGCCCGGCAACACCGCGTTGGCAATGCCGCATTCCACCGCGTCGGGGCCAGTGAAGGGGTCACCCAGCAGCAGCTTTTCGGCCGCCTTGACATGGCCCATCAGGCGCGGCACGACCAAGCTGGAGCCGAACTCGGGCACCAGGCCCAGGCCCACAAAAGGCATGGCCAGGCGGGCGTCATCGGCCACGAAGACGAAATCGCAGTGCAGCAGCAAGGTGGTGCCGATGCCGATGGCGGCGCCGTTGACGGCGGCAATCACCGGCTTCTCGCAACCCAGCAGGGCACGCATGAACTGGAACACCGGCGCGTCTTCATCGCGCGGCGGGCGGCTCATGAAGTCGTCGATGTCATTGCCCGAGGTGAAGATATTGGGCTGACCCTGGATCAGCACGGCACGCACGCTCTTGTCGCTGTTGACGGCGATCAGGGCCTCGGCCATGGCTTCGTACATGGCGCCGGTCAGCGCATTCTTTCTTTCGGGGCGGGCGATCTCGATCGTCGCCACGCCATTGACCACTGCCGTCTTGATGCTCATCTCAAACTCTCCTTGCAAGCCCGCCATTGTGCAGGCTGGATCTCATGCGGGCGGCCGCACTCAGGCCGACGGCTTGAGCTGCTGCCAATGGTTGGCCAGGTGCATCAGGTGGGCACGCTCATACTGCGCCCGTGTCAAATCGCCGTAGGCGAAATGCGGAGCGTAAGCGCCTTGGTGGCTGCTGAAGGCTTCCATGGCATCAAGCAGACGCTGCACCGCCACCTTCAGCGCCAATGCAGGGTCCAGCGCGGCCGCGCCGGGAATCGGCTCGTCCAGGCTGTGCGACATGGCGCCACGCGCATCGAACCAGCTCCAGGCGGCCGCACCCGCCGTGGCGCGAAACCAGGCGGGCTTGAGCTCGGGAAAGCCGCGCACCGAGAACTCGATGCTCTGCGCCGTGTGCTGCAGCATCTGCACCAGATTCCACTGCGCATTACCGTGCAGGCGCGGCTCGCCGAACAGCAACTCCAGCACCGCCTCGCGGGCATAACGCCAAGTCTTGAAGGACTGCAACTCGCCGCTGCAGCCCGCCAAGGCGGTGGGGGCCAGCAGCAGCGCGCTAGCGCGCAGAAAACGGCGCCTCGCGGCGCCGTGCGGCCTCGACATCAGAGACGCTCGAGGATGCCTGCGGCGCCCTGCCCTGCACCCACGCACATGGTCACCATGCCGTACTTGCCACCGGTGCGGCGCAGTCCGTGGATCACGCTGGCGGCGCGGATGGCACCGGTGGCGCCCAGCGGGTGGCCCAGGGCGATCGCGCCGCCGTTCGGGTTCACCTTGCTGCGATCGAGCACGATGCCCTTGCTGTCCAGGTCGTTCAGCACGGCCAGCGACTGCGCAGCGAAAGCTTCGTTCAACTCGACCCAGTCCAGATCGGCAGCCGTGATACCGGCCAGCTTGAGTGCGGCGGGGATGGCCTCGATCGGGCCGATGCCCATGATTTCCGGCGGCACGCCGCGCACGGCGAAGCTGACGAAACGGGCCAACGGGGTCAGGCCAAAGCGCTTGACGGCGGCTTCCGAGGCCACGATCAGGGCGCCGGCGCCGTCCGAGGTCTGCGAGCTGTTGCCGGCCGTGACGCTGCCCTTGGCGGCGAACACCGGCTTGAGGCGGGCCAGACCTTCGATCGAGGTGTCCTTGCGCGGACCTTCGTCGATGCTGACGCTGCGGCGGCGCTCGATGATGGAGCCATCGGCCAGATTGGGCAGGCGCTCGAGCAACTCAAACGGCGTCATCTCGGCAGCGAAGTGGCCGGCCTCGATGGCCGCCAGGGCGCGGCGGTGCGACTCGGCAGCGAAAGCGTCCTGGTCTTCGCGGCTGATTTTCCATTGCTGCGCCACCTTCTCGGCGGTCAGGCCCATGCCGTAGGCGATGCCGATGTTCTCGTCACGCTCAAAAATCAGCGGCGACAGCGAGGGCTTGTTGCCGCCCATGGGCACCATGCTCATGGACTCGACACCGGCGGCGATCATCACCTCGGCTTCGCCGACGCGGATGCGGTCGGCGGCCATTTGCAGGGCGGTGATGCCCGAGGCGCAGTAGCGGTTGACGGTCACGCCGCCGACGCTGTTGGGCAGACCGGCCAGCACGGCGCCGACGCGGGCGATGTTCATGCCTTGCTCGCCTTCGGGGAAGGAGCAACCGACGATGGCGTCTTCAATCGCAGCCGGGTCCAGACCTGGCACCTGGGCCAGGGCCGCCTGGATGGCGCGCACCAGCATCTCATCGGGGCGGGTGTTCTTGTAGTAACCACGGCCCGACTTGCCAATGGGCAGACGGGTGGCGGCGCAGATATACGCTTCTTGCACTTGCTTTGCCATGATGTTCAACCAACCTTTCAGTTCTTGGGGGTCTTGGGTATCCAAGCCCAGACAAATTCACATTCAACCGGGTTCACACCGGCCTCATCCGTCACCACCACCGACACGGTGACCTCACCCTTGGGCTCGGCCAACATCAGCTCGCGCTGGGCAGCGCTCAGCGTGGCGCGTGCCCGCATCGCACCGCTGGCGCGCTTCTTGAAATCCACATGCATGGATTTACACAGCGGCAGGCAGTCGTCGCGCACATTCATGCCAACCACCATGCCCGTTGCCGTCTCAGCCAGCAAGCCCATCGCCGCGGCATGAACGCCGCCGATGTGGTTTTGCACCACCCGCCGATTGGCGATGGCGATCTCCGCCACTTCCGTATCCAGGCGCACAAAGTCCAGCTTCGCCGTTCCCGTGAAGGGCACGGCTCGGCGCAACGCCAGATTGCGCGCCATCGGCCGCACAGCCGCTGGCCAGGCGTCGAGCTTGGCCAAGGTACGTGCGAGGCGGTTAGGAGCGGAGCTCATCGTGTCGTCAGTGTTTGGGAGGCGTAGCGAGCGGACCCAGGGCTAGGCGCGGGTGCCCGCGAGCAACCGGAGCGACCTTGAGGGTCGTGAGGATTGCGTGGGCTGCAACGACGCCATGGGTTCGCGCAGTAGCCTCAGTTGCGAACCGGCTTGCCGGTTTGGAGCATGCCCATGATGCGTTCTTGCGTCTTGGGGTGTTCCAGCAGGCTGCAGAAGTGCTTGCGCTCCAGCGACATCAGGTACTCCTCGTCGACCATGGAGCCGGCTTCCACCGCACCACCACAGACCACATCGGCGATCAGGGCGGCCAGATGGAAATCGTGCGCACTGACGAAACCACCGTCACGCATATTGGCCAGCTGGCCCTTGATGGTGGCGATGCCCGAGCGACCGGCCACCGGGAACAAGGCCTTGAGCGGCGGGCGGTAGCCCGACTCGAACAAGCCCTTGACCTGGGCGCTGGCCACGTGCAGCAGCTCGTCCTTGTTGGGCACGATCACATCGCTGTCGAGCAGGAAGCCGTTCTTCTTGGCTTCCAGGGCCGAGGTCGCCACCTTGGCCGTGGCCGCGGTGGTGAAGCCGTCCTTCAGGAAGGCGAACAGGTCGACGCCGGAGTTGCCGGCCGCTGCCATTTCGGCCGCACGGCGAGCGATATAGGTCAGGCCGCCGCCACCGGGGATCAGGCCCACGCCCACTTCCACCAGACCGACATAACTTTCCATGTGCGCGACACGGCGCGCGCAATGCACGGCCAGCTCGGCGCCGCCACCCAGGGCCAGACCGCGCATGGCAGCCACCACCGGGACCTGGGCGTAACGCACGCGCAGCATCATGTCCTGCAGCTTCTTCTCTTCCGGCGCGATGCCCTTGGCACCCGACTTCATGAAGACCGGCATCAGCGCTTCCAGATTGGCGCCGGCCGAGAAGACATCATCCGGGCTCCAGATCACCAGACCCTTGTAGCCGGCTTCAGCGATCTCGACGGCCTTGAGCAGGCCCTCGGTCACGGTCGGGCTGATCAGGTGCAGCTTGGCGGTGATGGAGGCGATGACCACCTCGTTGTCCAGTGTCCAGACGCGCACTTCCTCGTTCTTGAACAGCTCGGTGCCGGCCTTCAGCGGCTCGACGGCACCTTCACCGACCAGACGCTCCGGGAAAGCCTGGCGGGCGTAGACGGGCAGCTCGGCGCGCGGCTTGAACTTGCCTTCTGCGGCGCTCCAGGAACCGTTGACGCTGTGCACGCCACCGTTCTCGGCCACTGGGCCTTCGAACACCCAGGCGGGCAGCGGCGCGCTGGCCAGAGTCTTGCCGGCAGCGATGTCTTCCTGGATCCACTCGGCCACTTGCTTCCAGCCGGCGGCTTGCCACAGCTCGAAGGGACCTTGTTGAGAGCCGAAGCCCCAGCGCATGGCGAAGTCGATTTCTCGAGCGGTGTCGGCCACGGTGGCCAGGTGCACGGCCACATAGTGGAAGCTGTCACGCAGGATGGACCAGAGGAACTGGGCCTGCGGGTTGCTCGATTCACGCAGCAGCTTGATGCGATCGGCGGCCGGCTTCTTCAGCATGCGGGCGACGATCTCATCGGCCTTCTTGCCGCCGGCGACGTATTCACCCGTGGCGAAGTCCAGGCGCTGGATGTCCTTGCCGACCTTTTTGTAGAAGCCCGCGCCGGCCTTCTGGCCCAGGGCGCCCTTCTCGATCAGACCGGCCAGCACCTTGGGCGTGGCGTAGGTGTTGAAGAAGGGGTCAGACTGCAGCGTGTCCTGCATGGTCTTGACCACATGGGCCATGGTGTCCAGGCCGACCACGTCCGCGGTGCGGAAGGTGCCGCTCGAGGCGCGACCCAGCTTCTTGCCGGTCAGGTCGTCGACCAGATCCACCGAGAGGCCAAACTTCTCGGCCTCGATCATGGTGGCCATCATGCCGGCGATACCGACCCGGTTGGCCACGAAGTTAGGCGTGTCATTGGCGCGCACCACGCCCTTGCCGACGGCAGTGGTGACGAAACCTTCCAGCTGGTCAATCACTTCCGGACGGGTCGTCGGGGTGTTGATCAACTCCACCAGATACATATAACGCGGCGGGTTGAAGAAATGGATGCCGCAGAAACGCGGCTTGATTTCTTCGGGCAGCACTTCGCTCAGCTTGGTGATGCTCAGGCCCGAGGTGTTGGAGGCGACGATGGCGTGCGGGGCGATGAAGGGCGCGATCTTGGTGTACAGATCGAGCTTCCAGTCCATGCGCTCGGCGATGGCCTCGATGATGAGGTCGCAGTCCTTGAGCAGCTCGAGGTGCTCTTCGTAATTGGCTTGCTGGATCAGCGCGGCGTCGGCCACATCACCCAAGGGCGCGGGCTTGAGCTTCTTCAGACCGTCGATGGCCTTGGCCACGATGCCGTTCTTCGGGCCTTCCTTGGCCGGCAGGTCGAACAGCACGACCGGCACCTTGACGTTGACCAGATGCGCAGCAATCTGCGCGCCCATCACGCCAGCGCCGAGCACGGCAACTTTGCGAACTTGGAATCGACTCACGTACTTCTCCTTGGAAGAGGCTTGGCTTTTTCTAGGGGGCCGGCGCCGCTCTCAGGCACCGGACTCGGGTTCGGGAGGGAACACGCGCGCAGGCGCAGTCCGCTCATCGTGACTTCACTTCACTCGACGCGTTGCCAGACCTGGGTGCGGTAGAAGAAGGCGATGTAACCACGCATCTCCATCTTCTTGCCACCGTCAATCGGTGTCAGGCGCGCCTTGTAGGTCTTGCCGCTGTTGGGGTCCAGGATTTCGCCACCGGTCCAGTGCTCTTTGTCGCTGGCGTCTTGCTTGACGTTGCGCAGGATGGTCAGGCCGAGCACCGGCTTGTCCTTGCGTTCGTCAGCGCATTTGTCGCACTTGGCGTCTTGCTTGGCCGGATCGAAGACTTTTTCGATGGTGCCGGTCAGCACACCACCGCTCTCGGTGATGCGGACCAGGGACTTCTCGGTCTTGCCGTCGTCGTCAATGGTCTTCCACAGGCCCACCGGGGTGGTCTGGGCCGAGGCCATCGCGGCAACAAGGCTGAGTACGGCAGCGGCGAACAAGTTCTTCATGGCGTCTCCTGGTTTCGGTATGAAAAGCCAGGCTCTGGCGGCCGGGCTGGGGTGCTAGGTGAAGGTGTGGCTTAGAACAGCGCCTCGTCCATTTCCATCAAAGGCTGCAGACCGGCACGGGCGGTGCGGATCAACGTGGCCGTTTCCGGCAGCAGCTTCGCAAAATAGAAGCGGGCTGTCGAGAGCTTGGCGCTGTAGAACTTGTCGCCGCTGCCTTGCTTCTCCAGCGCCACCTTGGCCATGCGGGCCCAGAAGTAGGCGAAGGTCAGGTGACCGACGACACGCAGGTAGTCGACCGCCGCAGCACCCACTTCATCGGGGTTCTGGAAGGCCTTCATGCCGATCTCGGTGGTCAATTTGGTGACCTTGTCGCCCAGATCGGCCAGCGGGTTGATGAACTCCTGCATGGCCTCGTTGGTGCCCTCTTCCTCGACGAAGGCTGCGATCTTCTTGCCGAACTTCTTCAGCTTGGCGCCGTTGTCGCCCAGGATCTTGCGGCCCAGCAGGTCCAGAGACTGGATGGTGTTGGTGCCTTCATAGATCATGTTGATGCGCGCGTCGCGCACGAACTGTTCCATGCCCCATTCGTGGATGAAGCCGTGGCCACCGAAGACCTGCATGCAATGCGAGGTGGCGATCCAGCCGTTGTCGGTGATGAAGGCCTTGATGATGGGCGTCAGCAGCGCGACTTCATCGTCAGCGGCCTTGCGCTCGTCTTCATCATCGCTGGCCAGGGCCTTGTCCAGGGTCACGGCCACATAGGTCGACAGAGCACGGCCACCTTCGGCGTAGGCACGCGCGGTCAGCAGCATCTTGCGCACATCGGGGTGAACGATGATGGGGTCGGCCGCCTTTTCGGGCGCCTTGGGGCCGCTCAGCGCGCGCATCTGGATGCGGTCCTTGGCGTAGGCCGCAGCGTTCTGGTAGGCCACTTCGGTCAAGCCCAAAGACTGGTTGCCCACGCCCAGGCGGGCGGCATTCATCATCACGAACATGGCGGCCAGGCCCTTGTTCGGCTGGCCGACCAGGGTGCCGACCGCGTCTTCCAGCACCATCTGGCAGGTCGAGTTGGCGTGGATGCCCATCTTGTGCTCAAGGCCGGCGCAGAAGATGCCGTTGCGGGCACCCAGGCTGCCGTCGGCATTGACCAGGAACTTGGGCACGATGAAGAGCGAGATGCCCTTGGAGCCTTCGGGTGCATCGGGCAGGCGGGCCAGCACCAGATGGATGATGTTCTCCACCATGTCATGCTCACCGGCCGAGATGAAGATCTTGGCGCCGTTGATCTTGTAAGTGCCGTCGGCTTGCGGCTCGGCCTTGCTGCGCAGCAGGCCCAGGTCGGTGCCGCAATGCGGCTCGGTCAGGCACATGGTGCCGGTCCATTCGCCGCTGGTCAGCTTGGGCAGGTAGGTGGCTTGCTGCTCGGGCGTGCCATGGGCATGCAGGCACTCGTAGGCGCCGTGGCTCAGACCCGGGTACATGGTCCAGGCCTGGTTGGCCGAGTTCAGCATTTCATAGAAGGCCTGGTTGACCACCAGGGGCAGGCCTTGGCCGCCGTACTCGGGGTCGCAACCCAGGGCTGGCCAGCCGCCTTCCACATACTTGGCATAGGCTTCCTTGAAGCCCTTGGGCGGGGTCACTTCATGGGTGGCCTTGTCCAGCTTGCAGCCTTCCGCGTCGCCGCTGAGGTTCAGCGGAGCCAGCACCTCGGCCGCAAACTTGCCGCCTTCTTCCAGCACGGCATTGATGGTGTCGGCATCGATGTCAGCGTGCTTGGGGCACTGCTTGAGCTCGTCGACGATGTTCAGCACTTCGTGCATCACAAACTGCATGTCGCGCAGCGGCGGGTTGTACTGGGGCATGGTGTGCTCCTGGTTTCGAACGGAAAGGGATAAAGGATCAGGTTCGGCGGCTCTTGGCCGCCGGCTTGGGTGACTGCTCGGGAGAGTTCAAGGCGGCCTCGGCCTGCAAGCCGGCCTCGGTCGCGTAAAACTGGATGGTTCGCTCAAAGCCCACACCGGCGCGGTCGAGCGCGCCAGGCTTGCGCATGAATCGGGCATCGTGATGCAGGGACAGAATCAGGCCGTGCAGTTCAAACAGAATCTGCTCGACATCGGCATCGGCATGCAGATGCCCTTCCTGCTGCGCCAACACGATGGCTTTGTGCAGGGCGGCATGCCAGGCCTTGACCATGGCCACCAGGGCATCGCGCACCGGGCCGGGGCGGTCGTCAAACTCGACCGCGCCGCTGATGTAGATGCAGCCAGAATCGATTTCCACCGAGACGCGGCGCACCCAACGCTCGAACAGAGCGCGCAGGCGCGGCAGGCCGCGCGGCTCGCGGATGGCGGTGTAGAACACCTCTTCCTCGAACTTGGCGTGGTACTCCATCACCACGGCGATCTGCAATTCTTCGCGCGAGCCGAAATGGGCGAACACGCCCGACTTGCTCATTTTGGTCACATCGGCCAGGGCGCCAATCGACAGGCCTTCGAGGCCCATGTGCGAAGCCAAGCCCAGAGCCGCCTCCAAGATCACGGCCCGGGTGTGCAAACCCTTCTGCAGCGACCGGGTCACGCGCGCAGGCTTGGCCGTAGGCTCGATGGCCTGGGCAGTGCTGGAGCGGATCGGATCGGCAAGGGCCACGGTCGGGTTCCTGGAGGAGGTGTTTCTATGTTCGGCTTGGCTTGATACCGCCGACTGGCCCATAGTGACCCGCCGGCGACGCTTCGCATAATAAAACGAACGATCGTTCTATTTTGCAGAAAGCGCGGCCGTACAGGCAAGGTTTTCGCCCGGATTTTTAGAGGATTGAGCCTAGCAGCCATGTTTTTGACCGGCTTGTGACAAGCAAGCCCCGTCCGGGCTTGGCGGTGGCCGGCCAGCCACAGTGCGCCAGCGAGCAGGGCCAAGCGGGCCGCCAGCACAGCAATAACTTGAGTCCGGCACCGTTCTTGCAGTACGCTCCGAACAGGAGGTTCGCCCCGTGGATGTGCTGCAACTGGATGTCTCTGGCCGGCCGCAGGCCTGGATCACGACCCGTGAAGCGGCCGTGATCTACGCCAGCGACGGCGTGGCCTGGACCCTGGGCGAGCCCTGCCAAGTGCTGCGCGGTGGCCTGCAGCGTCGCACTGGCCTGCAGTCGCGCATCGAGGTTCACCCCATCATCGCCGTGCGCGGCGCCGTCCCCAGCCGCGCCTGGCGGCAGGCTCCGGCGCTGTCCAACAACAAGCTGTTCGCCCGCGACCGCTTCATCTGCGCCTACTGCGGCCACAGCTTTCATCCGGACGACTTGACACGCGAACATATCCAGCCGAGCTCACGCGGCGGCGCCGACAGCTGGATGAACTGCATCACCGCCTGCCGCGGCTGCAATGGCCGCAAGGGCAGCCGCATGCCCGAGGAGGCCCATATGAGCCTGCTCTACCTGCCCTATGTGCCCAATCTGCACGAAGACATGATTCTGCGCGGCCGCCGCATCCTGGCCGACCAGATGGACTTCCTGCTCGCTTGCGTGCCGCGCAGCAGCCGCTTGCACGACTGAGAGCCTCGGCCAAGGCGCAGGCTCTGCGCCCGGAAGCGGCAGCGCCCGGTACCTGGTCGGACGGCCCATGCCGAACGGATGCCAGCGGTCAACGACTACACAATGGTTCCCGTTGCACCCGCATCCACGTGCAGCATCCAGGAGATAGAAAGCCATGAACAAGTCCCTCATCAGCGCCAGTTTGATCGCCCTCGCCGCCTTGAGCGCCTGCTCGACCACCAGCCCCGACGTGATCCAGCGCAACGAAGCCCAACGCATGGCCGTGGTCCAGGACGCCACCGTGTTGAGCGTGCGCAACGTCACCGTTGACGGCTCGCAAAGCGGCGCCGGCGCCGTGACCGGCGGTGTGGTCGGCGCGGTCGCGGGCTCCTCGGTAGGAGGCCGTCGTGAAGGTCAGATCGTCGGCGTGATCGGTGCCGTGGCGGGCGCAGTGATCGGCAATGCCATCGAACGCAGCTCCACGCGCGAAGAAGCGATCGAAGTCCTGGTTCAATTGCGCAATGGCGAGCGCCGCTCCATCGTTCAGGCCAAAGCCAATGAAACCCTGAACCCAGGCGAAGCCGTGATCCTCGTGACCACCGGAGGCAAGACCCGCGTCACGCGCGCCCCACAAGTGCAGAGCGCACCGAGCGCCCACTGAGCCCCGGGGCTGCCGGTTTCGGTCGGCCAAGCACCCGCACCCAGCCGCCGCCGAGCCCAGCGCTCGCGGCGGCTTTTTTGCGCCTGTATTCGCCAAGCAACAGGAAATCGTCACATTCACTTTCTCGGCAAGTGTGACGATTTGCTTGCTAAATTGCCCCTTTATCCGGCTTGCTAGCGACAGGGAGGCCGGGGAGACTGAATTTCCAGCAAGTCAGAGCGACCGCCTTGGTCGTGCGCAGATGGGCCTGACCCATTGCAGAAAGGCAGAGCGGATGAGTCACCCCCTCAGAGGCGCCCCACGGGCCGCACGCAGGCCCGGTCTCCGGGGCGTACTCGATGTACGTCTGGACCTGCCCTGGCTGATCATGCTCCTGCTGACTGGCTGGCTGCTCTGGCAGCGCGACTGGCCCGCCGTGCTGCTCTGCGTCTCCGCAGCAGGTCTGCTCTGGGCACGCCGCGACGCCGATTCCGTGGCCAAGGCCCCACTCGCGCCCCCGCCCTCCCTCGACGCCGGCGTACGCAGGATGGCTAAGGCTGTGATCCCCGCTTGGACCCGGCAGCTGGGCGCCATTCAGTCCACCACCCAAAGCGGTGCTCAAGAGTTGCTGGCCAGCTTTTCCAGCTTGATGGAGTTGCAGGATCAGTTCGAAAAAATGCTGGCGCGCCAGGCCACGAGCGAAGAGCTGCTGGCACTCAGCCAGGACATGCAAGGCTTGAGTGAGCAGGCCATGCACGGCCTGCAGTTCGGCGACCGTTTGGCGCAGATGGTCGACATCCTGCGCCTGGACACCGAACAGTTTCTTGACCGGATGCCAAGCATGGCAGAGGCGAGCGACAGCCATGCCCAGGACTGGCTGAACGCCCTGGAAACCCGCTTCACCACCGAAGAGCAACGGCAATTTCACCATGGCCAACCGGCCGCACCCAAGGCCGACAAAGTCGACTTCTTCTGAGTCCAACCATCCGACTGATACTTCCCGAGAGGACCCGCGATATGAGCAAAACCATCCTGGTCGTTGACGATTCCGGCAGCTTCCGCACCGTCGTCAAACTGGCACTGCAAAAAGCAGGCTATAGCGTGATCGAAGCGGTTGACGGTCAGGACGCCGTCGCCAAGCTGACCGGCGCCAAGATCAATTTGATCGTCTGCGATGTCAACATGCCGAATATGGACGGCCTGACCTTCCTCAAGCATGTGAAGTCCCTGGCAGCCTACAAGTTCACGCCGGTCATCATGCTGACCACCGAGTCCCAGGAAGCCAAGAAGGCCGAAGGCCGCAGCGCCGGTGCCAAGGCCTGGATCACCAAGCCGTTCCAACCCTCGCAACTGGTGGATGCCGTCAACAAGCTGTGTGTCTGAAGCTTTGTAGCTTGACGTGACTGCGCCCGGGTCTGCTGCGGCGCGCGAAGGATGACGTCCATGTCCGAAACACAAGACGGCTCGGCTGCCATGGTCTGGCCTCTGGGGCCTGAGTTGACGATCGCCCAAGCCGGCGAGGTCCACCAAAAACTGCTGGAGCTGCTTCCAAAGCTGCAAGGCGATCTGGGCTTGCAGCTCGCGGCCATCAGTGAGTTCGACAGTGCCGGCATTCAGCTGCTCCTGTCCACACGACGGACCTTGCAGCAACGCGGCGCCCGCCTGCAGCTGCTGGAACCCAGTGCCGTGGTCCTGGCGGGCCTGCGCTGCTACGGCCTCGACGCACAGCTGGAGCCGCAAGCCACGGCCGACGAGGAGCAAGCACCATGTCCATGAGTGACGACGATGCCGAGATCCTGGCTGTTGCCCGTGCCGGTTTTCTCGACGAGGCGCAGGACATGCTGCGGCAGTTCGAACAGGGTTTGTTGGTGCTGGAGAGCGATCCCGGCGACAGTGAAAGCCTGAACTCCGCCTTCCGGGCCGCCCACACCATCAAGGGTACGGCCGGCATGTTCGGCTGCGAGGCGGTGGTGGCCTTCACCCATGAAGCAGAAACCCTGCTCGAGGCCTTGCGCTCAGGGCAGCGCCAGCTTGACGAGACCGTGGTCGCGGCCTTGCTGGAAAGCCGAGACCAAATGGAAGCCCTGCTCGAAGAGGTGCGCAGCGGTCAGGAAGACCCAGCGGTCAAAGCCAGCAGCCAGGCCCTGGCAGCGCGGCTGCGGGCCTTGCTGGGCCACACAGAAGTGCCTGAAGCAGCCCCGCAAGCCAGCGCGCCCGAAGCGGCCGCCACAAGGCTGGCCGAGCCCAACGAGGTGGCGCCACGCAGTTGCTGGCATCTGTCCCTGCGTTTCCAGCAGGACGCCTTGCGCAACGGCCTGGACCCACTGTCTTTTCTGCGCTATCTGGCCACCCTTGGTGATGTGCTGGCGGTGCGGACCCAGGTTCAGGACGTGCCGGCACTGGAAGACCTGGACGCCGAAGCCTGCCATCTCGGCTTTGAGGTCCGTTTCGACAGCCCAGCCAGCCGCCAGGACATCGAGCGCGTCTTCGAGTTCGCGGTCGACGACAGTGACGTCCAGATCCTCGCGCCCGGTGCGCCGCCGGCCGACTTCGAGACCTTGGCCAGCCTGCGCTGCGGCGATGACGCGGCCGCACGGGCCGCCTTGTTCGAATGCTGGCATGGCATGGGCCTGCGCTTCGAGCTGCGGCTTGAAGCAGTGGCCAGCCCCGACGAAAGCGACAGCGAAATCGCGGAACCGCAGCTCGTGCCCCATATTGAACGCCGAGCCGCCGCACCCGAACGCAATGCAACACGCGGCAGTGACCGGCGCAGCGGTGTCGGCGAACGCCGCGAGGGCGGCCGCGACCGCCGCGCGGGCGACGAGACCCGCTTTGTGCGGGTCCGCGCTGACAAGCTCGACAAGCTGATCGACCTGATCGGCGAGCTGGTCATCGCCGGCTCGGGCGCCCAGATGATTGCCCATTTGGAGGGCAACGAAGCCCTGGTGGAAGCGAACTCGCGCGTCATGGACCTGGTGCAAGAAACCCGCGACGGTACCTTGGCCCTGCGCATGGTGCCGATCGGCGAGACCTTTGCGCGCTTCCAGCGCGTCGTGCGCGACATCTCCAAGCAGTTGGGCAAGGAGGTCGAGCTGGTCGTCACCGGCGGCGACGCTGAACTCGACAAGTCCATGGTGGACGCCATTGCCGACCCGCTGATGCATCTGGTTCGCAACAGCATGGACCATGGCCTGGAGGCGCCGCCGGAGCGCCTCGCGGCCGGCAAGCAGGCCCTGGGCCGGCTGGCCCTCAATGCCTTCCATGAGGCGGGTTCCATCGTCATCGAAGTCAGCGACGACGGCCGCGGACTGGCCCGCGAGCGCATCCTGAACAAGGCGATAGAACGCGAGCTGATCCATGACAACCAGGTGCTGTCCGACCATGAGGTGTGGCAGCTGATCTTTCTGCCGGGCTTCTCGACCGCCGAAGCCATCACCGACTTGTCCGGACGCGGTGTCGGCATGGATGTGGTCAAGCGCAGCATCGAAAGCTTGCGCGGCACCATCAGCCTGAGCAGCAGCAGCGGCCGCGGCACCTTGACGCAGATCCGCCTGCCCCTGACTTTGGCCATGATCGACGGCTTCCTGACCTTGGTCGGTGGCGTCAACTATGTGCTGCCCCTGGCGGCCGTGGCCGAATGCATCGACGTGCCGGCGGAATGCGAGCGCGAGGCCGAACGCCCGGCCGGCCAGCGCCGCATCAGCGGTACCTTCAATTTGCGCGGCGAGGTCCTGCCCTGGCTGGACCTGGCGCGCTTCTATGGCATCCAGCAGGACAGCGAGCCCGCCGGCGCCTCAACGGGCCATGCCCTTGATAGGCGGCGCCGCAGCGTCGTCGTGGTGCGAGATGGCCAGACCCGCCTGGGCCTGATCGTCGATCGCCTGATGGGTGAGCACCAGACCGTGATCAAGCCGCTCTCGGGCATCTTCCAGCACCTGAAAGCGCTGGCCGGCTCCACCATCCTGGGCTCGGGCGAAGTCGCCCTGCTGCTGGATGTGCCCGGGCTCACCGCAGCCGCCATCCGCAGCGGCCAGCGCGAGCGCGAGCAAGGCCAACTCAGCCCCGAACAGCGCGCCCAGCGGGCTGCGTCCCGGCAGAACTGAAACCCCTGCACGCCCATCCCCGCCTGAAAGCAGTCTCCCCATGCAAAACCTACTTCGCCGCCTGATGCTGTGGCAACGCTTCGTCCTGGTAGGCCTGCTCGGCCTGCTGGCTTGCGGGATTCCGTCCACCATGGTGCTGCGCGACCGCATGGCCCAGGTCGAAACCGCCATCAACGAAGACCTGGGGCTCGACCCACTGAAGGCAGCCGTGGTGGTTCTGAAGCATTTACAGACGCACCGCGGTCTCGCCCTGCGCATGCTCAACGGTGACGAGAGTGCCCTGGCCTCACGCCAGGCCACCGAGCAGAAGCTCAAAGACAGCCTGGCGGCGCTGCAGACAGCCGTGCCCGAAGGCGCGCACTACCAAGCCGTTCGCGACAAGATCAAGCACATCGGCAGCGGCAGTCAGGTCTTGCTGGACAAAGTCAAAAGCAGGAGCGTCGACGCTGGTGCCAGCTTCGCCGGCCACACCAGCCTGGTCGACGAACTGATGCTGCTGATCGAGGGCATTGCCGATGCTTCCGGCTTGTCCTTGGACCCGGTCGAAGAGAGCTATTTCCTGATCACGGCGCTGGCCGAGTACATGCCCCGCCTGGCCGAGTCGGTCGCCCAGGGGCGCGGCAAGGGTGCCGCCCTGGTGGCCAATCTGGCGGCCGGACGCGAGGTCAGCGACAGCGAGCGCCAGGCGCTGGGGCAGATCACCCGCGAAATCAGCTTCTGGCGCGAGCGCAGCAAGCGCCAGGTCGACAAGGCCGTGGCCGCGGCACCTCAACTGGCAGACAGCCTGCGCAAGCCCTTTGACGCGGCCGACCAGGCAGCCGAGACCTTTGTCAGCAGCTTGCAACAAGAGCTGCGCAGCAACGCCAAGCCCAGCAAATCCCCGCAGGACTTGTTCGCCGAAGGCAGCATCGCGGTGGATGCCCAGTTCGCCCTGGTCAACACCACGGCCGGCGTGCTTGAGGCCATGCTGCACGAACGCGCCGACAGCCAGCGGCAACAACGCAATCTGATCTTCGGCGCGCTGGTCGGACTGATCTTGCTCAGCCAGGCCTTGGGCTATGCCATCGTCCGATCAGTCACCGAGCCGGTCGGGCGGGCCCTGGCCGCGGCCGATGCCGTGGCTCAGGGCGACCTGGACTTCGACACCGAGGACCGAGCCCGCGACGAAGCGGGCCAGTTGCTCAAGAGCTTGCGTGCAATGCAGGGCAATCTGCGCGAACGCCTCGATCGAGATGCACGGGTGGCGGCGGAAACTGGACGGGTCAAACAGGCGCTGGACCGATGCTCCACCAATGTGATGGTGGCCGACGCGGAGGGCATCATCGTCTACGCCAACCCTTCTGTCCTGCAGATGATGCAGAGGAACGAATCCACCCTGCGGCGCGAATTGCCGAGCCTGGATGTCGCCCGCTTGATCGGCCAGAACTTCGATGTCTTCCACCGCAATCCGGCACACCAGCGCCATCTGCTCGCCGGCCTGCGCGGCGAACACCGCGCACGCATTCAACTGGCCGGCCTGACCTTCTCGCTGATCGCCAACCCCATCACCGACGAGCGGGGCCAGCGCCTGGGCACCGTGGTCGAGTGGCAGGACCTGACGGCCGAACTGGCGGCACGCGAGACCGAGCAAAAGCTCGCAGCCGCCAACGCTCGCATCAAGCAGGCGCTGGACGTGGCCGATATGCCAGTGCGCATTTCCGACGACCAGGGCACGGTCGTCTACGCCAACGAGGCCTTGATGAACATCCTGCGCCGCGACGAAGCGGCCTTCCGCAAAGAGCTACCCAACTTCGATGTCAGCCGGGTGATCGGCGGCTCGATCGGCATGTTCTACCGCGATCCGCAGGACGCCGTTGAACGCCTGCGCCAGCTTCAACAGACGGCCCGCACGTCCATGGTGCTGGGCGGCCGCAACTACGACGTCACCACTTCGCCAATTCGTGACGCTTCAGGAGCGCAGCTGGGCACGGTCGGCCAATGGCAGGACCGCACCGATCAAATGGCAGCCGAACGCGAGTTCGACAACCTGGCCAGCGCCGCCGCCGCCGGCGATCTCAGCCAACGCATCGCCCTGGATGGCAAGCAAGGTTTCTTCCGCCAGATCGGCGAGAAGTTCAACGCCCTGATCAACACCATCAGCCAGACCATCGTCGATGTGCGGGCGGCGGCCGATCAGCTGGGCAGTGCCTCGGACCAGGTCTCGCAGACGTCGCAGTCGCTCTCGCACTCGGCCTCGCAACAGGCCGCCAGCGTCGAGCAGACCACCGCCTCTCTGCAGGAGATGGCCAGCTCGGTCAAGCAGAACGCGGACAGCGCCACGCTGACCGATGGCATCGCCACCAAGGCGGCCAACGAAGCGATCGAGGGCGGCCAGGCGGTGAGCTCCACAGCCGAGGCCATGAAGCAGATCGCCACCAAGATTTCCATCATCGACGACATCGCCTACCAGACCAATCTGCTGGCCCTCAATGCCGCCATCGAAGCCGCGCGCGCCGGCGAGCATGGCAAGGGCTTTGCTGTGGTGGCGGCCGAGGTGCGCAAGCTGGCCGAGCGCAGCCAGGCTGCGGCCCAGGACATCTCCAAACTGGCCGGCTCCAGCGTCGACCTGGCTGAGAAAGCGGGGCATTTGCTCAGCGGCATGCTGCCCTCGATCCGCCGCACCTCGGAGCTGGTTTATGAGATCGCCACGGCCTCGGGCGAACAGTCCCAGGGCGTGAGCCAGATCACCAGTGCGATGCATCAGCTGTCCAACATCACCCAACAGACCGCCTCGGCCTCCGAGGAGCTGTCGGCCACGGCCGAGGAGCTCTCGGCACAGGCCAGCCAGCTGCAGGAGCAGATGGCTTTCTTCAAACTCGAACCGGCAGCCGCAGCACCCGCAGGTGGGCGCGGTCGACGGAGCTGACGCTCGGCATCCTTCGTTTTTTCTTGGAGCACAACGATGTCAATCAAGGACATGAAAGTGGGGCAACGCCTGGGCCTGGGCTTTGCGCTGGTACTGAGCTTGCTGGCATTGCTGGTGGGCCTGTCTTGGCGCGACTTGAACCATCTGCACCACATGCTGCAGCATTTGGTGGATGAGAACTTCACCCGCATCGTGCAGCTCAATGATGTATCCGAGCACACCCACGTCGAACAGCGAGTGATCCGCAGCGCCATCCTGCGCAGCAGTGCCGATGCCATCGAGGCGGAGCGGCTGAAGATCATTGAATCGCGCGGTGAGTTCGACAAGGCCCTGGACCAACTCCTCAAGAACTCGACACGTGAGGAGGATCTGGCCGTCCTCAAGCAAGTGCAGACCCTGAGTGCGCAGGTTCGTTCGCTCGATGATCAAGTCTTCGAGCTGGCACGTCAGAACAAGGACAGCGAGGCTGCCGAGCTGCTGCTGAGCAAGGCCAGCCCTGTGGCCAAGGCTTTACAGGCAGCGATTGACCAAGGGCTGAAGCTGCAAATCGCAGACGCCCAGGCAGACGCGGAGGAAGGCACCCAGGACTTCGCACAGATGCAGAAACTGATGATGGCATTGACGACCTTGGCCCTGGTCCTCGGCGCTGCCACAGCCTGGTGGTTGACCCGCGGTGTCACACGGCCGCTGGCCATCGCCAGCAAGGTGGCCGAGGCGATCGGCCAGGGCGAGCTGAACAACCAATTCCGCAGCGAGGGCGAAGACGAGACCGCGCGCCTCTTGCAAGCCCTGGAGCATATGCAGACCCAGCTGCGCGAACGCAATGAGCGCGACAGCCGCGTTGCGGCCGAAAACGCCCGCGTGCGCCAGGCCTTGGATCGCTGCTCCACCAACGTCATGGTGGCCGACCCAGACGGTCAGATCATCTACACCAATGCCTCGGTCATGGCGATGATGCAGGGCAATGAGGCCGCCCTGCGCCGTGAACTTCCGCAACTCAATGTGAAAGAGCTGGTCGGGCAAAACTTTGACAAATTCCACAAGAACCCGAGCCACCAACGCAATCTGCTGGGCGGCCTCAAGTCGGAGTACAAAACCGAGATCAAGGTGGCCGGCCTGACTTTTCGCCTGATCGCCAACCCCATCGTCGATGCGCAAGGCACACGCTTGGGTACGGTGGTCGAATGGCAGGACCGCACCGCCGAACTCGCAGCCCGCGAAGCCGAGCTGGCTCTGGCCGCAGAAAACGCGCGCATCAAGGAGGCCTTGGATGTGGCAGCCATGCCGGTGCGAATCGCCAGCGCCGACGGCACCATCGTCTACATCAACCAGGCACTGAGCCAGCTGGCCTTGCGCGACGAGAGCGCCATCCGTGCCGAGCTGCCGAACTTCGATGCTCGCCGCATCGTCGGCGGCTCCGCCGGCATGTTCTACCGCGACTCGCAGGTGGCGCTGGCCCAGCTGAGCAAGCTCAATTCCACGGTCCAGGACGAGCTGGTTCTGGGCGGGCGCCATTACGCCGTCACCACCTCGCCCATCCGTGACGCCAGCGGCAACATAGTCGGCAGCGTGGGCCAGTGGATCGACCGCAGCGAACAGCTAGCGGCCGAGCGTGAGTTCGATGCCCTGGCCAGCGCCGCCAATGCGGGCGACCTCAGCCAGCGCATTCCACTGGACGGCAAGCAAGGCTTCTTCCGCCAGATCGGCGAGAAATTCAACAGCTTGATCGCCACCGTGGCGGAGACCATCGTCGAGGTGCGGGCTGCCGCAGAGCAGCTGTCCAGCGCCTCGGACCAGGTCTCGCAGACCTCGCAGTCGCTCTCCCACTCGGCCTCGCAGCAAGCCGCCAATGTCGAAGAAACCACGGCCTCACTGCAGGAGATGGCGGCCTCGGTCAAGCAGAACGCCGACAGCGCCCATGTCACCGACAGCATGGCCACCAAGGCCGCGGCCGAGGCCATGGAGGGCGGTCAGGCCGTCAGCATGACGGTGGATGCGATGAAGCAGATCGCCACCAAGATTTCCATCGTCGACGACATCGCGTACCAGACCAATTTGCTGGCCCTCAATGCCGCGATCGAAGC
>NZ_JAJIRR010000019.1:0-88732 GCF_025717595.1 Kinneretia sp. DJ1R-11
GGTGGCCGTACCGTGGGTTCGGGTGTGGTTGCCACCATCCTGGCCTAACACTTTTGCGTGACCAGTCCGTTCGGCTGCTTTCGGCAGCCCAGCGGGCTTCACCTACTTCGCGGTACTCAAGTGATTGAGTCCGCACGCTCTTTGAAGGAATCGTCATGCAAAAGCAAAAGATCCGCATCCGCCTGAAGGCGTTTGACTACAAGCTGATCGACCAATCGGCTGCCGAGATCGTGGAAACCGCCAAGCGCACCGGCGCGATCGTCAAGGGCCCCGTGCCCCTGCCGACACGCTTCGAGCGTTTCGACATCCTGCGTTCGCCGCACGTCAACAAGTCTTCGCGCGACCAGTTCGAAATCCGTACCCACCAACGTCTGATGGACATCGTGGACCCGACGGACAAGACTGTTGATGCACTGATGAAGCTCGACCTGCCTGCCGGCGTCGACGTTGAAATCAAGCTGCAGTGATCATTTGAGTGCCAGAGTTGCCGTGAGGCGGCGCCAGGCACTTGAGCTGATTTAAGAAGAGGGCGATTCGAAAGGATCGCCCTTTTTCTATGGTGAGTCCAGCGGGCCTTGCGCATTCCTCAGGGTTCACGCTATACTCGCCAGCTTTTCCGCGGTGGAATTTTCCGGCGCGGAATTTGGCGCATCGTGTCCGGCAAGACTTCATCAAGGTGTTTTGTGCGTACGGTGCACTGGTCAGCCCGGCCAATCGATGTCGGGTGTATGTAAATGGCTTCCAGGGTCAACCTGTGGGGCTGGAGAAAAACCATGAGTCTAAGCAATCGTCTCGGATTGCTGGGCCGCAAGGTGGGCATGATGCGCATCTTCACGGACGACGGCGATGCCGTTCCTGTGACGGTGCTGGATGTGTCCAACAACCGCGTGTCCCAGATCAAGACCGTAGAGACCGACGGCTACACCGCCATTCAAGTGGTGTTCGGTGAGCGCAAAGCATCGCGCGTTACCAAGCCGGAAGCCGGCCACCTTGCCAAGGCAGGTGTTGAAGCCGGTCGTGTCATGAGCGAATTCCGTGTTGCCGCCGAAGTGGCTGCCGAATATAAGCCGGGCGCGCAAGTGCCGGTCTCGCTGTTCGCAGCGGGTCAACTGGTGGACGTGCAAGGCACATCCATCGGTAAGGGCTTTGAGGGCACCATCAAGCGCCACAACTTCAGCTCGCAGCGTGCCTCGCACGGTAACAGCCGCTCGCACAATGTTCCTGGCTCCATCTCGATGGCGCAGGATCCGGGTCGCGTGTTCCCGGGCAAGAAGATGTCGGGTCACCTGGGTGACGTGACGGTGAGCGTGCAGAACCTGGACATCGTGCGCGTTGACGAAGCTCGTCAACTGCTGCTGGTCCGCGGTGCTGTGCCGGGTTCGAAGAATGGCCACGTTGTCGTTCGCCCCGCCGTCAAGGTCAAGCTCAAGAAGGGAGCCATCTGATGCAGCTCGAGCTCCTGAATGAGCAAGGTCAGGCCACCGCCAAGGTGGACGCTCCTGATACGCTGTTTGCTCGCGATTACAACGAAGCCCTGGTGCACCAGGTGGTCGTGGCCTTCCAGGCCAATGCCCGCCAAGGCACTCGCGCCCAGAAGGACCGCGAACAAGTCAAGCACTCGACCAAGAAGCCGTTCCGTCAAAAGGGAACTGGTCGCGCACGTGCTGGTATGACCTCTTCGCCGCTGTGGCGCGGGGGTGGTCGGATTTTCCCGAACATGCCCGACGAAAACTTCACCCACAAGCTGAACAAGAAGATGTATCGCGCCGGTATGGCCGCCATCTTGTCGCAGCTGGCTCGTGAAGGTCGTCTGGCCGTGATCGATTCGATCACGCTGGAAGCTCCCAAGACCAAGCTGTTGGCCGCCAAGTTCAAGGCCATGGGCCTGGAATCGGTGATGCTGATCGCTGATCAGATGGACGACAACCTGCTGCTCGCTTCGCGCAACCTGGCCAATGTGCTGGTGTGCGAGCCGCGCTACGCGGATCCGCTGTCGCTGGTCTTCTACAAGAAGGTGCTGGTGACCAAGGCCGCTATGGAGCAACTCCAGGAGATGCTGGCATGAGCGCCCCTAAGTATTCTGAAGGCCGTCTGGCCTCAGTGCTGCTCGCTCCCATCGTGTCCGAAAAGGCCACGGCGGTTGCTGAAAAGCACAACCAAGTGTTGTTCAAGGTGCTGCGCGACGCCACCAAGCCGGAAATCAAGGCCGCTGTTGAACTGATGTTCAAGGTCGAGGTTGAGGCCGTGAACGTTGTCAACGTCAAGGGCAAGGTCAAGAAGTTCGGTCGTTCGATCGGCCGTCGTGACCACGTCAAGAAGGCTTATGTTTCGCTGAAGGCGGGCCAAGAGCTCAACTTCTCCGGGGAGGCTGCGTAATGGCCGTCGTTAAAGTCAAGCCAACCTCGCCCGGCCGCCGTGCCGTCGTGAAGGTGGTGCATTCGCACCTGCACAAGGGCGCTCCGGAAGCTTCGCTGCTGGAACCGCAAAAGCAAAATGCTGGCCGTAACAACAACGGTCACATCACGATTCGCCACAAGGGCGGTGGTCACAAGCACCACTACCGTGTGGTCGACTTCAAGCGCAACAAGGACGGCATTCCCGCCAAGGTTGAGCGCATTGAGTACGACCCGAACCGTACGGCCCACATCGCTCTGGTGTGCTATGCCGACGGCGAGCGTCGTTACATCATCGCTCCGCGTGGTCTGGAAGTGGGTTCCACAATCTTGAGCGGCGCGGAAGCCCCGATCAAGGCCGGTAACACGCTGCCTATCCGCAACATCCCCGTGGGTTCCACCATCCATTGCGTCGAAATGCTGCCGGGTAAGGGCGCGCAAATCGCTCGTTCGGCTGGCGTGTCCGTGGTGCTGATGGCTCGCGAAGGCGTCTACGCCCAGCTGCGTCTGCGCTCGGGTGAAGTTCGTCGCATCCACATCGACTGCCGCGCCACGATTGGCGAAGTGTCCAACGAAGAGCATCAGCTGCGCCAGTACGGCAAGGCCGGCGCGATCCGCTGGAAGGGCATCCGACCGACCGTTCGTGGTACCGCCATGAACCCGGTGGATCACCCGCACGGTGGTGGTGAAGGTCGTACCGGTGAAGGCCAGGCGCCTGTGTCGCCGTGGAACACCCTCACGAAGGGCTTCCGCACTCGTAACAACAAGCGCACGCAGACGTTCATCGTTTCGCGTCGCAAGAAGTAAAGGGTAGGCCATGACTCGTTCACTGAAGAAGGGCCCGTTCATTGACCACCACCTCTTGGCTAAGGTCGAGAAGGCGGTTGCTGCCAAGGACAAGAAGCCTATCAAGACCTGGTCGCGTCGCTCGACGATCCTGCCCGAGTTCATCGGTCTGACGATCGCTGTGCACAACGGCAAGCAACACGTTCCCGTTTATGTGTCGGACCAGATGGTCGGCCACAAGCTGGGTGAATTCGCACTGACCCGCACCTTCAAAGGCCATCCGGCCGACAAGAAGGCCGGGAAGAAGTAAGGATGCCAACGATGGAAACCAAAGCAATCGTTCGCGGCGTTCGCCTCTCGTGTGACAAGGGCCGCCTGGTGGCGGACCTGATCCGCGGCAAGAAGGTGGACCATGCGCTCAACATCCTGGAATTCACCCAGAAGAAGGCGGCCCTGATCATCAAGAAGGCGCTCGAAAGCGCCATCGCCAACGCCGAACACAACGACGGCGCAGACATTGATGAGCTCAAGGTCACCACGATCTATGTGGAGCAAGGTGCCACGCTGAAGCGTTTCTCTGCCCGCGCCAAAGGCCGTGGCAATCGCATCAGCAAGCCCACCTGCCACATCTTCGTGTCGGTCGGCAACTGAAGGCTGAAGGAAGACTATGGGACAGAAAATTCATCCGACCGGTTTTCGTCTGCCGGTCACGCGTAACTGGGCTTCGCGTTGGTACGCGAACAACCAGAACTTCGCGACCATGCTGGCTGAAGACCTGCAAGTCCGGGAGTTCCTGAAGGCTCGCCTGAAGAACGCCGCCGTGTCGCGCGTTCTGATTGAGCGCCCCGCCAAGAACGCCCGCATCACCATTTACTCGGCACGTCCGGGTGTGGTGATCGGCAAGAAGGGCGAGGACATCGAAAGCCTGAAGGCCGAGCTGACCAAGCGTCTGGGCGTGCCGGTGGCTGTGAACATCGAAGAAGTGCGCAAGCCTGAAATCGATGCTCAACTGATCGCCGACTCGATCACCCAGCAGCTGGAAAAGCGCATCATGTTCCGCCGCGCTATGAAGCGTGCGATGCAGAACGCGATGCGTCTGGGTGCCCAAGGCATCAAGATCATGTCGTCGGGCCGTCTGAACGGCATCGAAATCGCTCGTTGCGAGTGGTACCGTGAAGGCCGCGTGCCTCTTCACACCCTGAAGGCTGACATCGACTACGGCTTCTCCGAAGCCAGCACGACGTACGGCATCATCGGCGTGAAGGTGTGGGTCTACCGCGGTGACCGCCTGGCCAACGGCGATGCGCCGGTGATCAAGAGCGAAGCCGGTGAAGACGATCGTCGCCCGCGTCGCAACGCCCGTCCTGGCGCCCCCGCTGGCCGTGGCCGTCCGGGTGGTGACCGTGGTCCGCGTGGTGAAGGCGGCGACAAGCCGGCTGCCACCGGTGACGCAGCCCAGCCCGCTGCCAAGCGTGTCGTCCGCAAGGTCGCACCCGCTGGCGGCGAGGCCAAAGGAGAATAAATATGCTGCAACCAGCTCGTCGCAAATACCGCAAGGAGCAAAAGGGTCGTAACACTGGTGTTGCCACCCGTGGTGCTGCCGTTTCATTCGGTGACTTCGGTCTGAAGGCCACCGAACGCGGTCGCCTGACGGCTCGTCAAATCGAAGCTGCACGTCGTGCAATCTCGCGCCATATCAAGCGCGGTGGTCGCATCTTCATCCGCATCTTCCCCGACAAGCCGATCTCCCAGAAGCCTGCTGAAGTCCGGATGGGTAACGGCAAGGGCAACCCGGAGTACTACGTCGCTGAAATTCAGCCTGGCAAGGTGCTCTATGAAGTCAACGGTGTGCCGGAAGCCCTGGCTCGCGAAGCGTTCACTCTGGCAGCTGCGAAGCTGCCCCTGAGCTGCACTTTCGTGACGCGCCAGGTCGGCACCTGAAGAGGAAAGACACCATGAAAGCATCTGAACTGCGTGGCAAAGACGTCGCTGCCTTGGAAAAGGAAGTGACCGATCTGCTGAAGGCCCATTTCGGCCTCCGCATGCAAAAGGCGACCCAACAGTTGACCAACCACACCGTGCTGGGCAACACGCGCCGCGACATCGCTCGTGTCAAGACTGTTTTGGCCGAGAAGAAGAAGGGAGCCGCGAAATGACGCAAGCTCAAGAGAAGAACACGCGCACCCTGGTGGGTCGCGTGGTCAGCGACAAGCGCTCCAAGACCGTCACGGTCCTGGTCGAGCGTCGCGCCAAGCACGAGCTCTACGGCAAGATCGTGGCCCGTTCCCGCAAGTACCACGCCCATGATGAAAATGGCGAGTACAAGATGGGTGACGTTGTCGAGATCGCTGAAGGCCGCCCGCTGTCTAAGACCAAGAGCTGGGTCGTGACCCGCTTGGTCGAGAAGGCACAAGTGGTCTGATCGCTGCTAGACATGTCTTTCGCGGGGTCTTAGTGCCCTGATCGACAAGAATGACCGGAACGCTGGAATACTGGCGCCCGGTCATTTTTCATTTTCGAAGGTGCTTTCTCTCGTCGCATGGGCACTCTGTGCGCGATGAGTTCGTTGCCTCCAATTCCGCTACCCAACTAAAAGGACAACTCCATGCTGAAGATTGGCGATCGCCTGCCCGCTGCGACCTTGCAAGAATTCATTGAAGTCGAAGGTGAGGGTTGCTCCCTCGGTCCGAATAAGTTCGCCGTTGACGCCCTGGTGGCCGGCAAGAAGATTGTCATCTTTGCTTTGCCAGGTGCCTTCACGCCGACTTGTTCCGCCCAGCATGTGCCAGGCTATGTGCAGCAGGCTGCAGCTCTGCGCGCTGCCGGTGTTGATGAGATCTGGTGCCTGTCCGTCAACGACGCATTCGTCATGGGAGCTTGGGGCCGCGAGCAAAAGACTGCAGGCAGCGTGCGCATGATGGCTGACGGTAGCGCTGAGTTCACCAAAGCAACCGGGCTGACTCTGGACCTGACGGCGGGTGGGCTCGGTCTGCGTTCGCAGCGCTACTCCATGCTGGTCGTCGATGGCGTTGTCAAAGCGCTCAATATTGAAGCTCCTGGCAAGTTCGAAGTCAGCGACGCATCGACCATGCTGAGCCAGGCTCAGCAAGCTTGAGTTCGCGCGGCGCCGTTCGGCGCTGCGCATCGTCGGGCGCTTGCATGGCACAGGCCTCGTGAGAGGCTGAGCACTTAATTGTTTTGCAAATCGCGCTTGACGACACCAGGGCTTCTGGTGCACAATCTAAAGCTTCGCCGAACGCAAGGCGCATCTTGTGATGCGTTATGGCCTCGGATCCGCCCTCAACTGCTGGGCGCGAGACTCACACAGGAGTGCTGAGAATCGCGTTTGGTCAACGGGCCCAAGACTGACCGATGAGCTTTGTGCATCAAGCATGGGGTGATTTGGGAAAAGTTGGGGATAGACATGATTCAAATGCAATCGCGACTTGATGTCGCGGACAACACTGGCGCTAAATCCGTCATGTGCATCAAGGTGCTTGGTGGTTCCAAGCGTCGTTATGCCGGGATTGGTGACATCATCAAGGTCAGCATCAAAGAAGCTGCGCCTCGTGCCCGAGTGAAAAAGGGCGAGGTTTACAGCGCTGTGGTGGTTCGCACCGCCAAGGGCGTTCGTCGTCAAGATGGCTCTTTGGTCAAGTTCGACGGCAATGCCGCCGTGCTGCTGAACGCCAAGCTCGAGCCGATCGGCACTCGCATCTTCGGCCCCGTTACGCGTGAACTGCGTACGGAGCGTTTCATGAAGATCGTGTCGCTGGCGCCTGAGGTTCTCTGAGCTCAGCCACAGACAAAGGTATTGCCATGAACAAGATTCGCACAGGCGACGAGGTCATCGTTCTGACCGGCCGTGACAAAGGTAAGCGCGGCGCGGTTTCGCAACGCGTGGATGCTGATCACATCGTCGTCGACGGCATCAATGTCGTCAAAAAGCACGTCAAGCCCAACCCGATGAAGGGTACCACCGGTGGTGTGGTGGACAAGACGATGCCTATCCATCAATCCAACGTGGCGATTTTTAACGCTGCATCCGGCAAGGCCGATCGCGTGGGCATCAAGCTCACCGCCGATGGCAAGAAGGTGCGCGTTTACAAGTCGACCGGCGAAGAGATCAAGGCTTAAGGGGTTCGACATGGCTCGTTTGCAAGCGTTTTATCGCGAAAAAGTTGTGCCCGACCTCTCGACGAAGTTTGGTTACAAGTCGGTCATGGAAGTGCCGCGCATCACCAAGATCACACTGAATATGGGTGTGAGCGAGGCTGTTGCCGACAAGAAGGTCATGGACCACGCTGTGGGTGACCTGACCAAGATCGCCGGCCAGAAGCCCGTGGTGACGAAGTCGAAGAAGGCGATTGCCGGCTTCAAGATTCGTGACTCCGTGCCTATCGGCTGCATGGTTACACTGCGCGGCGTCCAGATGTATGAATTCCTGGATCGCTTTGTGACGATCGCGCTGCCGCGCGTTCGTGACTTCCGTGGTATCTCGGGTCGCTCGTTCGACGGACGTGGCAACTACAACATCGGCGTCAAAGAACAGATCATCTTCCCTGAGATCGACTATGACAAGGTGGATGCGCTGCGTGGTCTGAACATCAGCATCACCACTACCGCCAAGACGGACGACGAAGCCAAGGCTCTCCTGGCTGCGTTCAAGTTTCCGTTCAAGAACTGAGGTGACTCGTGGCTAAAACTTCACTTATTCAACGTGAACTGAAGCGCGACGCGTTGGTGGCCAAGTACGCGAAGAAATACGCGGAACTGAAGGCGATCATCAACGACGCGAAGAAGTCGGACGAAGAGCGCTACATCGCTCGCCTGGAGCTGCAGAAGCTGCCTCGCAATGCCTACCCGACCCGTCAGCGTAATCGCTGCGCGTTGACTGGCCGTCCCCGCGGCACTTTCCGCAAGTTCGGCCTGGGCCGTAACAAGATTCGTGAGCTGGCCTTCAAAGGCGACATCCCCGGTGTCGTCAAGGCCAGCTGGTAATCGGCACGATTAGGAGATTTCGCAAATGAGCATGAGTGATCCTATCGCCGATATGCTGACCCGCATTCGCAACGCCCAAAGCGTTGAGAAGCCCAGCGTCGTGATGCCTTCTTCCAAGTTGAAGATCGCGATCGCCAAAGTCCTGAAGGACGAGGGTTATATCGACAGTTTCGCAGTGCGCGGTGAAGCCGCTCGCCCGGAGCTGGAGATTGCGCTGAAGTATTACGCCGGTCGTCCGGTGATCGAGCGCATCGAGCGCGTGAGCCGCCCCGGCCTGCGCATCTACAAGGGCCGCCACGATATTCCTCAGGTCATGAATGGCCTGGGTGTGGCGATTGTCACCACCCCGCAAGGTGTGATGACGGACCGCAAAGCACGTCAAGCCGGCATCGGCGGCGAAGTGCTCTGCTACGTCGCCTAAGCGCAAGGAGATTTACACAATGTCCCGCGTTGGAAAAATGCCGGTCGCCATTCCCCAGGGAGTGGATGTGACCGTGAGCGCTGATCAAGTCAGCGTCAAGGGCGCTCTGGGCACGCTGGTGCGTCCCCTGAACGGCCTCGTGACCATCAAGAATGAAGGCGGCCAGCTGTCTTTCGTTCCCCGTGACGACTCGACCGCCGCTGGCGCGATGAGCGGCACCGTTCGCGCATTGGTGGCCAATATGGTCAACGGCGTGAGCAAGGGTTTCGAGAAGAAGCTGAACCTGGTTGGCGTGGGCTTCCGTGCCCAGGCTCAAGGTCAAAAGCTGAACCTGCAAATCGGTTTCTCTCACCCTGTGGTGAAGGACATGCCGGCTGGCATCAAGGTTGAGTGCCCGACCCAGACCGAAATTCTGATCAAGGGCGCGGATCGCCAAGTGGTCGGACAACTGGCCGCAGAAGTGCGCGCCTTCCGTCCGCCAGAGCCCTATAAGGGCAAGGGCATCCGCTATTCCGACGAGAAGGTCTCTCTCAAAGAGACCAAGAAGAAGTAAGGAGCAGCGCCATGTTGACCAAAAAAGAACAGCGCATCCGTCGCTCGCGTCAGACTCGTGCCCGCATCGCGGTGCAGCGCGTCGTGCGCCTGACGGTCTTCCGCTCCAATCTGCACATCTACGCAAGCGTCATCTCCGACGATGGCACCCGTGTGTTGGCCAGTGCTTCGACCGCCGAAAAGGCTGTCCGCGAGCAACTGGGCGGCGCAGGCAAGGGTGGCAATGTGGCCGCAGCCACCTTGATCGGCAAGCGTATCGCCGAAAAGGCGAAGGCTGCTGGCATCGAGAAGGTTGCTTTCGACCGCGCAGGTTTCGCCTATCACGGTCGTGTCAAGGCTCTGGCCGAAGCAGCCCGCGAAGCCGGCCTGCAGTTCTGACGCAAAAAGGATTTCGAAATGGCAAAGTTTCAACCCCGCGTGCAGACCGAAGGCAATGACGACGGCCTGAAGGAAAAGATGATCGCGATCAACCGCGTCACCAAGGTGGTGAAGGGTGGTCGTACTCTGAGCTTCGCCGCGTTGACGGTGGTCGGCGACGGCAATGGCCGCATCGGCATGGGCAAGGGCAAGGCGAAGGAAGTTCCCGTCGCTGTGCAAAAGGCCATGGAATCGGCTCGTCGCAATATGGTCAAGGTTGACCTGCGCAACGGCACCATTCACCACAATGTGGTGGGCGGTCACGGTGCAGCCAGCGTCATGATGATCCCCGCACAAGCTGGTACCGGCGTGATCGCTGGCGGCCCGATGCGCGCGGTCTTCGAAGTGATGGGCGTGACCGACATCGTGACCAAGAGCCACGGTTCGACCAACCCGTACAACATGGTTCGCGCCACTCTGGACGCGCTGAAGCGCTCCACGACGGCTGCGGAAGTCGCCGCCAAGCGCGGCAAGTCGGTCGAAGAAATTCTCGGCTGATTCGCCAGCATTGGAGTAGACACATGTCTGAAAAGAAAACCGTAACCGTCAAGTTGGTTCGCAGCCCCATCGGTACACGTGCTTCGCACCGTGCCACCGTGGTGGGTCTGGGCCTGCGCAAGCTGAACAGCACCAGCGTGTTGGAAGACACGCCGGCCGTGCGCGGCATGATCAACAAGATCGCCTACCTCGTGCAGGTGCTGTAAGCATCTTCACGAACAGAGGACAACACATGCAACTCAATACCATTCAGCCCGCAGCTGGCGCCAAGCACGCCAAGCGCCGCGTGGGCCGTGGCATCGGCTCTGGTCTGGGCAAGACCGCAGGTCGTGGCCACAAGGGTCAAAAGTCGCGCGCTGGCGGCTACCACAAGGTGGGTTTCGAAGGCGGTCAAATGCCTTTGCAACGTCGCCTGCCCAAGCGTGGTTTCAAGTCGGCTGCTTTGAAGTTCAATGCCGAAGTGAACCTGGACGATCTGCAGGCCCTCGTTGCCGATGAGATCGATCTGATGACGCTGAAGGCTGTGGGCCTGGTGCCCGAGCTGACCAAGAACGCCAAGGTCATCCTGTCCGGTTCGATCAGCCGCAAGGTCACGCTCAAGGGCGTGGGTGCGACGGTTGGTGCCAAGGCGGCCATCGAGGCAGCCGGCGGTTCGGTCGCTTAAAGCTTTAGGAACGAGGCACAGTGGCTACCAACGCAAACCAACTGGCCAAGAGCGGCAAGTTCGGCGACTTGCGTCGTCGTCTTGTGTTTCTGTTGCTGGCTCTGGTCGTGTATCGCATCGGGGGGCATATCCCGGTGCCTGGTATCGATCCGGCTCAGCTGCAGCAGTTCTTCAAGGGTCAGGAGGGTGGCATCCTGAGCCTGTTCAATATGTTCTCGGGCGGCGCCTTGTCGCGCTTCACCGTCTTTGCGCTGGGCATTACGCCCTACATCTCGGCGTCGATCGTGATCCAGTTGATGGGTTATGTTGTGCCGTCCTTGGAAGCGCTGAAGAAGGAAGGCGAAGCAGGCCGTCGCAAGATCACGCAGTACACACGTTACGGGACCTTGGGTCTGGCGTTGTTTCAGTCGCTGAGCATTGCTCTGGCGCTTGAGAGTTCCGCCGGCTTGGTGGTCAATCCGGGTTTTGGCTTCCGCTTGACGGCGGTGTCCAGCTTGGTGGCCGGAACGATGTTCCTGATGTGGTTGGGTGAGCAGATCACTGAGCGTGGCTTGGGCAATGGGATTTCGATCCTGATCTTCGGCGGCATTGCTGCTGGATTGCCAGGCGCTATTGGCGGTCTGTTGGAATTGGTGCGTACTGGGGCTATGGGTCCAGTGTCCTTCCTGTTCCTTTCGGCTGTCATCGTTGCCGTGACCTATTTGGTGGTGTTCGTCGAGCGCGGTCAGCGCAAGATCTTGGTGAATTACGCCAAGCGCCAGGTGGGGAACAAGGTCTACGGTGGTCAGTCTTCGCACCTGCCGCTCAAGCTGAACATGTCGGGCGTGATCCCGCCGATCTTCGCGTCGTCCATCATCTTGCTGCCGACCACGATCGTGAGTTGGTTCGCTACGGGTGACGGCCTGCGCTGGTTGAAGGACCTTGCTGGCATGGTGGCGCCGGGACAGCCGATTTATGTGCTGCTCTACGCCGCTGCTATCGTGTTCTTCTGCTTCTTCTACACGGCGCTGGTGTTCAACAGCCGTGAGACTGCAGACAACCTGAAGAAGAGCGGAGCGTTCATCCCGGGTATCCGCCCGGGTGACCAGACTGCAAAGCATATTGACAAGATCTTGTCTCGTTTGACCCTGGCAGGTGCCATCTACATCACCGGTGTGTGCTTGCTGCCAGAGTTCTTGACCTTGAAGTACAACGTGCCGTTCTATTTTGGTGGTACGTCCTTGTTGATCATTGTTGTGGTCACCATGGATTTCTGGGCTCAAGTGCAGTCTTACGTGATGAGCCAGCAGTATGAATCGCTGCTGAAGAAGGCAAATTTCAAGGCCAGCTGAAAAGCTGATCCCCCGTTTAATCAATTTCCATCAGAACAGAAACGAAGGCATGGCGAAAGACGACGTCATTCAGATGCAAGGCGAGATTCTTGAGAATCTTCCTAATGCCACGTTTCGAGTGAAGCTGGAGAACGGGCATGTTGTTCTCGGCCACATCTCCGGCAAGATGCGGATGCATTACATCCGCATTCTGCCTGGCGACAAAGTCACCGTTGAACTAACCCCGTACGATTTGAGTCGTGCTCGCATCGTATTCCGGGCGAAGTGAGCTTTTCTTTTCCCCGGTTACGCGCTGTGAGCGCATTTGAGTAGGTCAAGGAGCAGACCATGAAAGTTTCGGCATCCGTCAAGCAGATGTGCCGCAATTGCAAGATCATCCGTCGCAAGGGCGTGGTGCGTGTGATCTGTACCGATCCGCGCCACAAACAGCGTCAAGGCTGATTGCTGCACGACACGAGCGAATTAGAGGACGCACATGGCACGTATTGCTGGTATCAACATTCCGCCGCATAAGCACACTGAGATTGGTCTGACTTCGATCTACGGCGTTGGCCGTACGACGGCTCAGAAGATCTGCACGACTTGCGGTATTCCTTTCGACAAGAAGGTCAAAGACCTCACCGACGCTGATCTGGAAAAGATCCGTGACGAAGTGGGCCGCATGACCATCGAAGGCGACCTGCGTCGCGAAATGTCGATCAACATCAAGCGCTTGATGGATCTCGGTTGCTACCGCGGTTTCCGTCATCGTCGCGGTTTGCCGATGCGCGGTCAGCGTACTCGCACGAACGCTCGCACTCGTAAGGGCCCGCGCAAGTCGGCCGCTACGGGCAAGAAGTGATCTGCGCACAGCATTGAAAGAAGGTCAAGATGGCAAAAGCACCCAATAACTCGGCTGCGCAACGCGTTCGCAAGAAGGTTCGCAAGAACGTTGCCGATGGCATTGCACACGTTCACGCGTCGTTCAATAACACGATCATAACGATCACCGACCGTCAAGGCGGCGCTCTGTCCTGGGCTTCCAGCGGCGGCCAAGGCTTCAAGGGTTCGCGCAAATCGACTCCTTTCGCAGCCCAGGTGGCAGCTGAAGTGGCTGGTCGTGCTGCTCAAGACCAAGGCATCAAGAACTTGGACGTCAAGATCAAGGGCCCCGGCCCGGGTCGTGAGTCGTCGGTTCGTGCTCTGGGTGCTCTGGGCATCCGGATCAACTCGATCTCTGATGTGACACCGGTGCCGCACAACGGCTGCCGCCCGCAAAAGCGTCGTCGCATCTAAGTTTCCACGGATGCTCGCTTTTCTGCGATAATCTGCGGTTACTCATCGCCGGCGGGCACGTAAGTGCCGCGCCGGCGGTTGTGTTGAAGCCTTCGGGCTTGTTTGTGGCCATACGATCGTGTATGTCGCGATCCAGGCTGATTGTTGAAGACCACCGTCCGAGCCGATAAAAACACTGGCCGGACTCGCGCTGGGCTCATCTTCGATAGGTGTGCTGGCGTTAGATTGAACAAGGACACTCAAAGTGGCACGTTATCTCGGCCCCAAGGCCAAACTTTCCCGCCGTGAAGGTACCGACCTGTTCCTGAAGAGCGCTCGCCGCCCCATCAGCGACAAGGCAAAGTTTGATTCGAAGCCTGGCCAGCATGGCCGCACTTCCGGTCAGCGCACCTCTGATTTCGGTCTGCAGTTGCGTGAAAAGCAGAAGGTCAAGCGCATGTACGGCGTCTTGGAGCGTCAGTTCCGCCGTTACTTCGCAGAAGCCGAGCGCCGCAAGGGTTCGACGGGTGTCAACCTGCTGACGCTGCTGGAATCGCGCCTGGACAATGTCGTGTATCGCATGGGCTTTGGCTCCACTCGTGCAGAAGCCCGTCAGTTGGTTTCGCACAAGGGCATCGTCGTGAACGGTGAAGTCGTGAACATCGCGTCTTACCTGGTTAAGGCCGGTGACACCGTGGGCGTTCGTGAGAAGGCCAAGAAGCAGCTCCGCATCGCTGACTCGCTGAAGCTGGCCGAGTCTATCGGTCTGCCCGCCTGGGTCACCGTGGACGGCACCAAGCTGGAAGGCGTGTTCAAGAAGGCTCCTGACCGCGACGAGTTCGGCGCTGAGATCAATGAATCGCTGATCGTTGAGTTGTACTCGCGTTAATCGATCTTCTTTTGCCGGCGATGCTCTTGTGAGCATGGCCGGCGTTTCCTCGTCTGGGCTTAGCGCAGACGCGCAAAGCCCGGCTGGTCCCTCAGCCTTATCGGTGTAACGAACCGAGGGTATTGAAAGAAAGACCTCATGCAAACAAACCTGCTCAAACCCAAATCCATCAATGTGGAGCCCCTGGGCGGACATCGCGCCAAGGTGACTCTGGAGCCGTTTGAACGCGGCTATGGCCACACTCTGGGCAATGCTCTGCGCCGTGTGCTGTTGTCGTCGATGGTGGGTTATGCGCCGACTGAAGTCACGATCGCTGGGGTGCTCCACGAGTACTCGGCCATCGACGGTGTGCAGGAAGACGTCGTTCACATCATGCTCAACCTGAAGGGCGTGGTCTTCCGTCTGCACAATCGCGAGGAAGTGACTCTGGTCTTGCGCAAGGAAGGTGAAGGCCCGGTGACGGCTGCCGACATCCAGACCCCGCACGACGTCGAGATCGTGAACCCTGAGCATGTCATTGCCCACCTGTCGCAAGGTGGCAAGTTGGACATGCAAATCAAGGTTGAAAAGGGCCGTGGCTACGTGCCCGGTTCCATGCGTCGTTATGGCGATGAGCCCACCAAGTCGATCGGTCGCATCGTTCTGGACGCGTCCTTCGCTCCGGTGCGCCGTGTCAGCTATGCGGTGGAAAGCGCCCGTGTGGAGCAGCGTACTGACCTGGACAAGCTGGTCATGGAAATCGAAACCAACGGCGCCATTTCGCCTGAGGAAGCGATCCGCGCTTCGGCCAAGATCCTGGTGGAACAACTGGCGGTCTTCGCTCAGCTGCAAGGCAGCGAAGTGCCTGACTTCGACCAACCAGCACAGCGCAGCTCGTCGTTCGATCCGATCCTGCTCCGCCCTGTGGACGAGCTGGAACTGACGGTGCGTTCGGCCAACTGCCTGAAGGCCGAAAACATCTATTACATCGGCGACCTGATCCAGCGTACCGAGACGGAGCTGCTGAAGACTCCGAATCTGGGTCGCAAGTCGCTCAACGAAATCAAGGAAGTGCTGGCTTCGCGTGGTCTGACTCTGGGCGCGCGCCTGGAAAACTGGCCGCCACAAGGTCTGGACAAGCGCTGATCCGTCTTGCCCGCAAGGGTTGTGCCTGCAGGGCTGGTTTTGCCAGCCAGGCTGGCGCTTTTGGATTCATTAGTTTTTAAGAAGGGTGGCCTTTCCGGCCACCCGGTGCACCCGGGCAGTACCTGATACGGCTGCTGGGATTAATCGAGAAAGGAATAGCACCATGCGTCACCGTAACGGCCTCCGTAAGCTGAACCGTACCTCCGAACACCGCAAGGCGATGCTGCGCAATATGTGCAACTCGCTGCTGCAGCACGAAGCCATCAAGACCACCGTCCCCAAGGCCAAGGAACTGCGTCGCGTTGTTGAGCCCCTGATCACTCTGGCCAAGGTCCCGACCGTCGCCAACCGCCGCCTGGCTTTCGACCGTCTGCGTGACCGCGACATGGTCGTCAAGTTGTTCGACGTGTTGGGCCCGCGTTTCGCTGCCCGTCCGGGCGGCTACACCCGTATCCTGAAGATGGGTTTCCGTGTGGGCGACAACGCTCCCATGGCCTACGTTGAGCTGGTGGACCGCGGCGAAGCCGAGACTGCTGGCGAAGCTGCTGAGTAAATCCAGCGCAGCCAGGGCGCCGGAGCTGAGTCTTTCAGTTTCGATTGCCTGCAAATGAAGGCCAGCCGACGTGCTGGCCTTTTTTTTGGGCGCTGCGCGAACGGAGCCCTGCCTTGAGTCGGGTCAGTTGCAGCAGTCTGGGCGCACCGGCGGGCTTTCGGCGTACAGTTCCGCGCCTTAGGCAGTCATCACGTGGCTGCTCCTTGCCTTCGAATTTTTTGACCTATGGAACACCCGCTGCCGCAGGGCCGGGTGTCGTTTGCCCATGATGCGTCTGTTCTCTTCATCTTCCCTTTGGCGGCCGCTTGCAGGCTTGCTGCTCTTGCTGAGTTTGCTGCTGCAGCCGTGGCTGGCGCGCGCGGACGATTTTCTGGATCCTGAGCAGGCTTTCAAGCTTTCGGTGAAGGCGCTCGATGAGCGTAGCGTCGAGGTCCGGTTTGACATTGCGCCCGGGTACTACATGTACCGAGAGCAGTTCAAAACGGAGTCGGTAGACGCCAAGTTGGGTGAGCTCGCGATCCCCAAAGGCAAGGTCAAGTTCGACGAGACCTTTCAAAAGGAAGTCGAGGTCTACCGCGAGGCCTTGGTGGTCAAGGTCGCAGTTGAGCAAGCCACTGGGCCGTTCAAGTTGATGGTCAGTGGCCAAGGCTGCGCTGACAAGGGCTTGTGCTATCCGCCCATGAGCTCTGAGTTCCAAGTACGCCTGTCGGCCTTTGGGGGCGGTGTCAGCGAAGTCAAGCCGGCGCTTGAAGGCGCGCCACTTGCGGCGCAGCAGAACAGCACGGCCTCGGCTCCCGCACTGAATGCCGCAGAGACCGCGACTGCCCCGGGCTCAGATTCGAACCGCCTGGATGCTGCATTGCAGTCTGGGAAATTCTGGACTGTGGTCGGCGTCTTCTTTGTGGCCGGCTTGCTGCTGTCGCTCACGCCCTGTGTGCTGCCCATGCTGCCGATTCTGTCTTCCATCATTGTTGGAGAGGCTCAGGGTGGCAAGGCCACGCGTGGGCGCGGCCTGCTGCTGGCGACCAGCTATTCCTTGGGCATGGCGCTGATCTATACCGCCTTGGGTGTCGCCGCCGGACTCGCTGGTGAGGGCTTGGCTGCCACCCTGCAAAAGCCGTGGGTCCTGGCGGCATTCGCCAGCGCGCTGGTGCTGTTTTCTCTGTCCATGTTCGGCGCCTATGAGATCAGCCTGCCCAGCGGATTGAGTGGTGGGCTCTCGCAAGCTTCGCAACGACTTCCGGCCGGGCATCTGTTCGGTGTGTTCGTCATGGGGGGCGTGTCGGCTTTGATCGTCAGCCCTTGTGTGGCGGCCCCGCTTGCCGGTGCCTTGTTGTACCTGAGCCAGTCCCGCGATGTGGTGCTTGGCGGCAGTGCACTCTTCGCCCTGGCAAGCGGCATGAGCGTCCCTTTACTGCTGCTCGGTGCTTCGGCGGGCAGTCTGCTGCCTCGTGCGGGCGCTTGGATGGACGGCGTCAAGCATTTCTTCGGCATGCTCTTGCTGGCGGTCGCGCTGTGGACTGTGCAGCCGGTTCTGCCTGCGGCTTTGTCGCAGGCGCTGTGGGGCGCGTTGTTGATCGGCGCCTCGGCCATGCTGGGCCTGTTTCAGCCCGCACACGCGGTGCACCGCCCGCGTACCTGGTTGCGCAAGACGGCCGCCGTGTTGGCCTTTGTCTATGGCCTGCTGCAGGTGGTGGGCGCGGCCAGCGGTGGCACCGATCCGCTCAAGCCTTTGGCCGGGCTGAGCGTGGCCGAGGCTCGGACTGGTGGCGCGGCAGCTGCCGGTGGGGCATTGAATTTTCAGAAAGTCCACAGCGTGGCCGAGCTTGACGCGGCTCTCGCCACCGCTGGTCGGCCTGTCATGCTGGACTTTTATGCCGATTGGTGTGTGTCTTGCAAAGAGATGGAGCGATTCACTTTCACCGACCCTGCGGTGCGCCAACGTCTGGCTGGGGCACTGCTGCTCAAGGCGGATGTCACGGCCAATACGCCGGCTGACCGCGAACTGCTCAAGCGCTTCAAGCTCTTCGGCCCGCCGGGCTCGATCTTCTTTGATGCGCAAGGCCAGGAGCTAACCGGGGTCCGCGTGATCGGCTTCCAAAACGCCGAACGCTTCCTTTCTTCGCTTTCTGCCGCTGGGCTTTGACGCCATGGCGGAAACTGCGCTATACTGCTAGCTTCAGTCGCGGGGTGGAGCAGTCTGGTAGCTCGTTGGGCTCATAACCCAAAGGTCGTAGGTTCAAATCCTGCCCCCGCAACCAAATACCAGTGCAGTGCGGCTCGGAAAGATTTCCTAGCGGTTCTGACAACAAGACCCATGAACAACAGCAAGGCTGCCGAATTCGGTGGCCTTTGTTTTCATCACCCATCAGTCGCGGGGTGGAGCAGTCTGGTAGCTCGTTGGGCTCATAACCCAAAGGTCGTAGGTTCAAATCCTGCCCCCGCAACCATCATGTCGCAGCGCCAACCGTGAGGTTGGCGTTTTGCTTTGCGCGAGCGATTTTGCCCGCAGGCCTACGGCACCGTCGTTGCGTCGACACGCTGCTGCGCGAGCCGCACGGCCCGTGTTTTCTTTGTAGCAAGCCAAGAGCCGGATGAGTCTCAGGGACTACGATGCGCAGTCTTGCCCAATGCATGTGCAAGCGGCTCTGTCTAGAGCCTTGCACCTAAAATGCCGGCCCACGCTGACCTCAGCTCCGATTCCTTCCACCGACTCTCATTGATGACCCGGCCTTCGAATCTTCTCCACCTACTGCTGCCGGCGCCCTTGCGCGGCATTCTGGCCAGCGTGCTGCTCGCCCTGAACACTGTGATCGGTGTGGCTTTGATGATGCCGCCGGCCTTGCTCAAGCTCGTACTGCCCGTCTTGCCGGTGCGTCGCCTGTGCGACCGAACACTCAATGCGATCGCGGCGGGCTGGGTGGCATTCAACAATGCGTGGATTGCGGCCTTGAATCCGCAGCAGTGGGATGTCCAGGGCATGGAAGGACTGCACGAGCGAGGCTGGTATCTGGTTTCGCCCAATCACCAGACCTGGGTGGATATCTTGGTGCTGCAGCGCGTGTTCCATGGCCGCATTCCCTTCCTGAAGTTCTTTCTCAAGCGGGAGTTGATGTGGGTGCCCGTGATCGGCCTGGCTTGGTGGGCGCTGGACTTTCCTTTCATGAAGCGAGGTCGCAATGCCAGCTCGCAAGCGGATGACCTTGAAACCACGCGCAAGGCTTGCGAGCGCTTCAAGACCATCCCGACCACGGTGATCAACTTCGTTGAGGGCACGCGCTTCAGTGCTGCCAAGCATGCCGAACAGAACAGCCCGTACCAGCACTTGCTGAAACCCAAGGTCGGTGCCTTGAGCATGGCGATGGCCACCATGGGCGACCAGTTCGAGGCCATGCTGGATGTCACCTTGGCGTATCCCGACGGCACGCCCAGCTTTTGGGACCTACTCTGCGGCCGTTGCGGGCGTGTGAGGGTGTACGTTCAGCAACGGCCGATTCCTGCTGAGCTGGTGGGCGGCAATCCCATGGCTGACAAGCGCCTGCGGGCAGGGATTTCCATGTGGATCAAACGGCAGTGGTCCGACAAAGATGCCTTGCTGCAAGGCCTGCGCGTGCCGGAGTGAGTTGGGGTGCGCAATGGACGGCAGTTACTTTCTGATCAACTACCAATAAGGGCAGTCCTCATGCGAGCAATCAGCCACGCCTCTGTGTTATTCGCCCTGACGGCTTCGGCACTTGCCGTGGCCGCAGCGGACCTGCAGACATGCCGCAATATTGCCGACGCCCAGCAGCGACTGAGTTGCTATGACGCGCTCTCTCCCCCGGCCGCAGCTTCGACAACTGCAACTGCAACTGCCCTGGCCCCTAAGCCTGCCGCCCCAGCTCCGGTCCAGGCTTTAGCAAGCAATGCCGACGCTTTTGGGCTGCCAGTCAATGCCCGAACGGGCGAGGCTCAGACCGTCTCCAGCCGTCTGGCGCGCGAGCTGGACAGTTGGGCCCCGAACCAGATCATTCAACTCGCCAACGGCCAGTTGTGGCAGGTGGTGGATGGCAGCAGCGGCGTGCTCCAGGCTGAGAATCAACGGGTTCTGGTGCGCCGCGGCGCCTTGGGGACCTACTTCATGGAGTTTGACGGGCTCAACCGTTCGCCGCGTGTCAAACGCGTGCAATGACGCGCAAGGTATCGCCGTGTCTGCGCCCTGAATACAGCGTTTCTGTGCCTCGCGTTTGCACGGCCGGTGCCTAAACTAGGGTCCGCCTCTGACTCTTTGCGCGGCCTGCAGCCGCTTGCCTGATGTCCCTGCTTGGCCTGCACCATCTTCGGGGCGCAACACCTGCCGCCCTGTGGCAGAAGTTCCGCTCGGGTGGTCCGAAGGCCGTGCTCGCTGCGGCGGCCATGGCCCTGGTCGGGGTGTCCCTGACCGCCTTGCTCAGTCTGAGCAAGCGTGCCGAAATTGCGCGGGATGCCCAGCTTCGCTTTGACATCCTGGCGGCGCGCATCGAGCGAGAGATCGAACAGCGTTTGCGCCAGCCGATCTATGGTCTGAAGGGTGCCCGCGGCGTCTACGCGGCCAGCGATTCGGTCACACGTGATGATTTCCGCAACTATGTGGACTCGCGCCATATGGGACAGGAGTTCCCCGGCATCCGCGGCTTTGGCTTCATCGAGCGCGTTCTGCGAGGAGACCTTGAGCGCTTCACGTCAGAAGCCAAGGCGGACGGCATGCCTGACTTTCGGGTCCGAAGCAGTCCGGGGGCGACTTCTGAAGACTTGTATGTGATCAAGTACCTCGAGCCCCTGGCTGACAACATCAATGCAGTCGGATACGACATGGGCCAGGACCTGCTGCGGCGTGAAGCCGTCGAGCGGGCGGTACTCACCGGGCAAGACACCTTGAGCGGTCGCGTCAATCTGCTGCAGGACGAAGCCGGCCGGCCTGGCATGCTGCTCCTGGTGCCGGTCTATCGACGCGGCGCCGATCCGCAGACACCGGAGCAGCATGTGCGCGCTTTGGTCGGCTTGGTCTACGCGCCGCTGCTGGTCCATGAGTTGATGGACGGTGTGGTTGATGTCAGTGAACAGCTCCTGGACTTCCGCCTGCTGGCCGATGACGGGCCACAACAGCTGGACCTACTCTATGAGACCCAGAGCGAGCCACGTGAAGCCGTCTGGCAGATCGAGCGTCGATTGGAGTTTGGTGGCAAGCACCTGCAACTGCAGCTGGCCAGCACGCCGGCATTTGAGCAGCAGATCGACCAAGGCCCGGTCCAATGGATTGCCCTGAGCGGCCTGGGCCTGAGTTTGAGCCTTGCGCTGGCAAGCTGGTTGCTGATCTCGGGGCGGCAGCGCGCCGAGGCCTTGGCCGCCTCGCGCACGGCCGATCTGGCCCAAGCCCTCGGAGAAAACCGTTCTCTGCTCAGCACCATCCACCAGCACGCCATCGTCTCCATCACCGACCCGGCGGGCACCATCATCGAGGCCAACGAAGCCTTCTGCCGCATCAGCGGCTACAGCCGTGAAGAGCTGCTCGGCAGTGACCATCGCATCGTCAATTCTGGTCACCACCCGGCAGAATTCTGGCGTGGGGTCTGGTATCAGCTGCAAGCCGGGCACAGCTGGCGCGGCGAGCTTTGCAACAGGGCCAAGGACGGTCGGCTCTACTGGGTGGACAGCATCATTGCGCCCATTTTTGATCTGCAGGGCAAGCTCGAAAAATACATCTCGATCCGTACCGACATCAGTGCCGCCAAGCGAGCAGCCCAGCGCCTACAGAGCAATCAGGTCGTGCTGGACCGTGCTGAGCGTCTGGCCGGACTGGGTGCTTGGGAGCTTGATCTGGCCAGCCAACAGCTGATCTGGTCCGACCAGACTTTCCGTTTGCATGAGGTCAGCCTGGACACTCCCGTGACCCTCGATCTGGCGCTTTCGCATCTGGCCGAGCCCGGCCGAGCGGCCCTGCAAGACGCCTTGCATCAAGCCGCCTCGGGGCGGGCCTGGGATCTGGAGCTCAGCTTGCGCACGCACAAGGGACGCGAGCTGTGGGTGCGTTCGGTCGGAGAGGCGTCCTTCGACGATCACGGCGCTCTGCGGGTGTTCGGGACCTACCAGGACATCACCCTGCAACGTGCGCTCGAGGCCCAAACGCGGCAGGCCAATCAAGTGCTGCGCAGCGTGCTGGAGAACCTTCCATGTGCATTGAGCGTTTTCGATGCACAACTCAATTTACTGGCGCATAACGCCCAATTTCGGCGCTTGCTGGACTTTCCCGACGCTCTCTTCGAGGGCGAAGTCACGAGCTTCGAGCGCATCATCCGATTCAACGCCGCGCGCGGCGAGTATGGTCAGACGCCTGACCTGGACGCCACTGTCCAGCAGATCGTCGAGCGGGCCCGTCATCCCAGTGCTCATCAGTTCGAACGTACTCGGCCGAATGGCGACACCTTGGAAGTGCGCGGCTCTCCCATGCCCGACGGTGGTTTTGTCACCACCTATGTCGATATCAGCGCACGCAAACGCGCGGAGGCAGAGATCTTGCGCGCGGAAGCGCTGCTGCGTGGGTCGATCGATGCTGTCAACGAAGGCTTTGTGCTCTACGACCCGGACGACCGACTGGTCTTCTGCAATGAGAAGTACCGCCAGATGTATGCCGCGTCCGCCGACCTGATCGTGCCGGGCGCTAGCTTCGAGTCCATCATTCGGGGCGGTGCCGAACGCGGCCAGTATGCCGAGGCGCTGGGCCGGGTGGAGGAATGGGTGAGCGAGCGCATGCGCGCTCACCGTGAGGGTGAGGTCACGCCGTTGCAAAAACTCGGCGACGGACGCTGGGTGCGGGTGATCGAGCGCCGCATGGATGACGGGCACCAAGTGGGCTTCCGCATCGACATCACTGATCTGATGCGCGCCACCGAGGCGGCTGAGAGCGCCTCGCGCTCCAAGAGCCAGTTCTTGGCCAATATGAGCCATGAGATCCGCACGCCCATGAACGCGATTCTCGGCATGCTCAAGTTGCTGCAAAAGACCGAGCTGAGCGAGAGACAACTGGACTACGCCAGCAAGACCGAAGGCGCGGCGCGCTCGCTGCTGGGCTTGCTCAATGACATTCTGGATTTCTCCAAGGTCGAGGCCGGCAAGATGAGCCTGGATCCGCAGCCCTTCCGTCTGGAACCGCTGCTGCGTGATCTGTCGGTGATTCTTTCGGCGACGGTCGGCCCCAAGCCGGTCGAGGTCTTGTTCGATCTCGACCCGGCCTTGCCGCCGGCCGTGGTCGGCGATGCCCTGCGACTGCAGCAGGTGCTGATCAATCTCTGTGGCAATGCCGTCAAGTTCACTCCGCGCGGTGAAGTGGTGTTGGCCTTGCGCCTGCTCAGCCTGCATGCTGGCGAAGCCGAACTTGAGTTCTCGGTGCGGGACAGTGGCATTGGCATCGCCCCCGAACATCAGGCGCATATCTTTTCCGGCTTCACCCAGGCCGAAGCCTCGACGACACGCCGCTTCGGCGGCACCGGCTTGGGTCTGGCCATCAGTCAGCGTCTGGTGCAGTTGATGGGTGGTGAGTTGAGCCTGGACAGCGCGGTCGGGCAGGGCAGCCGTTTCGCCTTCACCTTGAAGCTGCCGCTGGTGCCAGATGCTGCCGAAACATTGACGCGAGGAGATCCTTCCGCGTCGCCGCTGCGCGCCTTGATCGTGGACGACAACCCGTTGTCGCTGACCCTGCTCGGGCAAATGGCCCAGACCTTGGGCTGGCAGGCCGACTTGGCCAGCTCGGGCGAGGCGGGCTTGGTTCAGCTCGAGGCGGCCAAGGCCAGCGGGCAGGGCTACCAAATGGTGTTGATTGACTGGCAGATGCCGGGCCTGGACGGCTTCGAGACGGCGCGGCGGATTCAAGCCCTGGGAGGCTCTGCCACGGCTCCGCTGCTGATCATGGTCACGGCCCACGGGCGAGAGCTGCTGAGCCAGCGCAGTGAGCAAGACCAGGATCTTTTGCAGGGCTTCTTGGTCAAACCGGTCACACCGGCCATGCTGTCGGATGCCTTGCATGCGGCCCAGGCGCGACTTGGCCAGCCGGTGCCGGCTGCTCCGGCCGCCGCCCCATCGCTGCGTCCTTTGCAGGGCTTGCGTCTGCTGGTGGTAGAGGACAATCCAAACAATCAGCAGGTGGCACAAGAGCTGCTCGAAGATGCCGGTGCGCTGGTTCAGCTGGCGGGCCATGGTCAGATCGCTGTCGATGTCTTGCGCGCCGATCCCGATGGTTTCGATGTCGTGCTGATGGATGTGCAGATGCCGGTGATGGACGGCTACACCGCCACGCGGGTGATCCGGCAGCAGCTCGGCTTGGTCGAGCTGCCCATCGTCGCCATGACGGCCAATGCCATGGCCTCGGACCGCGAGGACTGCTTGGCCGCGGGCATGAACGAGCATGTCGGCAAGCCTTTCGATCTCGAACACTTGGCCCAGGTGCTGCTGCGCTTGAGCGGCCGTGTCGCGCCTGAGGCGCCGGTGCAGCCCGAGCGCAGCTTCCCGACGCTGGCCGTGCCGGGCGCGCTGCGCCAGCGGGCCCAGAGTCTGGGTGTCGACTTGCAGGCCGCCATGGACCGTTTCATGGGCAAGACGGCGCTGTTCCAGCGCATGGTGAGCTCTTTCTGCAAGTCCGCTGGGCAGATGGATGCGCAGCTGCGCAGCTGTCTGGCTCAGCATGACCACGCTGGAGCCATGTTGGCGCTGCACAGCTTCAAGGGCTTGGCTGCAACGCTGGGCGCACAGCGCCTGTCCGAGCGCGGTGCTGAGGGCGAAACCCTGCTCAAGCAGGGGCAGGCGCTGGGCGAAGCATGGTTGTCCGATCTGCAGCAGCAGGTATTGCAGGGCAGTCAGGACTTGCAGCAATTGGCTGCTGAGCTTGCGGCACTGGAGCTTACTCCGCGCGAGCAGGCGCCGTCCGTCGAGGCGGAGTCCGGCGATGATTCCGCCTTCCGCGCCGCCTTGCAGGGCTTCATGCGCATGCTGGAGGATTTCGACATGGACGCCACCGAAGCTTTTGCCGTGCTGCAGAGCCAACACGGGGCGCGCCTGGGTGCGCATGCCGAGGGCATGGACGAAGCCGTCAGCGCCCTGGACTTTGCCCGTGCCTTGCAGCTGGCCCGCGAGCTGCTGCCGGAGGCCTCCACATGAATGCCAGCGTCGGCAGCGCAGGTGATAGCTTCAACCCTTTGCAGCAGCTGGGCCGGCGGCCACGCCTGCTGATCGTCGACGACCAGCCGGTCAATATCCAGGCGCTCTACCAGGTGTTCGCTCACGACCATCAGGTCTTCATGGCCACCTCAGGAGTCCAGGCCCTGCAGCTGTGCCGCGAGAAGCAGCCTGATTTGCTGCTGCTGGACATCCAGATGCCCGGCATGGATGGCTACGAAGTCTGTCGTCAGATCAAGGCCGATGCCGAGCTCGCGGCCCTGCCGGTGGTCTTCGTCACGGCACACAGCGATGCCGAGACCGAAACCCGCGGCTTGGACTTGGGCGCGGTGGATTTCATCAGCAAGCCCTTCAGCCCGGCCGTGGTGCGCGCGCGCGTGCGCACCCACCTGACGCTCAAGGTGCAGAGCGATCTGCTGCGTGAGCTGGTCTTCATCGATGGTCTGACCGGGGTCTACAACCGCCGGCATTTCGACGAGCGCCTGGCCCGTGAGTTTCAGCGGGCGCGCCGCCAGGGCAGCAGCCTGGCCTTGATGATGATCGATGTCGACTATTTCAAGCGCTTCAACGACCGCTACGGCCATTTGGCCGGCGACGACGGCTTGCGTCGGGTGGCGCTGGCGCTAAAGGCCCAGCTCAAGCGCCCGGCGGATCTGCTGAGCCGTTTTGGTGGCGAGGAGTTCGCCTGTGTGCTGCCGGACACCGAGCTGACCGGTGCCCTGTCCTTGGCCGAGGCCATGGGCGAGGCCATGACGGCGCTGGACATTGCCCATGCCGATTCCGACGTCGCGCGCAGCCTGAGCGTCAGCATCGGCGTTGCAGCGCTGCGCCCACATGGCACGCTGGCGGCGGCCGACCTGGTCACGGCGGCCGACGAGCAGCTCTATTTGGCCAAGTCCGGCGGGCGCCGGCGCGCCTGCGGCATCACGCTGTAGCGGTGTCGGCGGCCAGCCGCTTGTAGTAGAGCGCCGAGCCATGGAGCCGGCCATCGGCACAGGCTTCATGGTCCGGGATCTCGCCGGCGCGCTGCCAGCCTAGGTGGACGAACACCGCCTCGGCTTGCGAGCCGGCCTGAGCCTCCAGCACCAGCAGTGAACGTCCTTGCGCCTGGGCACTGCATTCCAGCCGGGCCATCAGCCGGCCTGCAATGCCGCGGCCTCGGGCCTGGCTGTGCACCATCAGCTTTTGCACCTCACCACGGTGGTGCGCATTGCTGTGCGGCGCCAGCGACAGCTGCACCGCACCCTGCAGCGGGCCGCTGGGCACGTGCGCGTCACTGCCGTCGGCGCTGTCACTGTCGCAGGCAATCCAGAGGCTGTGTTGCGGGCCCAGGCGGGAGAACACCCCATGCCAGTAGGTCAGAGCAGCGTAGCGTGACAGGGGGGCCAAAAAGCCGAGGCTGGCGCCGCGGTGCACGCCGTCAATCAGCAGGTCGCACAGCGCCGGCAGCCATTGCAAGTCGTTCGGGCCGATCTTGCGCACGCACAGTGCTTGCTGGCCTTTGACGGCCTGCAGTGCCGAGGCGGTCAGGCATTTACGGGCGGCCTCGGGCGCCATCAGGGCGCTGCGGGCGGTGAAAGCGCTGGCGGCGGGTTTGGCAGAGAGGATGGTGGAAAACATGGCCTGGCCTCCGGGTGCGTGCAAAAGGATCAAGAGCCCCGGAGATCCTCCGGGTTTGTCCTGCTTGCATGCAAGCCGCGTGCCAGGCCGAGCGAAATCAGTCCTGCAGACCGGGCTCGGCCTGCAGATGGGCGCGGCCGCCCCGCTTGGCCTCATAAAGCGCAGTTTCGGCTCGCCGCTTGAGGTCTTCGATGTCGCGGTCGCCATGCCTCAGCTTGGCCCATCCGCCGCTGTAGGCCAGCTCGAAACCGAGCTCCGCTGGTGCACGCTGCGCCAGGGCGGTGCGCAAGCGCGCATCGAGGGCTTCGGGTCCTTGGGCGTCGCAGCGCGCCATCAGCACGCCGAACTCTTCAGGGCCAATGCGCCCGGCCAGGTCGCCGAGCCGCATCTGCGCTTGGATGCAGCTGCCGAACAGTGCCAGGGCGCGGTCCCCACCTTCCGTCCCATGGCTGGCGTTGATGGCCTTCAAATGGTCCAAGTCCAGCAGCACCAGGGCCAGTGGCTCCTGGTGGCGGCGCGCCATGGAGATCAACCCGATCGAGCGGGCCGCAAAGGCGCGAGCGTCGGCCAGGCCGGTCAGGCTGTCGGTTTGGGCCAGGCGGGCCAGTTCCGCCTCCGCCTCGCCGCGCCAGGCCAGCACCAGGCCCAGCAGGCCGGCCGTCAGGCTCCAGTGAACGGTCAGGCCGAGCAGGCTGTTGGCCGCGCCGGCCAGATGCAGATTGGCCAGGCTGCGGGCATCTTGCAGACCCGCAGCCGCCAGCGTGGCGCGCAGCAGGCAGATCAGGCCGATGGGGACGATGGCGGACAGCAGCAGGGCGCGCCAGCGCAGGCTGGTGCTGCTGGGCTGCAACTCTGGGTCGGGCGTGCTCATGTCCGGGCGCAGCTCCTGCGGCGGGCGCGGCAGGGTCAGGCTCAAAGCCAGCATCAGGCATTGCAGGCCCAGCCAGGCCTGGCTCCAGGCCAGGCGGAAGCTCACGCTGTCATGAAAGTGAATGCCATAGCCCAGGCCCAGCAAGACCGGCGCGGCCGCCATCAGCCAGCGGCCGCGACGGCGCAGCAACCAGAGCTGCAAGGCCCACCAGAGGGCGCTGAGGCTGGCGCTGAAGGACACCATGGCCAGGGTCTGCAGGCCGCGCGCCAGCTCGGGCTGATTGGCGCTGGCCTCGATCAGCAGCCAGCCGATTGCGTTCGCGCCCATGCAGGCCTGGGCCCAGCGCGTGGCCGGGCCGCTGCGCCAACCGCTCAAGGCCAGCAAGAGGAGGGCCGCCGCCAGGGCCTGCACCAGCAGCACATTGAACAGCGTGGGGTTGTCAAACAGCATGGTGGCGGGCTCTGGTTGTTCTTGGCGGTGGCAGCGTACGCAGGCAGGGCGGCTTGATGGATTCTCTACTGGAAGGCCACCTCGGCAAAGCTGCGCAGCTTGCGGCTGTGCAACTGTGCCGCCGAGCCCTGGCGCAACAGTTCGACGGCACGCAGGCCGATCTGCAGATGCTGGTCCACGCGGGCGCGGTAGAACTGGTCGGCCATGCCGGGCAGCTTGATTTCGCCGTGCAGGGGCTTGTCGCTGACGCAGAGCAGGGTGCCGTAGGGCACGCGCAGGCGCAGGCCGTTGGCGGCGATGGTGGCGCTTTCCATGTCCAAGGCCACGGCCCGGCTCTGGCTGAAGCGGCGCTCGGGGCCGCCGTGCCGGGTCTTGGGCAGCAGCTCCCAGTTGCGGTTGTCGGTGGAGGCCACTGTGCCGGTGCGCAGCAGGCGCTTGAGCTCCAGGCCGCTGAGCTGGGTGATGTCGGCCACGGCGGTTTCCAGCGCCACCTGCACCTCGGCCAGGGGCGGGATGGGCACCCACAGCGGCAGGTCTTCATCCAGCACATGGTCCTCGCGCACATAGGCATGGGCCAGCACATAGTCGCCCAGCTGCTGGCTGTTGCGCAGGCCGGCGCAGTGGCCCAGCATCAGCCAGGCATGGGGGCGCAGCACGGCCACATGGTCGGTGATGGTCTTGGCATTGGCCGGGCCGACGCCGATATTGATCAGGCTGATGCCGCTGCGGTCGCGCCGGATCAGGTGGTAGGCCGGCATCTGCGGCAGACGCGGTGGCAGCTGGCCCAGGGCATCGGCGTCTTCGGGGCTGAGGCCCACGCGTCGGGTGATGCGGTTGCCCGGCTCGACCAGGGCGATGCAGTCGTCCAGCTCATGCGGGCGGGCCGGGTCGGGCCGCTCGCGCATCAGCGCCTGGCCCAGTTTGACGAACTCGTCGATGTAGAACTGGTAGTTGGTGAAGAGCACGAAGTTCTGGAAGTGCTCGGGGCTGGTGCCGGTGTAGTGGCGCAGGCGGTGCAGGGAGTAATCCACCCGCGGCGCGGTGAACAGGGCCAGGGGCTGGGGTGCGCCCGTTGGCAGCTCTTGCGTGCCGTTGGCGATGCCGTCGTCCATATCGGCCAGCTCGGGGAAATCGAACAGGCTGCGCAGCAGGCGGCGGCGCTCGGGCGCCAGCTGGCTGTCCAGGCTGGTCTGCTCATCGAGCGCGAAGTGCAGGGGGATGGGCTGCTTGCTGCTGCAGACCTCCAGCTCCACGGCGTGGTTTTGCAGCAGTAGCTCGAACTGTTCCAGGTAATAACGCGCAAACAGCTCGGGGCGGGTCAGCGTGGTTTCAAACACGCCGGGGCCGGCCACAAAGCCGTAGGCCAGGCGCGAGACCTGGCGCTGCTCGCGGGCACTGCTGCCCACGCGCAGGCGCAACAGGGGGTAGCAGGCGCGCACCGGGGCGATGTCCTGGCCGGCGAGAAAGTCCTGCAGCGCGCGGCGCAGCTGCTGCAAGCCGGCCTGGTAAATCTGCTGCACATAGGCCAGGGCCGGGGCGGCCTGGTCAAAGGTCTGGGGCGCAAAGAACAGTGAGTCCATGAGGCAGTGTCGGGCGGGTTGGGCGCGGCCGAGGCGCTGCGCCATCGGCCTTGATTGTGGCCCCGGCCAGGACGGCCTCGACCTCTCCGCGACCCAGGGCCAGATCGTTCAGCGCCCGACCATCCATCTCGCGCAGCTCGGCCTCTGCGCGGCGGGCTTGACGGCGGGCTTGGCGGCCTTGTTCCAGCCTGCGCAGCAGGGCTTGGAGGAGCTGGGCGTGTAGGAGCTGGGATATGGGCTTGGGGTTCATGGCGTTCACCGTGTGGCTTGGGAGTGGTTGCCATCTTGGGTTTTGAGGTATGGTTTGAAAAGTTGAATGAACTGATTGAAAAAGTCAGGAAAACTGATGCGATGCCTGAGCCTGGACCAGATCCGCACCTTGGTGGCAATCGCCGACCTGGGCAGCTTTGCCGCCGCTGCCCAGGCCCTGCACCTGGCGCCGCCGACGGTGAGCCTGCACATCAGCGAGCTGGAATCGCGCCTCGACGCCACCCTGCTGCTGCGCCGCAAAGGCGCGCCGCGCGCCGATGCGCGGGCCGCTGGGCTGAGCCTGACCCCTGCCGGCCAGGAGTTGGTGCAGCGAGGGCGTCAGCTCTTGCGCGATGCCGAGGACGCCGAGGCCCAGGTGCGCCGCCATGCGCGCGGTCTGGTCGGCCGGGTGCGCCTGGGCACGGCCACCGGTGTGGTCGTGCATCTGTTGCCGCAGGTGCTGGAGGCGCTGGCGCAGCAGCATCCGGGCATCGATGTGGAGCTCAGCGTGCTGGGCTCGGCCGACACCTTGGCGCGGCTCGATGCCGGGCGCCTGGACATCGGCCTGGTCACCTTGCCCTTGCCCGGCGGCACCGGCCTGCGCTGCACGCCCTGGCGGCGCGATCCCATGGTGGCTTTTCTGCCGGCCGACTGGGAGGCGCCCGCGCAGCTGGACCCGGCCTGGCTGGCCGACAAGCCGCTGATCTTCAACGACAGCAGCACCCAGATGTACCGCATGACCATGGCCTGGTTCGGTCAGGCCGGCTTCAACCCCAGCGCCCGCATCGAGCTCAATTTCACCGAGGCGATGAAGAGCCTGGTGGCGGCCGGCTACGGCGCGGCCCTGCTGCCGCTGGAGAGTGAGCCGGAAGCCGAACGTCTGACCCGCCTGGTCGGCCAGGAGCGCATGCAGCTGCGCCCCCTGAACCCGCCGTTGAGCCGCGAGCTGGCCCTGGTCCATGCCGACGAGGCCATGCTGCCGCCCGGCGCGGCGCCGGTGCTGGAGGTGTTGCGGGCTTTTGCTCAGGCCTGAGGTGCGCGTTTCTTGGGCGGGTCCCTTCAGCGGGCCAGCGTCACCGCCGCCAGCAGCAGCCAGGCGCTGTGCGGCAGCCATTGCTCGTTCCAGCGCCACTGGTTTTCGCTTGGGCCATTGGCAAAGGCCAGGCCCTCGCCGGCCTCGCTGTCCGGCGCGCCGGTGATGCCGTTGGAGACGCCGCCGCGCAGCATCACGCCGGCGCTGCTGGGCGCCGCCGGAGGGTTGCGCGCACCAAAGCCGTAGAGCATGGAAATGCCGTATGGGTTGCGGCCCAGGATCCAGTCCAGCTGCGCCTGGGCGCTGCGGGCCAGGTCGGCGCGGATGCCGAAGTTGGCCTTGCCGCCCGGCGTCGGTTCCAACGCTCGGCCGGCCAGCACCGCCGCCGTGCTCAGCGATGCCAGGCGGGCGCTCTCGCCCTGCCACCAGTAGCCGGTCTCGTTGCGGTGCGGCATGAAGAAACCGCTCTGGATGGGGCCGGGTGTTCCGCCTGGCGCGGCCAGGCGGAAGCGCTGGCGGGCGTAGCCGTAGGGGTTGGCCACGGCCTGGTCCAGACGCTGCTGCGCGTCCAGCGCTCGGCCCAAGGCTTGCCGCACAGAAGCTTGCCTTGCGGTCTCGGGCTCGATGCTCAGGTAATGGCTGAGGCTGATCAGGGGCAGGCCAGCCTCGACCGCGTGGTAATGCGGGCGCTGACCCACGGCATCGCTGTAGAAATGGCCCTCGCTGTCTTGCCGCTGCAGCATCTGCGCGGCGCGCTCGCGCGCGGCTTGCAGGTACTCGGCGTCGCCGGTGGCGCGCAGCAGTTCCACCGCTGCGATCAGGGCGCTGTAGTCGTCGATCAGGTTTTCCTGCCCGTTGGCGCAGTAGCTGCGGCCATGGGTCTGCAGATGGGCGAAGGCCCGGCGCGCATCGGCCAAGTAAGCGGCGCCGTTGAACTCGCCCTGGCGCCCGCTGCTCTCGGCCAGCATTGCGGCGCGCGCCAATGCCGCGATGGCCAGGCCGCCGCCGGCGCGGAAGGCGCTGCGATAGCCCCGGGTGTAGACGCCGTCTTCGCCTTCGTAGCCCACCACCATGCGCTCGGCATCGGCGGCGCCCCAGCGGTCGAAGACGGTGGTGTAGAAGTAGCCCTCTTCATCCAGCACGCGGTGCAGGTAGTCGGCGCCCCAGAAGGCCTCGTCCTGAGCCTGGCGCAGCAGGCCGGCGCGGGCGAACAAGCCGGCTGATTCATGGGCACTGTGGGCCAGCACCCAGGCGGCCATGGGCGCCTGCTGCGGGTTGAAGAAATTGGCATAGCCGAGGTGGGACAGGTATTTACCGGTGTCGCCGCCGGCATCGCGCCAGCCGCCCCAGACATCGACCACCCGGTCGGTCTCGAAGATGCGGCGGCGGCGATCGCCTTCATCGAGGTGGCGCGACTGGCGGAAGTAGTCCAGCAAGGCCCCAGCCGTCTGCCGGAACAGGGCTTGCGGCTCCACCTGCACCGTGGCCGAGCGCACATGCTGGCCGCCGACCCACACCTCGACCTGGTAGCGGCCGGGCACCGTCAACGCTGAAAAGTCGACCTGGAAGTGTTGACGCCCCGGCGCCCAAGCCTCGAAAGCGGGCAGGGCGCTGAGCGGCCCTTCGGCCTGCACCTGGCCATCGCGAAGCACGCGGTAGCGCCCGCCGCTGGCGCGGCCGGCCGAGCTGACCACGGCCACCTTGGGCCCCAAGCTGTCCAGCGCCACCTGGTTGATCTGCACCTGCAGCGCGTCCCGGGGCAAACGCACCAGGCCTTCGACCTTGGCGCTCGGGGCGCTGTTGGCGCTGCCGAGCAAGCCCAGACTCAGGCCGGTGGCCGCCAGCCAGAGGGCGCGCCGACGCGGGCAGGGACAGGCGGGGTGCGGGGGAGATGGCTGATGCATGGGCGTGGCTCGTGAATCAAAGCGGGTGGGGGTGATTGGGAAAGGGGTGGAATGCCCGGCGGACCATAGCGACCCGGGCTGTGATCGTCAATACATACAACCACTAGAAGTAATAAAATGAAGTGTGAGCTCAGCGGGGCAGGCGCCGAACGGCCGCCCGGGCCCCCTGGCTTATGATTTCAGCGACATCACGAGGACTTGAATCCATGCGAACCATAGGCCGCGGCGCCACCCAGCAATCCAGTGCTCCCTACAACCGCCGGGTCGTCTTGGACTTCATCCGTCAGCAGGGCGCGGCCTCGCGCAAGGACATTGCCGACATGGTCTCGCTGAGCCCGCAGACCGTGGCCAATATCACCAACGATCTGGAGTCCATCGGCCTGATCGTCTCGCGCCGGCAGAAAGTGGACAAGACGCGCGGCCAGCCGCCGATCGCTTTCGAGCTGAACCCCGAGGGCGGTCATGCCATCGGCGTCAGCCTGGAGCCCGGGAGGGTGTCGGCGGCGCGGGTCAACCTGGTCGGCGATGTGCTGGAGCGCAGCGAGATCGAGCTGGACACCAGCCACCGGCAAAACCTGCTGGCCGCCATGCTGGCCCAGGTGCTGCAGCTGCGCAAAGGCACGCGTGAGCGGCTCTGGGGCATCGGCGTGGCCCTGCCGGGGCCGCTGGGCGCCACCGACATCAGCTTCCTCGGCCCCACGGCCATGGAGGGCTGGGCCGATCTGTCCTTGCTGGATGAGCTGCGCGACGCGGCCCGTTTGCCGCTGTTCTACAGCGTCGACAGCGTGGCCGGTGCCCTGGGGGAAACCCTGTTCGGCGTGGCCCAGTCCCTGGACAACTTCTTCTACCTGCACCTGGGACTGGGCCTGGGCGGCGCCCTGGTGGTGAACCGCAATGCCTACCGCGGCACCAATGGAAATGCCACCGAGATCGGTCATGTGCCGGTCGTGCCCGGCGGCCTGCCTTGCTACTGTGGCAATTCCGGCTGTCTGGAGCGTTATGTCTCTATGCATGCGCTGGCCGAGGCCCTGGGCCTGAGCGACCCGCAGCTGCGCTCGCCCCAGCTGCTGGCGCGGCTGGCGGACCCGGCCGATGCGGTCGTTGAGGCCTGGTGCCAGCAGGCCGGGGAGCGCCTGCGCGACGCCATCTGCATGATCGAAAACATGCTGGACCCGCGCGCCATCGTCATCGGTGGCGGGGCGCCCAAGGTGCTGGTCGAGCGCCTGCTGGCCGCCGCGCAGCCCCTGCGGCGCTCGGTGCGCGGCGGCGTCGGTGATCCGGATCTGCGTCTGCTCTTGTCCGAGCGTCAGGGCGACAGTTCCATCCTCGGTGCGGCCGTGCTGCCGATCTACGAAATGCTCTCGCCGCGGCTGGAAACTGTGCAACAGGATCGCCGCCCAGATGCCGATGTGGCCGAGCTTCTGGGGCACCGCAGCGGCGGCCGCTGGGGTGGCTGAAGCGCCGATGAAAAATAAACACACCCATTGGATTTAATTATTGACGAGGCGATTCGGGCCGACCTATAGTCGCGCCCCATGGATCGCAACACCTCTTTTTCTGCCCCTCTCATCTGCGCCATCGGCGACATCGGCGTCGATCTCGTCATGGGCATGCTGGATCAATGGCCGCAGCTGGGCACCGAGCTGGTGCTGCCACGCAGCGAGCTGCGCGCCGGTGGATCGGCCGGCAATGCGGTGCTGGCCCTGCGCCATCTGGGCGCGCCGGCCCGCTTGGTGTCGGCCGTGGGGGATGACGACTTCGGCCGCTGGCTGGGCGCGCAGTTCGAGGGTGTGGATGCCCGCCTGGCGGTCTGCGAGGTGGCTTCCACCGTCTCGGTCGGCCTGATGCACCGCTGCAGCGAGCGCAATTTCTTCACCACCGAAGGCCATCTGGCCGCCTTCAGCCTGGAGCAGGCGCTGGAGCGCGTGCCACCGGCCGTGCCGGGCAGCATCGCCTTGCTGACCGGCGTGTTCCTGCTGCCGCGCCTGCGCCCGCAGTACCCGCAGCTGCTGGCCGAACTGCGCGCCCGCGGCTACCAGCTGGCGCTGGACACCGGCTGGCCCAGCGAGGGCTGGACGGAGGCTGTGCGGGCCGAGGTGCTGGCCTGGTTGCCGGCCTGCGATCACCTCTTGCTCAATGAGCTCGAAGTGCGCCAACTGGCGGGCACCGAAGATGTCGATCAAGCCATGCGCATCGTGCTGGCCCACCTGCCGCCGGGCGGCACCCTGGTCGTCAAGGCCGGTGCGCGCGGCGCCTTGGCGGCCCGAGGCCAGCAGTTGCTGCGTCAATCGGCCGAGGCGGCGGAGGTCTTCGACACCATCGGCGCTGGCGACAGCTTCAACGCCGGCTACCTGGCCGCCTGCCTGCGCGGCGCGCCTCTGCAGCAGGCCCTGGCCTGTGCTTGCCAATTGGCTTCGGCGGTGCTGGCGCGCTTCCCGCGCCGGGGCATCCAGCCGGGCGAGTTCCGTGAACTGCTGCTGGACCAGCCGGCTTGAACCTAGACCGAAAGACCGAGGAGGCCCGAATGAGACAACAGCGCCACGGCATCGTCATCTACATCCTGGTGATCTGGTTCGCGATCTCCTTCGTGACCAATCTGATCGGCCCGCTGATGCCCGTGCTGATCGAGGACTTCCATCTCAGCCTCGGGATGGCGGGCTTTCTGCCTTTTTCCTTCTTTCTCGCTTACGGCCTGGTGTCGATTCCCGGCGGCCTGCTGGTCGAACGACGCGGCGCCCGCTTCACGCTGGCCCTGGCCTTTGCCCTCAATCTGATCGGCGCCCTGGCAATCGCGCTACAGCCGGTGTATGCGGTGGTGATTGGCGGGCTGTTCGTGATCGGCCTGGGCATGGCCTTGCTGCAGGTGGTGATCAATCCGCTGATGCGCACGGCCGGCGGCGAGGCGAACTTCGCCTTCTATTCGGTGATGGGGCAGCTGGTGTTTGGCCTGGCGTCCTTCATCAGCCCCTGGGTCTTTCAGCGCTTGATGGCGCGCCCGCCGACCCATCCCGGCGCGCTGGTCTGGGTCGATTTCTACTGGGCGTTTGTGTTCGCCTTTGCCGCCCTGGTGCTCATCAACCAGCGCCTGCCCTTGCCGCAAGTGGAGCTGCGCGAGGATGAGCGCATGGGCGGCTGGTCGGCCTACCGCGAGCTGCTGCGGCGCGTTGATGTGTGGTGTTACTTCCTGGCCATCGTCGCCTACGTCGGCACCGAGCAAACCCTGGCGAACTGGATGTCGCAATTCCTCAGCAGCCAGCATGGCCTGTCGGCCACGGCCGAGGGCGCCGATGCGGTGGGCCAGTTCTGGGGCCTGATGTCCCTGGGCTGCTTGTTGGGCCTGCTGCTGCTCAAGCTGATGGACTCGCGCCGGGTGCTGGCCCTGTTCGTGCTGGCGGCCATGGCCTGTGTGGCGGCCGCGCTGTTTGGCAGTGCGAGCCTGGCGCTGTGGGCCTTTCCGGCGGCTGGCTTTTGCCTGTCGGTGATGTTTTCTGTGCTGTTCTCGCTGGCGCTGAACTCGGTGCCCCTGCACCACGGTGCTTTCTCCGGCATCTTGTGCACGGGCATTCTGGGCGGCGCGGTGTTGCCCATGCTGGTGGGTCAGCTGGCCGAGACCACCGGCCTGCGCCTGGCCATGTGCAGCGTGTTTCTCAGCCTGGCCTATATCTTCAGCGTGTCGATCTGGGCGCGGCCTCTGGTCAGCAACCAGACGCTACCGCTGTCCGAACTCTTGCAGCGGGCGCGACGACGAGCGCCGGCCACACCGGCGCAGCCCTGACGCTGCCGTTCACCTTCTCTCCCAGTTCTTCTTGCTTCCTTGCGCATGCCGTCTCGGCATGGGCAGGTCCGTCTCTGTCTGCTTGTCTGTCTCTCCGTCCTTCTTCTCCCTACAACGATTCAGGAGCCTTGAATGAAGACCCGTCACCCCACCCGTTTGACCTTGACGGCCCTGGCCGCCGCTGCAGCGCTGAGCTGCCTGGCGCAGCAGGCGCGTGCGCAGGAGGCCAGCGCCGCTGCGCCGGCCGCGAGCCGCGCTGAAGCCAAGGACAGCAAGGCGCAGGAAAAGAATGAGCTGCCCATCGTGACGGTGACGGCGACGCGCGTCAGCACCGGTCTGCTGCAAACCCCGGTGGCGGTGACGGCCATCACCCAGGACAAGCTCACCCGCGAGGGCGTGACCGATGTGCGCGGACTCAGCGGCTCGGTGCCCAATTTGCAGATTTCCACCGGTGCCGATTCGGGCGTGCAGATCAGCATCCGCGGCGTCAGCTCCAACAACTTCACCGAGATCGGCGACCCGGCCGTGGGCCTGCATGTGGGCGGCCTCTACTCGCCGCGGCCGCAGGGCGCCATGGCCTTGATGTTCGACCTGGAGCAGGTGGAAGTCTTGCGCGGCCCGCAGGGCACGCTGTTCGGCCGCAACTCCACCGCCGGCAGCGTCAACATCATCCCGGCCAAGCCCGAGTTTGGCGAGACCTACGGAACGGCCGAGCTCGACCTGGGCAACTACAACAAGCGCCAACTCAATCTGGTGCAGAACATCGGCCTGAGCGACACCCTGGCCTTGCGCGCCACCTTCAGCAAGGTCACGCGCGACGGCTGGATCAACCAGAGCCAGGACTTCACCGATGTTTACGACCCGGTGCATGGCCTGCAGCCCGATGGCATCCCCGATGTCGACCAGCGGCGCAACAGCAAGGTCAGCAAGAAGAACTACTACTACAACAAGAACGAGTGGGCCGGCCGCATCACGGCGCGCGCCAAGTTCAGCGCCGATCTGGAAGGCAGCCTGTCCTACGAGAAGTTCCAGAACTCCGGCGCCGGCGAGCTGGCCATGAAGGATTGCGACCAGGCCGCGGGCACCGCCTTTGCCTGCACGGGCGGCAAATGGGATGCCAAGGTCAATGTGCCGGGCAAGATCGACATGTCCATCGACACCGTGCGCGGTGGTCTGGTCTGGAATCTGAACAAGACGGCCACCGTCGAATACAACTTCGCCTACGCCGACCAGCGCCGTTCGCAGCAGACCGATGACGATGCCGGTTATCACCCGCTGGCCAGTCAGATCACGGCCGAGGTGCCCAACCATTCGGGCGAGGAGAGCTGGGGCATCTATCCCTTCTACGACAACTCCTCCAACACCATCGATTCCAAATACATCTCGACGGTGCATGAGCTGCAGTTCAAGCAGAAGACCGAGACCCTGCAATACGTGCTGGGCGCCTTCTGGATGCACGAAAAGAACCAGATCAACTACGCACAGGACATGCTGATGGGCGGCCCCTACGGCCTGCCGACCAGCGCTTACTTCGCGCAGCCGAACCGGCCGGTTGATTCCAAGGCGCTGTTTGCTCAGGCCGACTGGAAATTTGCGCCGACCTGGACGGCCACGCTCGGCGGCCGCTTCAGCTGGGACAAGAAAACCGACATCGGCGGCCGCAACTACGGCTCCTACGGCGTGGCCGACGGCGCTTACTACAACGGCAAGTACGACGCCGGCCTGCCCGGCCACGAGGGCTTCCGCCCGCACACCAGCAAGGACCTGACGGCCGATATGGGCGCATTCGCAGGCGTGGGCGCCTATGCCGGTTACGGTGAGCCCGCGCACAACGACCACAGCGAGAGCTGGAAGAAGTTCACCTACCGCCTGGGCCTGATGAACCAGATCACGCCCAAGGACATGGTCTACACCTCGCTGGCCACCGGCTACAAAGCGGGTGGCTTCGGCGACAAGGACACCTTTTGCATGGAGCACGAGTGCATCGGACCCTATGCCGGCAAGACCACCTTCCTGCCCTACAAACCCGAGACCGTCACCAACCTCGAGTTCGGCTACAAGGGCTTGATGCTGAACAATCGCCTCAGCATCTCGGCCACCGCCTTCTACAGCAAGTACAAGGACATGCAGGTCACCGGCGATGCCTTCATGAGCAAGTTCAAGCCCGAGGCACCTTGCCCGGCTGACAACCCGGGCTGCGATCTGCACAGCACTTGGCAGACCGTCAATGTCGGCGTGGTGGACATCGCGGGCCTGGAGTTGGAGCTGGACTACAAGCCTTGGGCGGGCGCCCGCTTGGGCGGCTTCTTCTCTTACCTCAGCACCAAGATGAAGAACTACCCGAGCTTCAGCGATGCCTGGCAATGCGACTACCGCGCGCAGATGGGTGCTCCGGCCTGCCCGCCGACTTATGAAGGCAGCGACCCAGCGCTGCTCGGTCGCCCCATCTACGACATCACCGGCAACCAGCTGCCCCTGGCGCCCAAGTACAGCCTGGGCCTCAACTTCTCTCAGGACTTCAACTTCGCCGGCGGCTACAAGCTGACGCCTTGGGTTTCGCTCAAGTGGCAAGACAAGATGTACTTCACCCTGCGCAACCTGGACAATGCCCACATCTCGGATGCCCAGAAGGCGTACACCAAGGTCGATGCCTCGATCAAGCTGGTGTCACCCAAGCAATGGCATGTCGAGGCCTATGCGCTCAACCTGGGCAACACCATGACCAAGAATTCCTTGATGGCGGGTGATGGCTGGGTCAAGGGAACTTGGAACGACCCGCGCATGTATGGCGTTCGGGTGGGCATTGAATACTGAGCCGGCTCAGCCGGCCTGAGGAGGAGCACCGGCATGGCCGTTCTTGAGAGCAACGTGGCGCCCGCGAGCGCCGCCTGGCCCGCGCTGCGCGGGGGCCGCATCGTCGCCATCGACATCTTCCGGGCGCTGACCGTGCTGGTGATGATCACGGTCAATACTTGGGGCGGGGTGGTCGGCTTGCCGGCCTGGATGCGCCACATGCCGGCGAATGCCGATGCCATGAGTTTTGTCGATGCGGTGTTTCCGGCCTTTCTCTTCATTGTCGGCATGTCCATTCCTTTCGCCCTGCAGCAGCGCCAGCGCCTGGGCGACAGCACCGTGCAGCTGCAACTGCAGGTGCTGCAAAGAGCGCTGGGCCTGGTCTTGATCGGGGTCTTCATGGTCAATGCGGAGGGCGGCTTTCATGCAGCGTCCATGCCGCTGCCCATCACGGCCTGGACCCTGTTGATCTACCTGGCGGCCTTTGGGGTCTGGGGCTCGCTGCGTGGTGGGCCGGCGCTGGCGCGATCCTGGCGTTGGGCCGGGCTGGGCCTGTTTGCCCTGCTGGCCTGGCTCTACCGCGGCGGCGCCGATGGGCAGAGCGGCATGAGCCCGCAGTGGTGGGGCATTCTGGGCTTGATCGGCTGGGCCTACCTGATTGGCTGCGCGGTCTATATGCTGGCGCGTGGTCGTCTGGGCGGCGTTCTGCTCGGCTTGGTGTTCAGCGCGGCCTATGCCACGCTGCATTGGCTCGACGCGGTGCAGGCGTCACCGGGCTTGGCCCTCTTGTTCAGCCAAAACGGGCATTTCGCCCATGCGGTCCTGGTGCTCAGCGGCTGCGCCACAGCCTTGCGCTTCTACGGAACTGGGAGTCAAACGGATCGCGCGCGGCTGTGGCTCTGGGCCCTGGCGTTTGCGGCGCTGTTGGCGCTGGCAGCGGCGCTGCTGCGGCCGGAGTTCAAGGTCTCCAAGATCCTGGCCACGCCGAGCTGGGCTTTGTACAGCGCGGCGGCCTGCGTGTTGATCTTTGCGGCGCTGGCGCAGTGGGTGGACGGCTGGGGCCGCAGCTTGTGGCCGGCCTTGCTGGAGCCAGTGGCCGCAAACCCCTTGCTGGCCTATTTGATCCCCTTCGTCGTCGGTGCCGCCATGGGCTTGGTCGGCTGGAGCTGGCCTGAGCTGTTCAGCCGCAGCCCGGGCGGGGTGATCTTCGGCCTGGTCTATGCCTTGCTCGTGGCTGCTGCGGTCAAATGGCTGGCTGCACGTGGCGTGCGGCTGCGCATTTGAGTGAGCAGGCGTGGTGGCGAATTCAGCGCAGCGCCTGCGGTACCGGGCGATGCACCGGGGCATGGATCAGCGCAATGCTCATCCAGACCGCGACGCTGAAGTAGGCCGACATCCAAAGCATCTCGCCTTGCCAGTCTTCCTGGCGGTGTGACACCACCCAGCGGCCGGCGACATCAATCAGGCCCTGGCTCACGCTCAGATAGGGGCGGCCGGCCAGCTCATCGGCCAGCCAGCGGGCCCAGTACATGGGAACGTCCACCATGAACATGAAGGCCACGTACACCACGCCGGCCACGCACCAGGCCGCCAGCAGCGGGCGCTGGCGCGGGCTGCAGCGCGGCCAGATGGCCACCAGGCTGAGCACCAGCAGGGCGGCGCAGAAGCCCCAGATCGACTCCTCCATCACATGGCCGATATTGGCCGTGGTCAGCACCGAGTACCAGGAGCAGGTCTCGGCCACCGCGATCAAGGGCACGATCCAGAAGGATGTCAGGTGGCCGACCCGACTGCCGGTGGCTTTGGACACCTCGCGCAGCATCAGCGCCCACTGCGCCACAAAGCAGAGCTCGGCCACGGTCGCCACCGAGCGACCGATCAGCACGCTGGACATCCAGCTGTCCAGCAAGACCAGGCGCGGCACGTCATAGACCGGAACAAAGGAGCGGTACGCGCAACCGAAGACATAGCCGGCCGAGAGCAGCAGCTGCCAGCGCCGCATCAGAAACACCTCGTCGCTGAGGGCCGCTCGCCGGCGTCGCAACAAGGCGGTGGAGAGCAGCCAGGCGAGGATGTTGAAGGCGGCGACCGTGCTCAGCAGGGCCCACCATTCGGCGACAGTCAATGTCATCATCTTGTCATGGTGGCACGCTAAGGCGATGTGGGCAAGCGCCAAACAAGTGGGCGGAGCCCTGCCACATAGCCGCTTGACGGCGGCGCTGGCCGGCCGATGATGGCGCTTCAGTTCTTGCCCGAGCCCCGCCATGTCCGCTTCGGAAAACATTGCCGTCAGCCCGCGCGTGCAACGTCTGCACCAGATCCTGCTCTGGCCCCTGCGCCTGATGCCGATCGGCGATGCCCCCGGTGCGCCACGCCGCCCCTGGGAGCGCCTGGCCGCCGTGGCCGACAGCCCCTGGCGCGAAGTGGCCGACGAATACACCGGCGGGCCACAGAACTTCCACGAACGCCACTACCAGGAGTTCGTCACCTTCCTGCCCTATGTGCAGCGCTTTCTCTACGGCGAGGGTGCCGAGGGCGGCGCCGGCTCGGGCATGAAGGTGTTCCGCCGGCATGACGTCAAGCAGTTGCGCGTGCAGACGAGGCCGCAGGACGCGCCGCTGCTGCTGGAGGTGGTCCATGTCGACCTCTATTTCTTCTTCGATGTCGACGTGGTGCTGCTCAATGTGGAGGTCAGCAGCGCTGACCTGGCCCTGTCTCAAGCGCAGGAGCTGATGTACCGCTTGGGCCGCGCCTACCCGCCGGGCTGGGACGCGCAAGGCCTGCCCCTGCATTGTCTGGCCCAGGCCGAGTGGCTGGATGCTCAGGGTCAGGTTTTGTCGAGTTCGGACAGCCGCGAGCGCGACAGCTTCATCGAGCATGTGCACCGCCACCGCGCGCCGCGCCTGGCCCGGCACTGGGACTGGCTGCTGCGCCCCCTGGTCAACCATGCCGGGGAGACGAACTCGGGGGCGCTCAGCTACCGCCAGATCGAGTACTACCGCATGCCCATGATGGCCTACTTGGCGGTAGACGATCCGCGTGCTTTGACGCGCAGCGATTTTGTGCGCCTGGGCCTGGTCACCGGCTCAGGCCCGGTGGCGCAAGAGGGCAGCCTGCCTTACGGTGAAGACCATCTGAGTGATTTTGAGCGGCGCTATTGCTACGACCGTTTCTGGAGCGATGGTGGTGCGGCGCCGCAGACGCGCTATCTGTGTAGCGGCCATGCCCTGGTGGTGGTGGGGCGGGCCGATGCGGAATTCTTCAGCTGTCGCGACCGCGGCGTGCTGGCGCAGTTCCGGCACCAGCATTTCCTGATCTTCCTGATTGCGCATTTTCAGAAGGCGGCTCTGCTGATGTTCTCGGACCGCCTGGTCGAGGCGCTGCGCCGGCTCAATGTGCAAGACCCCGAGAACGTGCGCCGTTTCAAGCGCGCCATCCGCTCGGCCTTCGAGGGCTTTCTGCGCTTCACCCACCGCTACTGGTTCCACGATGTGGCCGAGCAGGCGCAGTCGCGCGCGCTGTTCCGCATGTGCGCCGAGCATCTGGGGCTGGATGCCCTGCATGCCGAGGTCAAGCAGCGCGTCACCGACATGAGCGCCTATCTGGAGACCGACAGCATCCGCCGTCAGGCCAACACGGTGGTGCGCCTGACGGTGGTGACCATCTTCGGCCTGGTCGGCACCATCACCACGGGTTTTCTCGGCATGAATTTGCTGGCCGAGGCCGATGCGCCCTGGACCGAGCGTCTGGCCTACTTTGGCGCTGTGCTGGCGGTGACGGTGGCGCTGACGGTCTATACCATGGTCAAGTCCAAGCGCCTGTCCGATTTTCTCGATGCCTTGTCGGACGAGCGCCTCAGCGCCTGGGACAAGTTGCGGGCCTTTGCGGCGGTCTGGCGGAGTGGCCCCGGCTGAGCCAGAACAGCGGCCTGAAAGGGGCGGGCGCCCGGCGGTGAATTCACCAGCCTTTATGCTCGCGCGATGAATCGAATTTCCGCTGCCCCGTTTCGCTTGCCGCCGGCCTTGCCGGCCTGGTGTTTGGTTTCGCCTGTGCTGGCCTTGCTGGGCCTGTGGGGCATCAGCCATCTGGGCCAGGAAGTGGCCGGTTGGTGGATGTTGCCCCTGGCCTTGCTGCTGATGGCTGCGGTCTTGTCAGCCGTCCACCATGCCGAGGTGGTGGCGCACCGCGTGGGTGAACCGTTTGGCTCCCTGGTGCTGGCCGTGGCGGTGACGGTGATCGAGGTGGCGCTGATCGTGTCGCTGATGCTGGCCGGTGGTGAAAGCTCCAACGCGCTGGCGCGCGACACGGTGTTCTCGGCCCTGATGATTGTCTGCAACGGGGTGGTGGGTTTGTGCCTGCTGCTGGGCGGCCTGCGCCACAAGGTGCTGGCCTTCCGTGTCGAGGCGACCAGCCCGACGCTTGCCGTGTTGGTGGCCCTGGCCACCCTGACCCTGGTGCTGCCCAGCTTCACCACCAGCACGCCGGGCCCGACCTTTTCCACCGCCCAGCTGATGTTTGCCGGCTTGGTGTCCCTGGTGCTCTACGGCGCATTCGTCTTTGTGCAGACGGTGCGGCACCGCGAGTACTTCCTGCCCATCGAAACCGAAGAGGGGGAGCAGGCGGCAGAGCGCCCCTCGGCCGGCGTGGCGGCTTGGAGCGTCGTGCTGCTGCTGGCCTGCCTGGTCGGCGTGGTGGGCCTGGCCAAGCTGTTGGCGCCAGGGATTGAGGCCGGCGTGCGCGCGGCCGGCGCGCCGCCGTCTGTGGTGGGTGTGATCGTGGCCTTGCTGGTGCTGCTGCCGGAGACCGTGGCCGCCGTGCGCGCGGCCCTGCGCAAGCGCTTACAGACCAGCCTCAACCTGGCCCTGGGCTCGGGCGTGGCCAGCATCGGATTGACGATCCCGGCCGTGGCCCTGCTGTCCCTCTTCTTCCCCTACCCCTTGGTGCTGGGCCTGTCCAACACCAGCATGGTGCTGTTCCTGCTGACGGTGGTGGTGGCCACCCTGACCCTGGGCAGCGGCCGCGCCACCGTGCTGCAAGGTGCCGTGCATCTGGTGCTGTTTGCTGTCTTCTGTTTCCTGGCCGTGGTGCCCTGATCGGTGGGCGCGTGATTGCGCTCGCCGAGTGATTTGTGTGGTTCTTTCCCTGATTGATGCAGCAAACCCGACTTCTTCTCGAAGGCGCCGCCGGCGCGTCCCTGCCTGACTGGGCCTTGCTGGAGCCCGGCTACCGCCTGGGTCACTACGCCCGGGGCGACGATGTGTTCAGCATCGGCCAGTGGCAGCCTTTTGTGTATGTGCTGCGCCAGGGCATGGTCAAGCTCAGCTACAGCAATGAGGCGGGCGAGGAGTGGATCAAGTCCTTCATCGGCGAAGGCGACTTTTTCGCCTGTCCCAATGTGCTGGTGGCCGGCGGCAAGACCGACTATGCCGCCGTAGCCTTGGAGGATTGCCAAATTGAGCAGGTGGACTTTGCCGCCATGCATGCGCTGACCGAGCGCCACCCGGCCTGGCAGCGCGCCATCCGCCAGTTGCTGGCCTGGCACATCGTGCGCAAGGAGCAGCGTGAGCGCGAGCTGCTGACCCTGCGGCCCGACGAGCGCTACCAGGCCTTTCTGCGCAGCCAGCCGGCCCTGGCCGAGCGGGTGCAGCAGCGCGACCTGGCGCATTACCTGGGCGTGACGCCCGAGGCCCTGAGCCGCATCCGCAAGCGCCTGCGAAGCTGAGGTTTCCTGCTGCGCCCTCGCCATGCGTCGTTGGCCCTCGCTTCAGCATCCTCACGTACAGGAAGTACGTTCCGGTCCTTCAGCTCCTGCCGCCTAGCCTGCCGAGCGCTCGCGACGAAAACCGGGCTCTGTGAACACGCGGCTTTGACCCAAGTCAAAGCCCCGCCACACGACCCGGGCCGATTGATCCGGATCATTTGTCAGCCGCCTGCGCGGCGCCAAGCTACGCCCATGCCATCACCTGTTCCCTGGCGAACGGTGAGGTTCAGCGGATTTCTGAAGGATCTGCTGCCACCCCTGACATGAAAGCGAGCTTTGCCATGACCACACCTCAATCGACCCGCCCCATTGATTCATCCTTCCGCGCCTACCTGCTGGGCGGCGGTATCGGCTCCATGGCCGCAGCGGCCTTCATGATCCGCGACGCCGGCGTGCCCGGCGCGCAGATCCACATCCTGGAGGCCTTGCCCTTGATGGGCGGCAGCCTGGATGGTGCCGGCGATGCCGAGCGCGGCTACTCGCTGCGCGGCGGCCGCATGCTGACCACCGACAACTACGAGTGCACCTGGGACCTGTTCAAGTCCATCCCCTCGCTGGAACACCCGGGCCAGAGCGTGCTCGGCGAAACCCTGGATTTCAACGAGAAGTACAAGGCCCATTCGCAAGCCCGCCTGGTCAACCGACAGCGCGCCAAGGTGCCGGTCGAGTCCATGGGTTTTTCCATGCACGACCGCCTGGAACTGCTCAAGCTCTCCAATGCCAGCGAAGAAGAACTGGGCACCAGCACCATCACCGACTGGCTGTCGCCGGCCTTCTTCGAGACCGAGTTTTGGTTCATGTGGGCCACCACCTTTGCTTTTCAGCCCTGGCACAGCGCCGTCGAGTTCAAGCGCTATCTGCACCGCTTCATGATGGAGTTCTCGCGCATCGAAACCCTGGGCGGCGTCAAGCGCACGGTCTACAACCAGTACGACTCTTTTGTGCGGCCGCTGCAAGCCTGGCTGCGCGAGCAGGGCGTGAACTTCGTGATGGACTGCCAGGTCACCGATCTGGAGCATGTCGAGACCGAAGGCCAGTTCCAGGTCATCGCGATCTGCTGCCAGCGCGCCGGCCAGGCCGAGCGCATCGAGCTCGGCCCGCAGGACCTGGTGTTTTTCCAGAACGGCTCCATGACCGACGCCTCCAGCCTCGGCTCCATGCGCAGCGCGCCGCCGCAGCTGAACAAGCAGGACAGCCAGGGCTGGGCCTTGTGGGAAAAGCTGGCCCAGGGCCGGCCCGAGTTCGGCAATCCGGCGGCCTTCAACAGCAGCATCGCCGAATCCATGTGGGAGTCCTTCACCGTCACGCTCAAGGACACGGCCTTCTTCGACAAGATGCGCGCCTTCAGCGGCAACGAGCCGGGCACCGGCGGCCTGGTGACTTTCAAGGATTCGAACTGGCTGATGTCCATCGTGCTGGCCCACCAGCCGCACTTTGCCAATCAGCCGGCCGATGTCCAGGTGTTCTGGGGTTATGCCTTGTTCCCCGATCGCATCGGTGATTTCGTGGCCAAGCCCATGTCCGAGTGCATGGGCGAAGAGATCCTGCGTGAACTCTGCGGCCACCTGCGCTTCGATCTCGATGCCGTGGCCCAGGCCAACTGCATCCCCTGCCGCATGCCCTACATCACCAGCATGTTCATGCCGCGCGCGCTCAGCGACCGGCCGCTGCCGGTGCCCAAGAACTCGCGCAATCTGGCTTTTGTCAGCCAATTCGTTGAGATCCCGGACGATGTGGTCTTCACCGTCGAATACTCGGTGCGCGCGGCGCAGATGGCCGTCTACCAGCTGCTGAATGTGCCGCGCCCGGTGCCGCCCATCCTGCGCCACGACCATTCGCTCAAGGTGCAGCTGGATGCCCTGGTCAAGGCGCTGAAGTGAGCTGTTAGCGCTCTGGAGGCCGCTCAGGCCTCCATCCCTTGCAGCTGCCGCGCCGAGCGCGCCATTTCCTCATGCAGCCAGCTGCACAGGGTGCGCAGGGCGGGTTCGTCCCGCAGGGCTGGTGGGTAGACGATGTGATAGCGGCGCTGCACCGCGCCCTCGAGCGCCGGCCCGGGCAAGCGCACCAGGCGGCCGTCCAGCAAGGCATCGGCGGCCAGCAGTTCGCGCACCAGGGCCACGCCCATTCCAGCCTCGGCGGCCTGCACCAGCAGGCCTCCGTCGTTGAAGCTGGCGCTGGGCAGCACCCGGCGGGCCAGGCCGCAGCGGGCGAACCACTGCGTCCACTGCTCGGCGTCGCCCAGCAGGGGTTCATCGGCCAGGGCTGCAGGCGGCGCGCCCGTCAGGCGCTGGGCAAGCGCGGGCGCTGCCACCACGATCTGGCGCGATTCCATCATCACCTCGTTGACCAGGCCTGGCCAAGGGCCCACGCCTTGGCGCAGGGCCAGGTGAAAGCCCTCCTGCTCCAGATCGATCACCCTTTGCAGGGTGAAGAGCTTGAGCACGATATGGGGATTCTCAGCTTGCCAGCGGCCCAGGCGGGGGATCAGCCAGCGCTGCGCGAACGAAGGCGTGCAAGTGATGTTGAGGCTTTGCATGGCGCTGCCGCTGGCGGCGCTGGCCGCGCGCAGGCCCAGCTCCAGCTCGGTCCAGGCGCGCTCGAGCGCGTTCTGCAGGGCGCGGCCGGCGGCGTTGAGGCGGATGCCCCGGCCCTGGCGCTCGAACAGCGGGTAGCCCAGCTGCGCCTCCAGGGACTTGATCTGCTGGCTGACGGCGCTGTGTGTGAGGTGCAGCTGTTCGGCCGCGGCGCGCACGTTCTCGCTGCGGGCGGTGGCGCGGAAGGCGGCCAGGTATTGCAAGGGCAGGCGGGCGGCTGAAACCATCTGGAAAGTTTAACTGTCCAATCCGGCCAGAATTTCGCGCTATTCATCGGTTTACTGAAAACCTAGGATGCCCAGCAATGGCTTCCACGGGGTTCAGGAGATGGATATGAAGGATATGAAGGATATGAAGGTCGCCGCACGTGCGCTCAAAAGGCACTCGCGCAGCCTCTTGCTGGGCCTCGCCTTGATGGCGACGCTGGGTTTTGTCTTCAGCCTGCCGAGCGAGTCGTCCAGCGATGTGATGGGCGCGCTCAAGGCCATGCCGCCGGTACCGGCCGCTTCCAGTTCCTTGCAGCCGCTGCGTGATCGCCGTGTGCTCAGCCTTGCCGGTGCGAGCTCGGCCGCAGATGGCGGCGCCGTTGGTGCCGAATGGTCCGAGCATCAAATTTCCACGCCCGATGGCCTGCTGGCCTACACCAGCCTGGGCCAGGGCCCGGTGCTGGTGGTGCTGCCGGGCGGGCCCGGTGGCAGCGGCCATGGTCTGAGGCCCTGGTTCCGCGTGCTGGCGCGCGAGCACACCGTGGTGCTGCTGGACAATATCGGCCGGGGCCGCTCGGCCCGCCTGGCTGATGCCTCTCGCTACACCGTGGACCGCGATGCTGAAGATGTCGAGCGCCTGCGCCGCCACCTCGGCGTGCGCACGCTGGCGGTCTACGGCCATTCCTACGGCGGCCTGGTGGCGCAGGCCTATGCCAGCCGCTACCCGCAGGCGGTGGACCATTTGATTCTGGGCAACACCTTGCATGGCGCGCGCAGCTGGCAGGCGCAGATCGACCACTTCGAAGCGCATCTGCAGCGCCACGAGCCCGAGCGCTGGCAGGCCTTGCAAACCCTGCGCGAGCAGGGCAGTTTGAGCGGTAGCGCCGAGGCGCAGCGCTTGCTCGGCGACGCGTTCTCGCCCTTGTACTGGGCCGACCGCGCCGCCAGCCACCCCCGGGCAGCGCCCAGCCGCGATCCGCGCGATGCCCTCAATCTGGATGTCTACCGCGCCATGCTCGGCCCCGACCCGGAGCGTCGCGTCGGTGGCACCCTGGTCGGCGTGGAACTGCTGCCGCGGCTGAAGGCAGTGACGGCGCCCACGCTGCTGCTGACTGGCCGCTACGACCCGGTGGCGCCGCCTCAGGTGATGAACGAGCTGCGCGATGCCCTGGGCCCGCAGGCGCGGGCCGAGAGCGAGGTGTTTGAGCTATCGGGCCACCGCCCCTTCATCGAGCAAGGCGCGGCCTGGGCGACACGGGTTCAGGCCTTTCTGAGCATGCCGCCCACTCAGCGCTGAAGCGCGGCCAAGGCCTGCACCGCGGCCACGATTTCGGCCGGCGTCAGCGCGGCAAAGCCAAGCAACCAGCCGTCCTGACGCGCAGGACTCCGATAGAGTGCGCTGAGGCTGGGCGTCAGCAGGCCGGCGCTGGTGGCGCGCCGAGTCCACAGCGATTCTTCCTTGGGTGGCAGCAGGGCAGCGATCTGCAGGCCGCCCGGGCTGGGCTGGGGCCGCAGCCAGTCGCCGACGCGGGCCTGCAGCTCGTTCATCAAGACCTCTCGTCGCTGGCGGTAGAGCTGGCGCATCAGACGCAGATGGGCGGCGAAATGGCCCTGGGCGATGAAGTCGGCCGTGACGGCCTGGGGTAGCAGGGCGCTGTGCCCGTCCTGGATGCTGCGCGCCGTGCACAGTGGCGCCACCAGCTCCGGCGGCAGCACCAGATAGGCGAGGCGCAGCGAAGGGAACAAGGCTTTGGAAAAGGTGCCGAGGTACAGCACCCGGCCCGGCTCCTGCTCGGGCTGCAGGCCTTGCAGCGCGGGCATGGGCCGGCCTTCGTAGTGGAACTCGCTGTCGTAGTCGTCCTCGATCAGCCAGCTGCCCTCGCGCCGCGCCAACTCCAGCAAGGCCTGGCGCCGGGCCAGGCTCAGGGCCACGCCGCTGGGGTATTGGTGCGAGGGCGTCAGGTAGATCAGGCGCGGGGCTGGCACTGCATCCCCAGCAGGTGGGCACAGGCCCTGCGCATCCACCGGCACCGGCCGCAGCCGCGCGCCCGCAGCGGCAAAGGCGGTGGCGGCGCCGCGGTAGCCGGGCTCTTCCATCCAGACGCTGTCGCCTTCATCCAGCAGCATGCTGGCCAGCAGCTGCAAAGCCTGCTGCGAGCTGGTCAGCACCAGCACTTGCTCTGCGCTGCAGCGCAGGCCGCGCGCCTGGCGCAGATAGCCGGCAATCGCTTCGCGCAGGCAGGCCAGGCCTTGGGGGGCGCCATAGCCCAGCAGCTCGCGCCCGCCCGCATCGCTGAGCCGGCGCTTGATCAGCTGGCGCCAGAGCGGCAGGGGAAAAGCGCGCAGATCGGGGCTGCCGGCGGCAAAGGGCAGGGGGCGACGCGGGTCTTCACAGGCGCCGCCGCTGGCGATGCGTTGGCCGCGCTGCGAGAGCGGGGGCGGGCGGTTGAGCAGGGGCTGCGGCCGGTCCCCTGCGCGGGGGCTGTGATCCGTAGCCTGAGTCATGGTGATAGCCACAAAGCTGCCCTGGCCGACTTGGCGGATCAGATAGCCCTCGGCCTCCAGCTGGCCGTAGGCTGCCTCCACTGTCACGCGGGACAGGCCCAGATCGGCCGCCAGCATTCGGCTCGAAGGCAGGCGCTCGCCCTGCTGCAGATCGCCTTCGCGCATGGCCTGACGCAGGCTGGCGCAGAGCTGCTCGCGCCGGCCAAGGCCAGCGGCTGCGCCGCGCTCGAACCACTGCAGCCAGAGGCGGGATGGAGGCATGGGTCTTATTGACTTGAGGAAATTGGCATCAATGCTAAGGCCAATGCGGCGCACAGTGGCCCTGCCGTGTGGCTCAGCGCCGGCTTGCCACCTTGTTGTTCACTTCGCAAAGGAAGTTTCCTGTGATTGCTGTGTCTGAAGAATCGAGCTTGTCCCTGGTTTTGGCCCACGCCGCCCCCAGCCCCGCTGAGAGCGCTGCCTTCATGGCCGCCAAGCTGCGCTTCCATGCCGATGCCTGGGATGTGGCCGAGGACTTGAGCGCCGGCATAGCCGCGCTGGTCGTTATTGACACCCGCTCTGAGGCGCTTTACGCCGCCGGCCATGTGCCGGGTGCGCTGAGCCTGCCGCACCGGTTGATGGACGCTGCCGGCACCGCCGGCCTGGACCGCAGCAAGACCTATGTGACCTACTGCGATGGCATCGGCTGCAATGGCTCCACCAAGGGCGCGCTCAAGCTGGCCTTGCTGGGCTTCCAGGTCAAGGAGATGCTGGGAGGGCTGGACTTCTGGAAGCGCGACGGCCACCCCGTGGCCCAGGGCAGCGAGCCCGGCAGCATGCGCGGCCATGCCTTGATCGCTTGTGCGTGCTGAGGCCTCGCTGGACCCAGCGTCGCTGACTGTGCGCCGGGCCGCGCCAGGCGATGCCGAGGCTCTGGTCCGCCTGGGCGAGGCGCACGCCGCCTTTGAAGGCCTGGCCCTGCCGGATGGCCGTGAAGCACGGCGACGCCGTCTGGAGCTTGCCTTGTTGCAGCAGCGCGTGCAGGCTTGGCTGGTGTGCGGCCCGCAGGCCCTGTCCCTGTCCCGGGCTCATGGCTATGCCACCCTGACTTTGGACTTTTCCACTTTGGCCGCCGAGCCCTATGCCCATCTCGACTGTCTCTACTTGCAGCCGGCGCTGCGCGGCCAGGGCTGGGGTCAGGTCTTGCTGCAGCTCGCCAGCGGCCATGCCCGCGCCCAGGGCTGCCGTGAGCTGCAGTGGCAAACGCCGGAGTGGAACGAGGCTGCGGCGCGTTTCTACCGCCGACAGGGAGCGCAGGAACGGATCAAGCGCCGCTTCATCCTGGCGCTGCCGGATTGAATCCGCCGGCGTCTGGCTTCAGGGCGTGGTGGCGCCGAGTTGCAGGCCTTGCGCGTCAATGCGGATCTGCTCGGCCGGCAGCTTCAAGGCTGCCTCCAGGCTGGCGCGTGCGGCGGCGCGGTAGTTCTGCTCGGCCGCCGGCTGGGGCTGTTTGAGAAAAGCCAGTCGGGCCACGGCCATGAACATGCCTTGCATGGCGCTTTGCTCATAGAGCTTGCGCTTGGCGGCGCCGCTCATGGCGCTGAAGCCGGGGTTGCGGGGCAGGGTCTCGCGCAGCTGAGCGGCCAGGCGGACAAAGCTGGTGTCGGGCACCTCGACCTGGTGCAAGGCCATGTAGTTGCCGGCGATGAAGGCGGCCAAGGCATTGGCCACATCGTTCTCCGGCAGGCCCAGCTTTCGCTCGAGCTGGCGGTAGCCTTCGAAGGCTTGGCTGTAGGCCTGAGCCAGGGCTTCGCGCTGTGCCGGCGGCACCTGGGCGGCCAGCTCTCGCGCATGGGCTTGCACCTGGGTCGGCTCGGTCGCCAGCGTGGTGCTGGACGTGTTGTTGCTATTGCTGCGTGGAGTCGGTTTGCTGCTGCTGCCTGAGCTGCCTGAGCTGCCTGAAAAGGGAATGGCCGAGGAGCCAGGGAATAAGGGGAAGATCAGCCCTTGGTAGAGCGGCGGCGGTGGCGGCGGAATGTCGAAGGCCCAGGCCGGCTGCAGAAGGCTGCACAGCAGCCAGCCGCCCAGCGCGCACCGGCCGAAACGCAGTGCCCGGGATGTGGAGTTCAACTTCATCGGATCCGCTCCTTGGCGGCCGCTGGCCGCCGTTTCAAACATGGGCCGCAGTCTAGAGGCCGGCGCAGCGCGGCAAGGCGGTGGGCCTAACGACTTTGTTACCGGACATCTCCAGCCTTGAGGAGAGCGGGGCCGCACCTTCTGTGCAGCTCATGTGTGCTGTTGGTTCTGGTGCACAGGCCTGGCCTTGGGATGACAGTCGCGCAGCGCCGCCGCACAATGGTCGAAACGCCTGACCTTGTTGCCCCGCCCCGATGGATCGACGTGCTCTCTTGCTCAGCCTGGCCCTGCCGGCCGTCGCGCCGCGGCGTGTGGCAGCCGCGCCGCGGACCATCAGCTACCCGGTGTTCGGTGGGCTGGAGGACCCGTTCCGCGTCTACTGCATCGAGGTCTTGAAGCTCGCGATCGAGCAGTGCGGGGTCCCGTACGCCTTGCAGGCGGTGCCGCAGCCGGTTGGTCAGGGCCGGGCGATCCGGCAGCTCAGCGCCGGCGAGGGGCCGCTGCAGCTGATTTGGAGCATGACCAGCAAATCCCGGGAGCGCGAGCTTCTGCCGCTGCGCATCCCGCTCGACCGCGGTTTGATGGGCTGGCGCCTGCTGCTGGTTCGAAAGAGTGATCAGCAGCGTTTCGCGCGCATCCACAGCCTCGCCGAGCTGGCCCCGTTGACCGCGGGCCAGATGTACGACTGGCCGGACACCGAGATCCTGCGTGCCAACGGCCTCCAGGTCGGCACGGCCAGCGCCTACGAGAGCCTGTTCGCGATGCTGCAGCGTGGCCGCACCGACTATTTCCCACGTTCGGCTCTGGAGATTGAAGACGATCTGGCTCGCTATGGCGCCAAGCACGAGTTGGCCATTGCGCCGGGCCTGCTGCTGCGCTACCCGACGGCCTTCTATTTCTTTGTCAGCCCGAGAGAGCCTCGCCTGGCAGAGGACCTGGGCCGTGGGCTTGAGCGCCTGGTCAACGACGGCGGCATGCGGGCGCTGTTCTTGCAGCATATGCAGCCACTACTCAAGCAGCTGGGTCTGAACCGGCGCCAGGTGCTGGCCCTGCGCAACCCCTTGCTGCCGGAGGCCACCCCGCTGCGGCGCAGCGAACTGTGGGAAGAGCCAGGGCGCTGGGGCAGCTGAGGCTTGGCGCACGGCGCCTACACTGCCGGCCGTGAAGCCCGCTCTGTTCCCTGCTCTTGTCCTGCTGCTGTTGGCCCTGCCCGCCGCGGCGCCGCTGTGGGCGCAGCCCCTTGTCACCGCGCCCCCCTTGCTGACTCTGGAACAGCTGCCGCGCCCCAGCGGCCCGCCGCCGGATCGGGCCCTGGTGGTGCCGTCCCAGGTCTTGCGCTGGCGTGATGAGGCCAAGGCGCTCGAGCATGGGTCCAACGGCATGCCGCGTGACCCGGTGGCCGCCGCCGCGCTCTACTGCCGCGCTTCTCGCTACGGCGATGCCGAGTCGCAGTACAGCCTGGCCTGGATGCTCAGCCATGACCGCGGCATCGCCCGCAACGACGCCGAAGCGGCCCATTTGTTTGCCGCCGCCGCCGAGCAAGGCATCGCCCAGGCCGAGCGCATGCTGGCCGCCATGGGCGGCACGCCCATGGGCGAACCGCCGCCTTGCCTGCGCCCGCCCGAGGCCGATGTGCTGCCGCCCAAGCCGGTGATGGCGGCTCAGAAACCTGGCGCAAAAGGGCAAGCACTGGCCCGCTCGCAAGACTGGCCCGCGATGCCGCCGCCGGCGCAGGCCCCGGCGGCCATCGTCGACTTCGTCCAGCAAGTGGCGCCCGAGTACCGCCTGGCACCGGCCTTGGTGCTGGCCGTGATGGCCACCGAGTCGAATTTCGATCCGGCTGCCTTGTCGCCCAAGAACGCTCAAGGGCTGATGCAGCTGATGCCCGACACCGCCCGCCGCTTCAAGGTCAGCCGCCTGACCGACCCGACCCAGAACATCCGCGGCGGCATGGCCTATCTGCGTTGGCTGCTGGCCTACTTTGAGGGCGATGTCGCCCTGGCCTTGGCCGGCTACAACGCCGGTGAGAGGGCAGTGGAGCGCTACCGCGGCGTGCCGCCGTACGCGGAGACGCGGGCCTATGTGCGCAGGATTTTGACTGCCGTGCATGGGCAACGAAACCACCCTTTCGATGCAGCGGTGACGCCACCCTCGCCGGTGCTGGATTTCTGGCGCCCTGTGGCGCCACGAAGGCCCTGAAACGATGGCGACTCTTGATAAATTTGACCGGCAGATTCTGGGCCTGATGCAGCAGGACTGCCGGCAGAGCGCGGAGCAGATCGCCCACAGCGTCGGCCTCTCGGCGACGGCGGTGCAGCGCCGCATCAAGCGCTTGCGCGAGTCCGGTGTGATCCGGTCGGAGGTGGCGCTGGTCGACGCGCAGGCGGTGGGCCTGGGCGTCAGCGTGCTGGTCGAGGTGGAACTGGCCGAAGCCAGCCGTGAGGCCGTGATCGATGGCTTCAAGCGCCGCATGGTCGCGCGGCCGGAGGTGCAACAGTGCTTGTATGTGGCCGGCGCCAGCGACTTCGTGCTCTTGATCGCCGCGGCCGACTTGGCGTCCTTCGAGCGCTTGACCCGTGAGCTGTTCTTTGACGACCCCAACATCAAGAAGTTTCGCAGCACCTTTGTGCTTGAAAGCGCCAAGCTGGGCCTGGCGCTGCCCCTGGCCGATTGAGTTTGCGGTTTGGCGGCGCGAGGGCCGTCGAAAACGCCGCCGGGCGACGCCGCTGCCTGCCGACACTGAGGGCTTTGGCAGATCGAGCCCCCCATGAACAGCCCCGCCCGCTACGAAATCCTGGATCCCCGTTTTGAAGACTGCATTCGCCTGAGTGCCCAGCTGGAGCAACTCCACACGGGCAACCGTTGGTGCGAAGGCCCGGCCTGGTTTCCCGCCCACCGCTCGCTGGTCTGGAGTGATATTCCCAACGAACGCATGCTGCGCCTGGATGAGGCCTCGAACGCGGTCAGTGTGTTTCGCCAGCCCTCGGGCTACAGCAATGGCAATACGGTTGACCGGGAAGGGCGCCTCATCAGCTGCGAGCATGGCGGGCGCCGTGTGCTGCGCACCGAGCATGACGGCAGCTTGACCGTGCTGGCCGAGCGCTACCAAGGCCGCCGGCTCAACAGCCCCAACGATGTGGTGGTCAAGTCCGACGGCACGGTCTGGTTCACCGATCCCAACTACGGCATCACGTCGAATTATGAGGGGGTCAAGGCCGAGCAGGAATTGCCGGGCTGCTATGTCTACCGGCTGGACCCCAGCAGCGGCGAGCTCACGGTGGTGGCCGATGATTTCGTCAGCCCCAACGGCCTGGCGTTCTCGCCTGATGAGCGCCATCTCTACATCGCCGACACCGGGCTCGACTGCGGCACCATGCGGCGCTTTTCCGTGGGGGAGGGCGGGGTGCTGTCCGGCGGCGAGGTGTTCATACGCTGCCAAACCGGCTTTTATGACGGCTTTCGTTTTGATGAGGAGGGCCGGCTCTGGACCAGTGCCGGCAGCGCCATTCATTGCCATCTGCCTGACGGAACGCTGATCGGGCGCATCCTCATGCCCGAGCGTGTGGCCAACTTGGTGTTCGGGGGCCCCAAGCGCAACCGACTCTTCATCTGCGCCAGCAGCTCGCTCTATTCGCTCTTGCTCGCGGTCAGTGGCGACAAAACCTTTTGAGGGCGAGGCCCGTCGGGAGCTCGCTTGCAAGTCCGGCCCGCGCGGTGTCGCGGGCAGATTTCAGGACTTCAGTCTCGCCTTGAGGCGGGCCAGGCCGAGCTTCAGCTGGTCGCTGGTCTGTTGGGCTTGGCTCAACAGTTGCTCCTGTGTGGGCAGGCGCTCGCTGGCCCAGGCCGTGGCTTGAGCTGCGGCCTCGGCGGCCGCCAGGCCCAGCTGCTCGGCCGTCTGGCCAGCTTTGTTGGCGCCCACTTTCAATCGCTGGGTGGACTGCTCCGCCGCCTCGCGCAGTTGTTCGGCCGAGGGTAGACGCTCGGCGGTCCAGTCGGCCGCATCCAGGGTGGCGCGTTTGACCTGCTCGGCCGCTTCACCAGCCTTGGTTTTGGCCGTGGCCCAGGACGCGGCCAGCTCGCTGGCAGGCGCCGCCCGCAAGGTCTGCGACACGCGGGCTAGGGCCAGGCTTTCTTCGTTCGAGAGCGGACCGGCGGCTTCCAGCATCTGGGCCAGAAAGGCGATCAGATCTTCCACCATGACTTTCTGATTGCAGTCGGGGTTGGCATGCAGCAGGTCGGAGAGGTCTTTTGCCAAAACCTCCAACGGCGCCTCGGCGAGCTCGGACTCGACGGCGCCGATGGCGGCGTCGACAAACTTCGGATCCAGGCCCCAGTCTTCAATCAGATGCCGGCGCAGAAAGTCCCGCTCGGTGGCCTCGACCTTGCCGTCCACCATGGCCAGCCTCAAGCTCAGCGGCGCGATCAGATCGAACAGGGCCAAGCCCAGGGTGTCCATCGGCGTGTTGAGAAACTTCGGAATCTCGATCACGCGGCTGCCCTTGCTGTGGCCCAGCCAGCGGTAGATGCCGTAGCAGGCGCCGCCCGAGGCCAGGGCCGCGAAGGCCACCCAACCGACCGGTGTGGCTGCAGCGCCTATGCCCATGGCGCCCATCAGTCCGCTGGGGGCAAAAAAGGTCGAGGCCACCAGGCTGGACTTGGCAATCGCCGCACCCGCGCCCGCAGCGCCCAGCACATCCCAGACCTCGCGCGCACGGCTGACCATGCGCAGCGAGGTGTAGGCGTCTTCGCCGATGGCCAGCTTGGCCTTGAATCGCAGCGGCTCGGCCACTACGCGGTCGACGCCGGCAAAGCGTTTCAGATCACTGGCGGTCTTGCCGCTGGTATCGGCGTCCATGGTCAAGCCCTCACTTTTGTTGCTGGGCTTGCCAGGGTAACCGAGGCCCGAGTCCGGATTACATACTCCGCCGGTACTGCCCGCCCACCTCGAACAGCGCCGAGGTGATCTGACCCAGGGAGCAGACGCGCACCGCGTCCATCAGCACATCGAAGACGTTCTTGTTGTCGATCACGGCCTGCTGCAGGCGCTGCAGCTGGATGGCGCTGTCGCCGGCATGGCTGTGCTGGAAATCGCGCAGGCGATGCAGCTGGCTTTGCTTTTCTTCTTCGGTCGAGCGGGCCAGTTCAATGCTTTCCGGCGCGTGGTCGCCATGCGGATTGCGGAAGGTGTTGACGCCGATGATGGGGTACTCGCCGGTGTGCTTGAGCATCTCGTAGTGCATGCTCTCTTCCTGGATCTTGCTGCGCTGGTAGCCGGTCTCCATGGCGCCCAGCACGCCGCCGCGTTCGGCGATCTTTTCGAACTCGCTCAGCACCGCTTCTTCCAGCAGCTCGGTCAGCTCCTCGATGATGAAGGCGCCTTGGCTTGGGTTCTCGTTCTTGGCCAGGCCCCACTCGCGGTTGATGATCAACTGAATGGCCATGGCGCGGCGCACCGACTCTTCGGTCGGCGTGGTGATGGCCTCGTCAAAGGCGTTGGTGTGCAGGCTGTTGCAGTTGTCGTAGATGGCGATCAGGGCCTGCAGCGTGGTGCGGATGTCGTTGAACTGGATCTCCTGCGCGTGCAGGCTGCGGCCCGAAGTCTGGATGTGGTACTTCAGCTTCTGGCTGCGTTCGTTGGCGCCGTATTTGTCGCGCATGGCCACGGCCCAGATGCGGCGGGCGACGCGGCCGAGCACGGTGTACTCGGGGTCCATGCCGTTGCTGAAGAAGAAGCTCAGGTTGGGCGCGAAGTCATCGATGTGCATGCCGCGCGCCAGATAGGCTTCCACAAAGGTGAAGCCGTTGGACAGCGTGAGCGCGAGCTGGCTGATCGGGTTGGCGCCGGCCTCGGCGATGTGATAACCGCTGATCGAGACGGAGTAGAAATTGCGCACATTGTGGTGCACGAAATACTCGGCGATGTCGCCCATCACTTTGAGCGAGAACTCGGTCGAGAAGATGCAGGTGTTCTGGCCCTGGTCTTCCTTCAGGATGTCGGCCTGCACCGTGCCGCGCACATTGGCCAGCACCCAGTCCTTGATCTTGGCGGCCTCGTCAGCCGTGGGTTCGCGGCCGTTGTCCTGGCGGAATTTGGCCAGGTTCTGGTCGATGGCCGTGTTCATGAACATGGCCAGAATCGTCGGCGCCGGGCCGTTGATGGTCATGGACACGGAGGTCGTGGGGCTGCACAGGTCGAAGCCGTCGTACAGCACCTTCATATCGTCCAGCGTCGCGATGCTGACGCCGGAGTTGCCGACCTTGCCGTAGATGTCCGGCCGCGGTGCCGGGTCGGCGCCGTAGAGCGTGACCGAGTCAAACGCGGTGGACAGGCGCTTGGCCGGCATGCCCTCGGACACCAGCTTGAAGCGGCGGTTCGTGCGGAAGGCATCACCTTCACCCGCGAACATGCGGGTCGGGTCCTCACCTTCGCGCTTGAAGGCGAACACGCCGGCGGTGTAGGGGAAGCTGCCCGGCACGTTTTCCAGCAGCAGCCACTTGAGCAGCTCGCCATGGCACTCGTAGTGCGGCAGCACGACCTTGCGGATCTTGGTGCCCGACAGGCTGGTGTGGACGAGGTTGGTGCGGATCTCCTTGTCGCGGATCTTCACCACATACTCGTCGCCGGCGTAGGCTTTTTGCATGTCCGGCCATTGCTTGAGCAATTGGCGGGCGCCGCCTTCCATCTGCGCTTCGCGGGCCTCGGCCAGCTCGCCCAGGGCGGTGCGGGCGCCATTCTTGTCGGGGTTGGCTTCCAGCAGCATGCGCGAGCTGCCCCAGAGCTGCTGAATCTCGCGGGCCAGGGTGGCTTGCTGGCGTGCGCGCTTCTTGTAGCCGCGCACGGTGTCGGCGATCTCGGCCAGATAACGCACACGCGCAGCGGGCACCACCGGCGTCTGGTGGGTGCTGTGGCGGGTGGCGACCAGGGGCAAGCGGCCTTCTTGCAGCTGCAGGCCCAGCTCAGCCAGGCGAGGCTTCATGGCCTGGTAGAGGGCGGTGACGCCGTCGTCGTTGAAGCGGCTGGCCATGGTGCCGAACACCGGCATTTGATCCGGAGCAATGGTCCAGGCTTCCTTGTTGCGCTGCACCTGCTTGGCGACATCGCGGATCGCGTCGAGCGCGCCCTTGCGGTCGAATTTGTTGATGGCCACGAACTCGGCAAAGTCCAGCATGTCGATCTTCTCGAGCTGGCTGGCGGCGCCGAACTCGGGCGTCATCACATACATGGGCACGTCCACATGCGGCACGATGGCCGCATCGCCCTGGCCAATGCCTGAGGTCTCGACCACGATCAGGTCGAAGCCGGCCACCTTGGCGGCGGCAATCGCGTCGGGCAGGGCAGGGGAGATCTCGCTGCCGAAGTCGCGGGTGGCGAGCGATCGCATGAACACTCTTTGACCTTGGCTCCAGGGGCCGATGGCATTCATCCGGATGCGGTCGCCGAGCAAGGCGCCACCGCTCTTGCGGCGCGAGGGGTCGATGGAGATGACGGCCACGCGCAGGCGGTCGTTCTGGTCCAGGCGCAGGCGGCGGATCAGCTCGTCGGTCAGGCTGCTCTTGCCGGCGCCGCCGGTGCCGGTGATGCCCAGCACGGGCACCTGGATGCTCTTGGCGGCGGCTTGCAACTCGGCCAACAGCGCAGCATCGGCCTTGTCGTTTTCGAGGGCGGTGATCAGCTGGGCCAGGGCGCGCCAGGCGGATTCGCTGTGGCCTTGCAGAGCGCTCAGGGTGCTGGGCGCGTAGACGCTGAAGTCCTGGTCGGCCTTCATCACCATCTCGCCGATCATGCCTTGCAGGCCCATGCGCTGGCCGTCTTCGGGGCTGAAGATGCGTACGCCGTGGGCGGCCAAGTCGCGGATCTCGGCCGGCACGATCACGCCGCCACCGCCGCCGAAGACCTGGATGTGCTCGCCGCCGCGTGCCTTCAACAGCTCGACCATGTACTTGAAGTACTCGACATGGCCGCCCTGGTAGGAGCTGATGGCGATGCCTTGCGCGTCTTCCTGCAGCGCGGCGGTGACCACCTCATCGACCGAGCGGTTGTGTCCCAGGTGGATCACCTCGGTGCCCATGCCTTGCAGGATGCGACGCATGATGTTGATGGCCGCATCGTGCCCGTCGAAGAGGCTGGCAGCTGTGACGAAGCGCACCTTGTTCGTCGGGCGGTAATTGGCCAGGGCTTTGTTTTCGGCGGACAAATCGGTCATGGCGAGTCTCCTGCGGGCCTTGCGGTGGCAAAGCCCGGTTCTATCAGCAAAGGTGGGCGGATTCTAGGTGTTGATTGACGTTTACGTAAACGTCATTGGCGACGAAGGCTGGGTTCGTCCTTGCGTCTTTTTCTTGCGTCTCCTTGCGCTCTCGGGCGCGCTTCGTCAAGTCTGCCCAAGCCCGGCGATCTCGCCTAGCATCTTGCGCTGCCTGTCCTGACTTTCATCCCCGCTCGCGCTGGCCGCTCTGGGCTGTCGCGGCCGAACCAGGAGATTGCCGTGCCCCGTTCATCCTTTGCCAACAAGCATCGTCTTCTTGCCACGGGGGCTGCGGCCACCTGGCTTTGTTCCGTATTGCTGGCGGCTGCGCTGCCGGCCACGCCCTTGCGCGCCGCTGAGGCGACGGCTGCCGCTGCGGTGGCAAGCCAACAGACCGCCACCGGCCACACCTTCAGCCCCCCCGAGGGCTTTGTGCTCAAGAGCGAAGGCCGGCTCAGCTTGATGACGGCGCCCGAGGGCGACGCCACCCTGGCCATTGCCGACCTGGCCGAGGCCAAGGACGCCGACAGCGCCGTGGCCCAGGCCTGGGCCCTGTTCCGGCCTGGCTTCAAGCGCAGCCTGCGCCTGGCTACGCCGCGCCCGCCGCGCCATGGCTGGGAAGAGCAGCGCGTCTACGACTATGAAACCTCGCCCAACGAGCGCCTGGTCTTGCAGGCCATGGCACGGCGCGCCGGCAGCCGCTGGGTGGTGCTGATGCTGGAGGGCTCGGAGGCCACCGTCGAAAAGCGCGGCTCGCCCATCAACCAGACCTTCTCCAGCCTGCGCCCGCAGGGTTACCAGCGCGAGAGCTTCGCCGGCCGCAAGCCGCTGCCGCTGACGCCGGAGCGCATCGCCACACTCAAGGCCTTTCTGGCCCAGGGCATGAAGGCGCTCGGCGTCCCGGGCGTGGGCTTCAGCCTGATCGACGGCAACAAGGTGGTGTTCGAAGGCGGCCTGGGCGTGCGGGCCATGGGCTCGACCAAACCGGTCGATGCCGACACGGTTTTCATGGCCGCCTCCAACACCAAGGCCATGACCACGGCCTTGCTGGCCCAGGCCGTGGATGCCGGCCGCCTGCGCTGGGATCAACCGGCCGCCCAGGCTTTCCCCGGCTTCAAGCTGGCCGACCCAGGCGTGACCCAGCAGGTGCTGATCAAACACCTGGTCTGTGCCTGCACAGGCATGCCGCGCCAGGACCTGGAGTGGCTGTTCGGTGAAGTGAAGGCGCCGGCCAGCTCCACCTTCGACCAGCTCAGCCTGATGAAGCCGACCAGCCAGTTCGGCGAGGTGTTTCAGTACAGCAATTTGATGGTGGCGGCCGGTGGCTACATCGCGGCTTCTGCCTTCGCGCCGGGCCAGGATGTCGGCAGCGCCTACGACCGCCTGATGCGCGACAAGCTCTTCGGCCCACTGGGCATGAAGAACACCACCTTTGACTTCGCCCAGGCCCTGCGTGGCAACCATGCCGAGCCGCATGGCGACGATCTGATGGGCCGCACCCGCCCGGCGCGCATGGACCTGAACTACACCGTCGTGCCAGCCCGGCCGGCCGGTGCCGTCTGGACCAGCCCGCGCGATTTCAGCCGCTATGTGCTGATGGAGCTGGGCCAGGGCCGCACGCCCGAGGGTCAGATCCTGATCAGCGAGCCCAACTGGCGTGCGCGTTATGCGCCGCAAGTCATGGTGGGCGAGGACATCCATTACGGCATGGGCCTGATGATCGACCGCCAGCAAGGCATCACCGTGGTACGCCATGGCGGCGACATGTTGGGCTTTCACAGCGATATGTTCTGGCTGCCCGATTTCGGCATCGGCGGCACCATCCTGACCAACTCCGATTCCGGCGTGCTGCTGCGCGGTCCCTTCCTGCGCAAGCTGCTGGAGATCGTGTTCGAGGGCAAGCCCGAGGCCGACGAGCGCCTGCGCCTGGCGGCCCTGAATCGCCATGCCGAGGCCAAGCGGGCGCGTGAGCTGCTGACCTTGCCCGTGCCCAAAGCCAGCATGGAAGCCTTGAACGCCGGCTATGTCAGCAAGGAGCTGGGGCCGATCCAGGTGGGCAAGAAGGCAGGCAAGCTGGACTTCCGCTTCCAGCATTGGCACAGCGAAGTGGCCTTGCGCAAGGCCGAGGACGGCACCCAGTCCTTTGTCACCATCGACCCCGGTATCGGCGGCATCGAGTTTGTGCTCGGTGCGGCCAAGCCCGGAGTCGGCGCCCGCGCTGCCGCACCCCTGATCTTGCGCGATGCCCAGCATGAGTACGAGTTCGCCCCGGCCTGCGGTCGCTGGAAGCAAGACGACAGCGGCGCCTGGACGGCGGCAGCCTGCGGGCGCTGAAGCTCGGCCGCGCATCGGGCCCACGGCTGCTTGCTGCCGCCTACCGTCAAAGGCTTGACCCTGACCTAAGGGTAGGCTTCATCATCCAGCCTGACTCGCATGGGGCGAGCCGTTTGGAGATGCAAAGCAGGCCATGAACGAGCAGAACAGCAACAACTACAACTACAGCGTGGGTGAGCTGGCCCAGCGCAGCGGGCTGACGGTGCGCGCCTTGCACCATTATGAAAAGCTGGGGCTGCTGCGCCCCTCGGCACGCAGCGAGGCCGGCTACCGTCTGTACAGCGAGGCCGATGTGTTGCGTCTGCACCGGCTGTTGGCATGGCGCCAGACCGGCATGGCCTTGAAGGACATCGGGCCCTTGCTGGACAGTGAAAGCCCGGCGCTGCGCGAGGTGCTGGCGCGCCAGGTGGCGGCTTTGCAGGCGCAGATGCTGCAGCAACAGCAGCTGCTCGATGCCCTGCAGCATGTCGCCCGTCAGGCGGAAGGGCAGGGCGCGGGCGCGGGTGCGGATACCGAACCGAGCTTGATCGAACATCTGTTGTTCGCCATGTCCATGATGCGCGTGCAGGACAAGTACTTCAGTGCTGAGGACCGCCTGGTGCTGGCGCAGCAGAAGGCGCAAATGGGGCCCGAGCGCGTGCTCGCGGCCGAGGCCGAGTGGCCGGCCCTGATTCGAAGCGTGCAGCAGGAAATGGCGCGAGGCACACCGTCTGGCAGTCCGCGTGTGCGCACCCTGGCGCAGCGCTGGATGGCCCTGACTCAGCAGTTCGTGGGTGACAGCCCGACGCTGCGCAGCAAGGTCACGACCATGTATGCGCAGGAGCCTGACCTGCAGCGCCTCACCGGCGTGACGCCTGAGTTGATCGGCTACTTGCGTCAGGCCGTGGCCGCATCCGGCGATGCAGCACCCACCGGCGAGGTGCAGGCATGACTGCCGCGAGCGACTTCAAGGCCGCGCCGGCTGCCGATCCGCGCCGTGCCCTGTTCGCCAATGCCAACTTCCGCTGGCTGCTGGGCGGCGGATTCTTGTCCATGCTCGGCGATCAGTTCACCTTGCTGGCCTTGCCCTGGCTGGTGTTGCAGCTGAGCAGCGACCCGCTGGTGCTGGGCACCGTGCTGGCGCTGGCCAGCCTGCCGCGCGCGGTCTTCATCCTGGTCGGCGGCGCCATCGTCGATCGCTACTCCTCGCAAGCCGTGCTGCAGCTGAGCAAATGGGCCAATGCCCTGCTGCTGGGCACGCTGGCGGCCATGGTGGCTTCGGGCACGGTCAGCCTGCAGGCCGTCTACGCGATCAGTCTGCTGATCGGCCTGGCCACGGCCTTCAGCTATCCCGCCGGCAGCTCCATCCTGCCTCAGGCGCTGCCCCCGGCCCTGTTGCAGCCGGCCAATGGCCTGCTGATGGCCTTGCGCCAGCTCTCTGCTCTGCTGGGGCCGTTCACGGCGGGCCTGTTGATCGCGGGCCAGGCCTCGGGACTCGACACCAGCGCAGCACCCGGGCGCAGCGGCCTGGCCTGGGCTTTTGCGCTCGATGCCCTGAGCTTTGTGCTGTCCAGCTGGACCCTCAGCCGCGTGCGCTTGCTGCCGCGCACGGCGCCCCTGGCCGATGCTCAGTCGGTGCTGCAAGCCGTGGCCGAGGCGCTGCGCTGGTGCTGGCGCGATGTCGAGTTGCGCAGCCTCTGCCTTTACTTTGCGGCCGTTTCATTCTTCGTCGGTGGACCTTTGCAAGTGGCGCTGCCGGTGCTGGCCAAGACGCAGCTGCCCGAGGGTGCGGCGGGCTTGGGCCTGCTGCTCACCGTGCATGGCGTCGGCAGCCTGATCGGCATGGCCATCGCCGGCCTGCGGCCGAACTGGCGGCTGTCCACGCTGGGCGGCACGGTGCTCTTGATTGACACCGTGGCCGCTCTGGTCTTCATGCCCTTCGGCCACATCCACGCCAGTTGGCAGGGGGCCGCGCTGCTCTTGCCCCTGGGAGTCTTGGGCGGCCTGGTGCAGGTGGCGGTGTTCAGCTGGATGCAGCAGCGCGTGCCGCCGGCCATGCTGGGCCGGGCCATGAGTGTGTTCATGTTCATCTTCATGGGCGTGGCGCCTTTGGCGGCGGCCTTGGCTGGTGCTGCGCTGCGGGTTTTGGCCGTGGCCGATCTGTTCACGGCTGCGGGCGCCTGCTTGCTGCTGATCGTGCTTCTCGGCCTCTGGCTGACGCCGATCCGGCGCATCGCCTACCTGGTGCCGGCGGCTCCGCGAGCCGGTGTTTGAAGGCTGGAGCGAACGGCAGGCCTGCGCAAGCTGCGATGATGGGCGCACCTCATTTCTTATCAAGCGAGAGCGCTCTGACCATGAACTCCAAGTTCCAATTTCTGGCTTCTTCGACCGCACTGGCCTTGAGCCTGAGCTTGGCCCTGCAGCCGGCCCGGGCCGCCGAAGAGCCGGCCAAGCCGGCGGTCAAGAAGGTCGTCAAAAAGGCCGCAGACAGCAAGAAGGCAGCAGCCGTCGCCGCCACCGGCGCGGCCGCAGCGGCTGCCACTGCTGCTGCATCGGCAGCGGCACCTGTAGCGGCGCCGGCCCCAGTGCTCACCGCTTCAGGCCTGCGTTATGAAGAGCTTCGTACTGGCACCGGCGCCCATCCGACGGCAGCCGACAAGGTGCGCGTGCATTACGTCGGCACTTTTCTCGATGGCCGCGAATTCGACAGCTCGATCAAGCGCGGCACGCCGGCCGAGTTCCCGCTGGGCCGTGTGATCAAGTGCTGGACCGAAGGCGTGCAGCTGATGAAGGTCGGCGGCAAGGCTCGCTTGCATTGCCCCTCGGCGTTGGCCTACGGTGAGCGCGGCGCCGGCGGCGGCGTGATCCCGCCGAACAGCGACCTGCAGTTTGAGGTCGAGCTGCTGGATATCGTGGCGCCTTGATCGTGGTCGGGGGCGGCTGGATTCGGCACAAAGCAGCCGAATACAAAAGGCAACCACGGAGGCACAGAGGCACAGAGAAATACAAAGCTGAATTGGTTTTAGCTCTGTGCCTCAGTGCCTCTGTGGTTGCATTTGCATTTCCGCTTTGTGCCGATTGCAGCCCTGGCCAACACAGCCATGAATTCGCCTCAACGCAGCTTCACCGGCGTCAGGTTGTCATCCGAGTTGCGGTCGATGCGCAGGTTGTAGGGGTCCACGCCGACGAAGCTGGGCAGGCGGTCCAGCAGCAAGTGGATCTGCTGTGAGCCAGACTTGAGGCGCTGGCGTTCCATCTTCAGCACCGAGTTGCGCTGGAATTCCGGCTTGCCCGGCTCTGCGGTGAAGGCACCGATGTCGAAGGCTTCGTCGAGCACAGCCGCGGTCTCCTTGCCCTTGCCGTCGGCGTAGACCTTGCGTGCGTCAACCCGGAAGCTGACTTCATAGCGGCCATCGCTGCGCTTCGTGGCCGTCGCTTCGCTGGCCTTGAGGTCGAACAGGGTGATGCGTTCGAACAGGTCCTGGATCAGCGCCTCATGCTGGGGCCCGGCCTCGGCGCGCAGCAGGCGCAGGAAGTCGCGGCTGTCGGCATAGGGCGCGCCCTTGAAGCCGAATTCCTGGATCAGCTTGCGCATCGCCCGGTTGACGGTCGCTTCGCCGACCAGCTCCTTGAGCGAATACATGACCACCGCGCCCTTGCGATAGTGGATGTAGGCCTGGTTCTCCACCCGAGCCAGGGGCAGCTCCTCGATCAGCTCGTTGCCGCGCTCGCGCAGATAGCGATCCAGCTCGAACTTGAGGAACTGGCGGATCTGTTCCTTGCCGTAGAGCTTCTCCATCACCAGCATGGCCGAGTACTGTGCGAAGGATTCGGTCAGCAGGGTCATGCCTTGCTTGTCGGCGCCATTGACCTGGTGGCCCCACCACTGGTGCGCCATCTCGTGGGCGGTGACGAAGCTGCCCAGATCGATCTTGTGATCGGCGTCGTTCTTGAAGTTCTGGATGAAGCCGATGCCTTCCGAAAAAGGCACGGTGCCGGCAAAGGCCTGGGCAAAGCGCTCGTAGGCCGGGAACTCGATGATGCGGGCGTGGCGGAAGGGGTAGGGGCCGAACTGTTGGCTGAAGACCTCCAGCGAGGCCTTCATGCCGTCCAGCATGCGCTGCACATTGGCCACATGCTCCGGGTGATAGAAAACCTGCAGCTGGACGGCGCGACCATCCGGCCCGGTCCAGCTCGATTCCTTGAGCGCATAACGGGCCGATTGCAGGGAGAAGAAATGCGCAATCGGCACCTCGCTGCGCGTCACCAAGGTGCGGCGGCCGTCGTGGCTCTGGTCGCTGACCGTCATTCCCGGGGCCACCGGCGTCTGGTCGGCGTCGGTGCTGAGGCTGATCTCGGCGTTGACGAAGTCGCTGTCGCGGCGCAGGTAGTTGTGGGCATTGGCGCCGTCGTCTTCCAGCAGCGGCGGCCGCATGTCTGGCACCAGGCCATGCTTTCGGCGCTTGCTGCGGTCTTGCAGCAGCAGGCTTTGAGGCACGCCCAGCTGCGGGCTGATGCTGGCGTTGTTGAGGAAGCTGCCGTTGGCGACGATGCGGGTCAGCGGATCATGGTTCACGAAGCCGCGCTCTTCCAGGCGCGTGGCAAAGCGAAGCTGGCGCCGCTCGCCGGCCTGCATGGGCGTGCTCAGCTTGTAGATGCGGTGGTGGAACTGCGGGTAGTCTTTTTCAAGCACCGCTCCGTCGAGTTCCAGCGTTCGCATCTGCAGCGCCTGCGGCCATTGCACATGGACGCGGTCCAGCGCCTGTCCGCTGCGGTTCTCCAGCTCGTAGCGCCCCTCGGTGTCGGCGCGGGTCTCGCGGGGGAAGAGCTCGACCTTGAGCTTCACATCGGTGATGGTGGGCTGGGGCCGCGAAGCAAAGGCCCAGAGCGCTTTCTCATAGTCGGCGGCCAGGCGCTCGGCATCGTCCTTGGTTTCGTAGCGGTTCAGCACATTGCTGTTGTAGAAGATCCAGGCGCCGCTGCCCAGCCATGCCAGGCAGGCGGCGGCCAGCAGCAGGCCCGACGGGCCGGCCAGGCGGTGGCGCAGCTGGGCCAGACGCGGGCGCAGCCGGGTCTCCACGCCACGGCGCCACATCAGGTGGCTGGCCACCAGCAGCATCAGGCCGAAGGCCAGCCAGTAGGCCTGGTGCCAGGCGCGGGCGATCCAGAAACGGCCCATGGAATTCATATCGGACAAAGGCACGTTCGCCGTGTCCGCATAGTTGTAGAGCTTGTGCTCCAGGCCCAGGCTGGACATCACCATGCTGGAGACCATGAAGACCAGCATCACCGCCCAGCCGACAAACTTGTGCGGCACCAGGGCCTGGACAAAGATCACCAGAATGGCCAGCAGCAGCATGGTGACCAGGCCCGGCAGCACCAGCCAGAGCAGGTAGGCATCGATTTGCAGATGGGTGTAGCCATGGGCCAGCTGGAAGCCCATGCCGGTCAGCATGGCCACCAGGTAGCAGCCCAGCAGCACGCCGGTGATGGCCAGCACCTTGGGTGCCAGAAAGGCCCAGTTCGGCGCCGCGCTGGCGTCGATGATCTCGTGCATGCGGCGCTCGCGGTCGCGCCAGACCAGCTCGCCGGCGTAGTAGATCGCCACCAGCATGGGGATCAGGCTGAAGCTGCCGGCCAGGGCCTCGACCACGCTGCGCGTGACTGGGAAGTAGTCGATGCCGCGCTCGGTGACGGTCATCATTAGCGAAGCCAGAGCATTGGCCACGCCCATGGCCAACAACACGAAGAAGGCCGGGCTCTTGAAGACGAAGCGCATGTCAAAGCGCGCCAGGGCCCAGAACTGGGCGCGGCTGGCGGCCGCACCGTGGCGCGGCGCCGCGAGGGGCTTGGCGGCTGGCGCGGCAGCCTCGGCCTGCGTCTGGCTTGCCGGCTTGAGCCGTGCGGCGCGCGGCTCGAAGCTGAAGCCGCGATAGGCCAGGCCGAACAGCAGCGCCGACACGCCGAGCCAGATCAGGCGGTTCTGCAGCAGCAGGCCCTCCAGCGGCGGCAGCAGGCTGTTGCGGTCGGCGGTGGTCCAGTATTTGGTGACCCGGCCCAGGGTGCTCAGGGCAAAAGGGTCGCTGAGCGAGGCCGCCGCATCGAGGCTGGGGTCGCGCAGCAAGGCACGCGAGGCGCCGTAGAGCACCAGCAGGGCGACCGCGCCGACATAGCTCCACATCATCGAGCGCGTCAGCGTCGCCAAGGCGAACAGTGCCGTGCCGGCCAGCAGCAGGCTGGGCAGGCCGATCACCAGCTGGGCATAGAGATAGTGCTGCAGCACGAAGGGGCCGAGCTGTTCCGCGTCGAGCCAGGGCATCAGCGAGCCGATGGCAATCGCCAGGGGCACGGCCAGGGTGACCAGAAAGGCCACGCCCATGGCGCCGAGGAAGCGGCCGACCAGGTAGTCGAACTTGCTGACCCGGGTGGCGCGCAGCAGGGAAGCGAAGCCGAACTCTTCATCGCGGATCACGACATTGGCGACGAAGGCGCAGACCACGAACAGCGCCATCAGATGCATGACGGCGACGGTCAGCAGGATGGCGTGCGGCGCATTCAGATGGGTGCTGCCTTTGGGGCCCCCGATCTGGATGTCGGGCGAGGTGATGGCGCCGAAGCTGAGCAGAAAGAAGATCACGAAGCTCAGCACGAACAGGGGCGAGCGCAGCTGGTAGCGCGCCTCGAAGGCGGCGATGTGTTTCATCATCATCATCATGATGGCCGTCCTCAGGCGCCGGCGCGCTGGCGCGAAGCCGTCAAGGTGGCGAAGTACAGGTCCTCCAGATCGGCGCTGACCGGCTCGAAGCCCGCCTCGGGTGCGGCGTCGGCCAGCACATGGATGACGGTGTCGCCGCCGCGCAGGCGGTGCGAGATCAGCTGGTGCTCCATTTGCATGCGCGGCAGCTCGGCCGCGCTGACGCGGCGGCGCCAGACCCGACCGGCCAGGCTGCGCATCAGCTCCTGCGGCGCGCCGCTCAGGACGATACGGCCGCCGGACAGGATGGCCATGCGTGGGCACAGGTCGGCCACATCCTCGACGATGTGGGTGGACAGGATCACCACCACCTGTTCGCCGATGGCGGCCAGCAGATTGTTGAAGCGGTTGCGCTCCTCGGGGTCCAGGCCGGCCGTCGGTTCGTCGACGATGATCACGCGCGGCTGGCCGATCAAGGCCTGGGCCACGCCGAAGCGCTGGCGCATGCCGCCCGAAAAGCCGGCCACGGCCTTCTTGCGCACGCCCCAGAGGTTGACCTGGGCCAGCAGGGTCTCGACCGTCTCGCGCCGCTCCGCCTTGTCGCTCATGCCCTTGAGCACGGCCAGGTGGTCCAGCAGCTCCAAGGCCGACACGCGCGGGTAGACGCCGAAGTCCTGCGGCAAGTAGCCCAAGGTGGCGCGCAGGCGCTCGGGCTGCTGGATCACATCGATGTCATGGAAGCGGATGCTGCCGGCGCTCGGTGTTTGCAGCGTGGCGATGCAGCGCATCAGCGAGGACTTGCCGGCGCCGTTGGGGCCGAGCAGGCCGAACATGCCGGTGGGGATGTCGAGGTTCACATCGTCGAGTGCGACGGTGCCATTGGGGTAGGTGTGGCTCAGGGCCCGGATTTGCAGCATGGTGTGGGAATGGGCCACGGGCCCGTGAGCTTGGAATGGGCGCAGTGTGGTCAAAGCAGGCTTGGGCGGCCAGCGCGATGCGAGCCACGCGCAAATGCGAGGGATGAAGCGCAGGGAGTCGGGTTCAGGCGGCTGCGGAATCTACCCGGCATGCTCCGGTCCAAGTGCTGTTAGGCTCCGCCTTGCAACACCTGACCCCGCCCCATCCCCGTCACTTCCCCGCTGCTTTCGCCATGAGCTTTCTCGCCATCGACATTGGCAACACGCGCCTGAAATGGGCGCTATACGCCTCGCCCCAGCCGGGCGCGGTGCTCCTGGCGCATGGGGCCGTGTTCCTGGAGAACATCGACCAGCTGGCCGACAGCGACTGGCGCGCCTTGCCGGCGCCGCACAGCGTGCTGGGCTGCAATGTGGCCGGCGATGCGGTGCGGCGCCGTGTCGAGGAGCAGCTGGAACTTTGGGACATCGAGCCGCGCTGGGTGGTCAGCAGCGCGCAGGCGGGCGGCGTCACCAATGGCTATGACCACCCGGGCCGCCTCGGTACCGATCGCTTCGTGGCCTTGATCGGCGCGCGCGCCCATGTGCTGGCGCGGGTCACGGCCGAGCGGCCGGCGCGCGCGGCCTTGGTGGTGATGATTGGCACGGCGGTCACGGTCGATGCGCTCGATGCCAGCGGGCGCTTTCTGGGCGGGCTGATCATGCCCGGCCACGGCATCATGCTGCGCGCGCTGGAAGGCGGCACGGCCGGCCTGCGCGTGCCCACCGGCGAGGTGCGTGAGTTCCCGACCAACACCTCGGACGCGCTGACCAGCGGCGGCACTTACGCCATCACCGGCGCTATCGAACGCATGCATCGCCACCTGCAGAAGCGCGAGGGCGCCATGCCCTTGACCCTGATGACCGGCGGTGCCGGCTGGAAGGTGTCACCGACCCTGGACATCGAGCACGAGCTGGTCGACTCGCTGATCTTCGACGGCATGCTGGCGCTGCAGTCGCATCGGCTGGCGCTGTAGTCAGCCTGGCTCGCGTCGCTGGCGAAGCTCGTCTTTGAGCTCGGCCAGCTCTTGGTGCACGCTGCGCAGCTGCGCGTGCAGATCGCGCAGAATGTCTTCCTCCATGCGCCGCTCCGAGGTTTCCACCCACATGGCCGCAATCGCCGCCGTGACCAGGGACAGCACCGCATAACCGAGCAGCACGACGAAGACCGAGAAGATCTTGGACGCGGCCGTGGTCGGCACGATGTCGCCGAAGCCCACGGTGGCCGCGGTGGTGAAGGCCAGCCAGAGGCCGTCGCCCAAGGTGTTGGCGCGCGGCTCGAGCGCCCAAAAACCGACGCCGCACATGCCCAGCACCAGCAGGGACAGCAGCAGCAGATAACCCAGGCCGCCCCGCGTGACCCAGCTCTTGACGGCCCAGACCATGCGCAGCAGGGTCAGCATGGCAATCACCAGGCGGAAGGCCAATGCGAGTTGTGATTCCAAACTGGGCGGGATTAGCGCCGCCACGGGCAGCAGGACCAGCAGCAGCAGGTCCAGCAAATTGCTGCGCAGGTACTGGCGTGGATGGCTGCATTGCCTCGCCACGCGCCAGAGCGAAAGCGCCACCAGGGCGGCCGCCATCAAGTAAATGGCCACGGCCAGTGGCGTGGGCAGGGACTCCAGCAGCTCGATATAGAAGGCCGGAATCGTGCACATCAAGGCCACCAGCACCGGCCAGCGCCAGAACTTCTCGGCGCGCACGGCGCCGGCATTGAGGGCGCTGGGCCGGCTCAGGCCCCAGCTTCGGGTGGGAAGACGGTGTGGCATGAGCCGCAGCTTAAGCGCCGTGCCGAGCTCGTGAATTGATGTAAGACAAGATGCCGGGCCGGTCGGCCCGGCCTGAGCTTAAAGAATGAAGCGCGACAGATCTTCGTTGCGCGACAACTCACCCAGCTTGGCATCGACCTCGGCAGCACCGAGCTGAACCGTCTGGCCGCCGAGCTTGGGCGCATCGAAGCTGATCTCGTCGAGCAGGCGCTCCATCACGGTCGCCAGGCGGCGCGCGCCAATGTTCTCGGTGCGCTCGTTGACGTCATAGGCGATCTCAGCCAGGCGGCGAATGCCCTCGGCTGTGATCTCCAGGGTCACGCCTTCGGTCGCCAGCAGGGCCTGGTATTGCTTGATCAGGCTGGCGTGCGTGCTGCTGAGGATGGCTTCGAAATCATCGACCGACAGCGAACCCAGCTCGACCCGAATCGGGAAGCGACCTTGCAGTTCGGGAATCAAGTCGCTGGGCTTGGCCAGATGGAAGGCGCCCGAGGCGATGAAGAGCATGTGGTCGGTCTTGACCATGCCGTACTTGGTGTTGACCGTCGTGCCCTCGACCAAGGGCAGCAGATCGCGCTGCACGCCCTGACGCGAAACTTCAGCGGTGCCAGTGTCAGAGCGCGAGCAGACCTTGTCGATTTCGTCGATGAAGACGATGCCCATCTCCTGCGCGCTCTGCAGAGCGGCAGTCTTGATCTCGTCTTCGTTGAGCAGCTTGGCCGCCTCTTCCTCGACCAGCAGCTTGAGTGCCTCGCCAATCTTGAGCTTGCGGGTCTTCTTCTTGCCCGCGCCCATTTGCGAAAACATGCCTTTGATCTGCTCGGCCATCTCCTCCATGCCCTGGCCGCCCAGGATCTCCATGGTCGGCTTCGCTTCCAGCAGATCGAGCTCGATTTCTTTGTCGTTCATGCTGCCTTCACGCAGGCGCTTGCGCATGATCTGGCGGGCGGTGCTGTCGGGGGCTGGGCTGCTGCTTTCGGCTTCCAGGCGGGCGGGGGGCACCAGGATGTCCAGCACCCGGTCTTCGGCGGCGTCCTCGGCGCGCAGGCGCTGGCGGCGCATCTGCAGCTCGCGCTCCTGCTTGACGGCGGTCTCGATCAGGTCGCGGATGATGCTGTCCACGTCCTTGCCGACATAGCCGACCTCGGTGAACTTGGTCGCCTCGACCTTGATGAAGGGCGCGCCGGCCAGGCGGGCCAGGCGGCGGGCGATCTCGGTCTTGCCGACGCCGGTGGGGCCGATCATCAGGATGTTCTTGGGTGTGATCTCGCCGCGCAGCTTGTCGTCCACCTGTTGGCGGCGCCAGCGGTTGCGCATGGCGATGGCCACGGCCCGCTTGGCGGCGTTCTGGCCGACGATGTGCTGGTCGAGTTCGGAGACGATTTCTTGGGGGGTCATGGAGCTCATGGTTCCAACACTTCGATGGTGTGATTGCCGTTGGTATAGATGCAGATCTCGCCGGCGATTTCCAGCGACTGCTTGACGATCTCGGAGGCGGTGAGCGTGCTGTGCTGCAGCAGGGCGCGCGCGGCGGCCTGGGCGTAGGCGCCACCCGAGCCGATGGCGACGATGCCCAGCTCGGGCTCCAGCACATCGCCGTTGCCGGTGATGATCAGCGAGGCCGTGCGGTCGGCCACGGCCAGCATGGCCTCCAGGCGGCGCAGCACGCGGTCGGTGCGCCAGTCGCGCGTCAGCTCGACGGCGGCGCGTACCAAGTGGCCTTGGTGCTTTTCCAGCTTGGCCTCGAAGCGTTCGAACAGGGTGAAGGCATCGGCGGTGGCACCGGCGAAACCGGCCAGCACCTGGTCGCGGTGCAGCTTGCGCACCTTGCGTGCGCTGGCCTTGACGACGATGGTGCCCAGGGTCACCTGGCCATCGCCGCCAATGGCGACCTGCATGCGGCCGTCGGGCAAGGGCCGGCGCACGCTGACGATGGTGGTGCCGTGGAAGGACGGCGGGGCGCTGTGGCCCAGGGTGTATGAAGAGTCCATAGCGGTTCCAGATGGGGCTGCGGGTCGCAGCTTTCAAGCATGCGACCCGCAGGTTTCAATCAGGGCTGTCGGTGTTGCGGGCCCAGAGCTGCGAGCAAAGCCCAGCGCAGCGGTTCTGGCTAGGCGGCCTCAGCGCAGACAGTACACGCAGTATGGCAAGCGGGGCCAACGACGCCAGAAGGGCTTGGATCGCAGCTCTAAACGGTGCGCACTTTGATCTTGGCGTGCTCGTTGATACCCATGGCGGCGAAGAACATGGCCACCAGGCGGTGGGGTTCGCTGAAGCTGACGCTGCGGTTCTCGCTGCGGCGGCTGAGCACCCAGTTCAGCAGGTCGCCGGCGGCCATGAAGTCGAGGCGGATCAGGCGCGGGCAGCTGACATTGATGACGGTGGCCGCGCCAAGCTCGCCGCTCAGCTTGCGCAGCAGTTCGGAGATGTCGCCGCTGAGCTGGCCGCTGAGCTCCAACTGCACGCTGGCCTCCAGGCTGGCCTGCTCGGTGATCTGGGATTCCATGAAGGAGGTCGAGATGCCTTCCTGTGTGGTCGTGCCCGTGGCAGGCCCGTTGGTGGACAGGCTGGAACCGTTGACATTGACCCGGCAGCGCGTGCGCTCCCAGGACGGTGGCGAGACTTCATAGGTGACGCAGTAGTCGATGGCGGCTTCGTCGAACTGGTCCGGGCGGTTGACCAGGCGCAGCGCCTCCAGGCGCAGCATCCAGAGTTGGGGGTCGACTTCGCGCACGCCAATCGGGGTCAGCTCCTTGAGTGCCTGCAAGAAGGCCTCACCGGCCAACCAGCGCATATCGACTTGCTGGCCGGCCCAGCTGCGGAACAGATCGCGCAGCTGCACGCAGGCCACCGGGTCAACCTGGCGCGCCGCCGACCAATCAAGCACCCAAGGCATGGGCATGTTCTGGCAGCGCTTCTGCAGCAGGGCCACCGCCTCTTCGGTCAATGCCTCGGGTGCTGCCCAGCTGACGTTGCTGGCCTTGGCCATGGGCGCGCGCACCTGCTTGGCGGCCGCTTCGGCCACCAGCTTGGGCAGGGAGAACCACTGCGGCGCCGAGCGCCCGAACTGCTGGGCATAGGTCAGGGCCAGGGCTTCGAACTTGGCTTGCTGGCCGGTGGCGCGGTAATGGTCAAACAGCACCAGCCAGGTTTCGCCGTCACCATGGCGGCGGCCGCCCGTGCGGGTCAGCTCGACCAGGGCGCGCTCGCAGCTTTCGTAGTCGGCATTGGCAAAGGCGATCACCGCCTCGTCCAGCTCGGGGTCATGGATCAGCTCATGGACTTCAACCGGGGCTTTCTCGGCGGACAGGAAGCTCAGGGCTTGATCCAGCACGGGCAGGCTGACGGCCGGCGGGCGTGCCGCCGGGGCCGGGGCGGGCGCAGGCTTGGCGCGCTCGGCGGTGGCAGCTGGTGCGGCCGGCCGGGCCGCTTTGGCGGGCGCGGCCTTGGCCGAAGGGAAGGGTGCGGCCGGCAGGGCGCCGAGGCTGGGCAGGCGGCTCGGCTTGGCATCGGACAGCGGCGCCATGCCGGCGCCCATGACCAAGGCGGCCGGGCCGGCCTTGCTGTCCATGCGCTCCTTCTCGGCGGCGCTGGCGAACTCGCTGACACGGCTGATCCGGCTGGCGCCGGGCTCGGCCGTGATGGTGGTGGGCGAAAAATGCACCGGCCGGGTGCTGGTCTCAAAGAAGCCCGGCGGGTGCGTGCTCTGCACCTGGGTCGGTGCGAAGCTTTCGCCGGCCATTTGTTGTTCGATTTCGTCGATCTTGGCCTTGACGCCCAAGTCGATCTTGGAATTGACCTCGCTGTTGCCGCTGGCACTGGCGCGCTCAACTTCTTCCAGCTTGGAATTCGACGAGCCCAGGGCCGCCAGCTGCTCGGGGGTCAGGCCTTCGCGGCGGATGCGGCGCAGCATGTCGAGCTCGCGCTTGCGCACAAAGTCATTGCGGCGCTTGCGCTCGACCATGGCGCGCAGCTCGGCCTTGGCCTGGTCGCCTTCCGGGTCATCCTGGCGCGAGTTGATCTCGGCCCAGTCCGTGGTCGGGTTGGCCACAAAGCGCGCGACCTTGCGGAAGAAGCTCTCGCCGTCTTTCGGTTCTGTCATGCGCGCTGGACCTTGGCTGGATGGAGGGTGGGGTGGAGAGGGCGGCAGCGTCGTGGAAGCGCTGCGTGGACGGGGCGGCGGGCAGCCGGCCCCGCGGGCGCCGCTCATCAGTCACCGAACATCTTCTGCTTCATTTCGCGGCGTTGCTGGGCTTCCAGCGACAGCGAGGCGGTCGGGCGAGCGATCAGTCGGCCCAGGCCAATCGGCTCGCCGGTTTCGTCGCAGTAGCCGTACTCGCCGTTGTCCAAGCGTGACAGCGATTGCATGATCTTCTTCAGCAGCTTGCGCTCGCGGTCGCGGGTGCGCAGCTCCAGGGCATGCTCTTCCTCGATGGTGGCGCGGTCGGCCGGATCGGGGACGATGGAGGTGTCTTCGCGCAGATGCTCGGTGGTCTCACCGGCATTGGACAGCACACCGTTCTTCAGTTCGGTCAGCTTGGCGCGGAAGAACTCGATCTGCTTGGCACCCATGTACTCGGTGTCGGGCATGGCCAGCACTTCGGCATCGCTGAGCTCGGCGCCAGACTTGGTCTTCCAGGCATTGGCCAGCTTGGGGTCGGCCTTGGCGGCCTTGTTGTTGGAGTTCTGAGGGCTTTCGATCACGGGCGTATTCATCTGTCGGGTGGGCGGCTTCGGGGGGGCGAATCGGTCAGCGAAGCGGCTGTTTCCGGTCGGTGGGGGGGCGGCATCCAGCAAAGCGACCGCTGGCTGAACCCCTGCATCGGTCTTGGACTTGGATGCCGCCTTGCTGGTTTTGCTGCTTGGCTTGGCATCGCCGTCAGGCTTGGTGGCTGACGTCGGTGTCGGATGTGGGGCCTGGATCTTGCTCACGTTTCTCTCCTCGCTCCGGCAGTTGAAGAGGTCTCTGCCGGGCTAGATTGCAATCGGGATCAACTGAATCGCTTTTTCGGGCGCCGCGGATTGTAGCCAGCTTGAGTGTGCGCCCAGAACGCCCGAACTAGGGGAGTTTTCCCCCAGCTCGTGAGCCGGCGCTGCGGCCTCAGGCCAGGCAGCCTTCCAGGCCTTGCAAGAGGATCTCCTTGGGCAGGTCGATACCGATGAAAACCATTTTGCTCGTCTTTTTCTCACCTGGCATCCAGCGCGGGCCGAGGTCGGAGCCCATCAGCTGGTGCACGCCCTGGAAGATCACCCGCTTGTCGGTGCCCTTCATATTCAGCACGCCCTTGTAGCGCAGCAGCTTGGGACCGTAGACCTGAACGATGGCGCCCAGGAAGTCTTCCAGCTTGGCCGGGTTGAAGGCGCGGTCCGACTTGAAGACAAAGGACTTCACATCGTCGTCATGGACATGGTGATGCGGGTGGTCGCAATGCTCGCCATGCTCATGGTCGTGATCATGGTGGTGGTGATCGTCAATCTTCAGGAAGTCCGGGTCGATTTCCAGCTTGGCGTTCAGATTGAAGCCGCGCAGATCCAGCACGCGCGACAGCTCCACCTCGCCGAAGTGCACGCGTTGCTGCGGCGCACGCGGGTTCATGTGCTTGAGGCGGTGGCTCAGAGCATCGACGGCGGCGCTGTCGACCAGGTCCGACTTGCTGATGAAGATCTGGTCGGCGAATCCGACCTGGCGGCGCGCTTCCTGGCGGCTGTCCAGCTGCTGGTTGGCGTGCACGGCATCGACCAAGGTCAGCACGCCGTCCAGCAGATAGGCCTCGGCGATCTCGTCGTCCATGAAAAAGGTCTGCGCCACCGGGCCGGGGTCGGCCACACCGGTGGTTTCAATGATGACGCGCTCGAAGTTGAGCTCGCCGCGGCGCTTCTTGGCAGCCAGGTCGGACAGCGTGGTGCGCAGATCTTCACGGATGGTGCAGCAGACGCAGCCGTTGTTCATCTGGATGATCTGTTCCTCGGTGTCGGCCACCAGGATCTCGGTGTCGATGTCCTCTTCACCGAACTCGTTTTCGATCACGGCGATCTTCTGGCCGTGGGCTTCCGAGAGCACGCGCTTGAGCAGGGTGGTCTTGCCGGATCCGAGGAAGCCGGTGAGGATGGTGACGGGGATGAGACCTTTGGACATGATGGGTTCGCGCGCGGCGCTCTGCTAGAAAAACCAGCCCTGGATATGGGGGCGGGTGAATGTCCTGCAAGAGCCCTGTCATGTCAATCGGTTATTCTGCAAGCTTGTGTAACTACGACACGCAGTCCCAGTGTCTGAACCTCAGCCTAGTCGGCCCTCTGCAAATCATGCAAAAGGGGGCGAAAGAAATCCATCCGCTGTGCCGCGCGGCCTCATGGTGCGCATCTTGGAGTTTCTCCATCCCGGCCCGGATTCCAAGAGTGAACTGCTCGAAGCGCTGGCCGATGCCGAGCAGCGCGAGCTGATCGAGCCCGAATCACGCCAGATGCTGGAAGGCGTGCTGCGCATGGCCGAGCTCAGCGCCGGCGATGTGATGGTGGCGGCGCCGCGCATGGATCTGCTCGATATTGACGCGCCTTATGACGAGCTGCTGGCGGCGGTGATCGATTCCGGTCACTCGCGCTTCCCGGTCTTCGAAGACTCGCGCCAGAACATCATCGGCATTCTGCTCGCCAAGGACCTGCTCAAGATCCAGCGGGCCCCCGAGCTGAATCTGCGTGCCCTGCTGCGGCCGACCATCTTCGTGCCCGAGAGCAAGGGTCTCAATGATCTGCTGCGCGACTTCCGCTCCAACCGCAACCACCTGGCCATCGTCATCGATGAGTTCGGCAACACCGCCGGCCTGATCACCATCGAGGATGTGCTGGAGGAGATCGTCGGCGAGATCGAGGACGAGTTCGACGACAAGGACGGCGAATCGGGCATCTACACCCTGGCCGATGGCAGCCAGCGCGTGGCCGGCGACACGCCCATCGCCCAGGTCAATCAGGCCTTCACGGTGGCATTGGCGGTGGACGAATTCGACACCATTGGCGGCCTGGTCGCCCAGGAACATGGCCGGGTGCCGCGCCGCGGCGAGGTGGTCGAGCTGGCCGGCCTGCGCTTTGCCGTGATGTTGACGCGTGGCGGCTCGGTGCGCTGGTTCAAGGTCACCCGAGTACCCAAAACCGAGACTTGATGTTCATGCCTCACGACTCCCTCAAGGCCGCCCCCCGGGTGGCCTTTTTTGCGGCACTGCTGGCCGGGGTGCTGCACACCGCGGCCTTTGCGCCGCTCGACGCATGGTGGCTGCAGATCCTGGCCTTGGCCAGCTTGGCGGCCTTGAGTTGGACGGCCACACCGCGTCGCGCCGCTTGGCTGGGCGCGGGCTTTGGCCTGGGCTGGCTCAGCAGCGGCCTGTGGTGGCTGCACATCAGCATGCACCAGTTCGGTGGCATTCCCTGGCTCTTGGCCGCGCTCGCCGTGCTGCTGCTGGCGGCGTTTTTGTCCAGCTATTACGCGGCCATGCTGGCTTTGCTGGCGCAACTGCGTCTGCGCACCCAGCCGGGCGCGGGCCTGCAGGTGCTCTTGTTTGCCAGTGTCTGGCTGCTGGCCGAGCTGCTGCGTGCCACCGTGTTCGGCGGCTTCCCTTGGCTGGCCAGCGGCTATGCCCACACCACCGGGCCGCTGGCGGCCTGGGCGCCCTGGGTCGGCATCTACGGCATCTCGGCCCTGGCGGCGCTGGCCGCGGCCGCGCTGGCGGCCTTGGCCTTGCCGGCCGTGCGCGCCTGGCGGCCGGCGGTGGCCGTGCTGGGGCTGCTGACCGTGGCTGCGCTGCTGCTGCCGCAGGAATTCACCCGCTCCACCGGTTATCTGAAAGTGTCCCTGCTGCAGCCCAATGTGCCCCAGGATCAGAAGTTCGACCGTGAGCGCATCGACGGCAACCTTGAGCATTTGGCCCAGCTGATCGAGTCGGCACGCGGGCAGCTGGTGCTGACCCCAGAGTCGGTGGTGCCGGTGCCCATGGCCTTTCTGGACCCCGACTACCTGCTCCGTTTGCAGGCCGCCTCGGTCGACCGGCCCTTGCTGCTGGGCAGTTTTCTGGGCAGCGAGAAGGAGGGTTTCGTCAACTCTCTGCAGAGCTTCGGCAGCCTGCCCAGCTACAACTATGGCAAGCGCCATTTGCTGCCTTTTGGTGAGTTCATCCCGCCAGGCTTCCACTGGTTTGTGCGCCTGATGGGCATTCCCATGGATGACCAGGCGCGTGGCCTGCACCAGCGCGCCTTTGCCGTGGCCGGCCAGCGCCTGCGACCCTTGATCTGTTACGAGGATCTGTTCGGCGAGGACTTTGTCGAAAGCGTGCGTGGCCCCGAGGCCGCCACCGTGCTGGCCAATGTCAGCAATCTGGCCTGGTTCGGTACGCTGATGGTGCAAGACCAGCATCTGCAGTTCTCGCGCATGCGCGCCCTGGAGTTCCAGCGGCCCTTCATCCGCTCGACCAACACCGGCGCCACGGCGGTGCTCGACCACCGCGCCGAGCTCACGGCCCAGCTGCCTCCGGCCCAGGCCGGTGTGCTGGAAGCCGAGGTCGAAGGGCGGCAGGGCGAAACCCCCTACGCCCGCTGGCTGTATGCCCTGGGCCTGTGGCCGCTCTGGCTTGTGGCACTGGCACTTCCGCTCGCCCTCGCATGGCGGGCGCAAGCCGCCCGCCGCGCCTCGTAGAATCGGCCCCAAGCGATGGTGGGGCTGGGCCCCGCCGCATCCCACCACTTCTTTCTTGTCAGCGGCGCAAGCCCGATGCCATCACCTCTATGCTGAGCTTCCAGCACATCATCTTGACCCTGCAGGACTACTGGTCCAAGCAGGGCTGCGCACTCCTCCAGCCCTACGACATGGAAGTCGGCGCCGGCACCAGCCACACCGCCACCTTCCTGCGCGCCCTGGGCCCTGAGCCCTGGAAGGCAGCTTACGTTCAGCCCAGCCGCCGCCCCAAGGACGGCCGCTACGGCGAGAACCCCAACCGCCTGCAGCACTACTACCAATACCAGGTGGTGCTCAAGCCCGCGCCGGCCAACATCCTGGAGCTGTATCTCGGCTCGCTCGAAGCCCTGGGCTTTGACCTCAAAAAGAACGATGTGCGCTTCGTCGAGGACGATTGGGAAAACCCGACCCTCGGTTGCTGGGGCCTGGGCTGGGAGGTCTGGCTGAACGGCATGGAAGTGACGCAGTTCACCTACTTCCAGCAGGTCGGCGGCATCGACTGCAAGCCCATCACCGGCGAGATCACCTACGGCCTGGAGCGTCTGGCCATGTATCTGCAGGGCGTGGAGTCGGTCTATGACCTGGTCTATGTCGAAGGCAAGGACGGCGCGCCGGACATCAAGTACGGCGATGTCTTCCACCAGAACGAGGTCGAGCAATCGACCTACAACTTCGAGCACAGTGACGTCGAGTTCCTGCTGACCGCCTTTGCCGCGCACGAAAAACAATCCAAGCACTTGATGGAGCAGCAGCTGGCCCTGCCCGCCTACGAGCAGCTGCTCAAGGCCGGCCACAGCTTCAACCTGCTGGACGCCCGCGGCGCCATCAGCGTGACCGAGCGCGCCGCCTACATCGGCCGCATCCGCAATCTGGCACGCGCCGTGGCGCAGAGCTATCTGGAAAGCCGCGCACGCCTGGGCTTCCCCATGGCGCCGAAGGAATGGGCCGATCAAGTCATCGCCCAGATTGAAAAGAAAGCAAAGGCGGCCTGAGTCATGAGCGCGCACAAGAATCTGCTGATCGAATTGTTTGTCGAAGAGCTGCCGCCCAAGGCGCTCAAGAAGCTGGGCGAGGCTTTCTCCGCCGTGCTGGTGGACAGCCTCAAGGCCCAGGGCCTGGTGGGTGAGGGCGCGCAAGCGACCGCCATCGCCACGCCGCGCCGCCTTGGCCTGCATTTGACGCATGTGTCACCCAAGGCCGCCGACCGCGCCGTGCAGCAAAAGCTGATGCCGGTGGCGGTTGCGCTGACGGCCGAGGGCCAGGCCACGCCGGCCCTGCTGAAGAAGCTGGCCAGCGTCGGCGCCGATGCCTCGGTGCTGCCCCAGCTCAAGCGCTTGCCCGATGGCAAGGCCGAAGCCCTGTTCCTGGACCAGTTGGTGCCCGGCGCCACCCTGGCCGAAGGCCTGCAAAAGGCTCTGGACGAGAGCCTGGCCAAGCTGCCCATCCCCAAGGTCATGAGCTACCAGCTGAAAGACGGCTGGACCGATGTGAAGTTCGTGCGCCCGGCCCATGGCATCGTTGCCCTGCATGGCGCCGAGCTGGTGGCCGTCTCGGCCCTGGGCTTGCAATCGGGCCGCACGACGCGCGGCCACCGTTTCGAGGCCAGCGCGCCTGAGCTGACGATTGAAAGCGCCGACAGCTATGCCGCGCAGATGCGCGAGCAGGGTGCCGTGATTGCCGGCTTTGCCGAGCGCCGCGCCGAGATCGCGCGCCAGCTGCAGGCGGCTGCCGCCCTGCAAGGGCTCAAGCCCATCGAGGACGAAGCCTTGCTGGACGAGGTCACCGGCCTGGTCGAGCGGCCGAATGTGCTGAGTTGCCAGTTCGAGCCCGAGTTCCTGGCCGTGCCGCAGGAATGCCTGATCCTGACCATGAAGGCCAATCAGAAGTACTTCCCGCTGCTGGACGCCTCCGGCAAGCTAACGAACCACTTCCTGGTCGTCAGTGCCATCAGCCCGACCGACGCCAGTGCCGTGATCCAAGGCAATGAGCGTGTGGTACGCCCGCGCCTGGCCGATGCGAAATTCTTCTTCGACCAAGACCGCAAGAAGACTCTGGCCGATCGGGTGCCGGGTCTTGCCAAGGTGGTCTACCACGGCAAGCTCGGTACGCAAGGCGACCGCGTCGAGCGCGTGCGCGCGATCGCTCGCGCCATCGCCGGCCTGCTGGGCGGCGGCGTGCTGACCGAGCAAGCCGACCAGGCCGCGCTGCTGGCCAAGTCCGATCTGCTGACCGATATGGTCGGTGAGTTCCCCGAGCTGCAAGGCATCATGGGCGGCTACTACGCCCGCCACGACGGCCTCAGCGAGGCCGTGGCCCTGGCCGTGGAAGACCATTACAAGCCGCGCTTCGCCGGCGACGAGTTGCCGCGCAACGAGGTCGGCCTGGTTGTGGCCCTGGCCGACAAGCTGGAGACCCTGGTTGGCCTGTTCGGCATCGGCCAGCTGCCCACCGGCGACAAGGACCCGTTTGCCCTGCGCCGCCATGCCCTGGGCCTGGTGCGCATGCTCAGCGAGCGCGCGCCCACGCTGGCGCTGGACGCCTTGATCGAAGCGGCCGTGCCGGCCTTCGGTGCCCTGATCCAGAACCCCGCCGGCCCGCTGGCTGACTTTGTTTTCGACCGTCTGTCCGGTTCGTTGCGTGAGCAGGGTTACAGCGCTCAGGAAGTCGACGCCGTGTTGGCCCTGCGCCCGCAGCGCCTGGCCGATGTGGCTGCGCGCCTGACGGCCGTGCGCGCCTTTGCCGCCTTGCCGGAAGCCGCCGCCCTGGCCGCCGCCAACAAGCGCATCGGCAACATCCTGAAAAAGAGCGAAGAGCCGGTGCAGGCTCAGGTCAATGAGGCGCTGCTGGTGGAAGCCGGCGAGCAGCAGTTGGCTGGCGCACTGAAGAATGTCCAGCCCATCGCCGACAGCCTGTTCCACAACGGCGAGTACGCCGCCTCGCTGCGCGAGCTGGCGGTGCTCAAAGGCCCGGTCGATGCCTTCTTCGACGGCGTCATGGTCAACGCCGAAGACCCGGCCCTGCGCGCCAACCGCTTGGGCCTGCTCAAGACCCTGCACGAGGCCATGAACCGGGTGGCCGAGCTGGCGCGTCTGGCGTCCTGAGTTTTTAGCAACTCCACCCCTAAGCAGACAGGCAAGCGCATGCGTTCTGATCACAGCCACAGCATGAAACTGGTCATCCTGGGCCGTGATGGCACGCTCAACGAGTACCGGGACGACCATGTCAAATCGGTCGATGAGCTGGTGCCGGTGCCCGGTGCGCTGGAAGCGGTGGCACGGCTCAACCATGCCGGCTGGCACACGGTGATGGCCACCAACCAGCCCGGCATCGGTCGAGGACTGCTGGACATGGTGTCGCTGAATGCCATCCACATCCGCTTGAACCAGCTGCTGGCCGAAAAGGGTGGCCGCCTCGCTGCTGCCTTTTTCTGCCCGCACACGCCCGAAGAGGGCTGTGACTGCCGCAAGCCCCTGCCGGGCCTGGTGCAGCAGATCGGCGAGCGCTTCGGCGTCGAGTTGCCCAGCATTCATATGGTCGGTGCCAGCTTGCGGGACTTGCAGACGGCGCAGGCGGCCGGTTGTGTGCCGCATTTGATCCGTGGCGCCCGCCTCGGCGCGCTCGATGACGAGCAGCTGGCCAGCTTGCTGGCCACGGTGCCGGGTGCCAGGGTTCATGCCAGCCTGGGTGCCTTCGCCGAGAGCCTGATCCAGAAAGAGCGCCGCAGCAAGGCCGATGCGCGCGGCGAAGCCCTGGCCCCAGACACCGCGCCGGGAGCGTTGAACTGATGGCTGCCCCGCTGGCCAGCCTGCTTGCGGCCCTGCGCTCGCTGCTGTTCGTGCTCTGGCTGACCGTGACGGTCGCTCCTTGGGCGACGGCCGTCTTGCTGATCTCGCTGTTTGCCAAGGGCGACCGGGTCTACTGGGCCTGCGCCGGCTGGTTGCGTCTGGCCATCCATAGCGCGCGCTGGATCTGCGGCGTGCAGTGGCGCATCGAGGGCATGGACAACCTGCCCAGCCAGGCGGCCCGCCGCTCGGCCGTGATCCTGCTGCCCAAGCACCAAAGCACCTGGGAGACTTTTGCCTTCCCGGCCCTGATGTCGCACCCGCTGGCCTATGTCTTCAAACGCGAGTTGCTCTATGTTCCCTTCTTCGGTTGGGCCATGGCGCGCATGGACATGATCCACATCGACCGCAGCAAGCGCGCGGAAGCTTGGGCGAAGGTGGCCGAACAAGGCAAGCATCTGGCCGCCCAGGGCAACTGGGTCATCATGTTCCCCGAGGGCACACGCACCGCGCGCGGCCAGAAGGGCGAGTACAAGACCGGCGGCACCCGCCTGGCCATCGAGACCGGCGTGCCGGTGGTGCCGATCGCGGCCACCTCGGGGCGCTGCTGGCCGCGCAAGAGTTTTCTGCTGCGCCCGGGTGTGGTGGACATCTCCATCGGCCGGCCGATCGCACCGCAAGGCCGCGAGGCCGGCGAGCTGATGCGCGAGGTTGAGGCCTGGATCGAGGCCGAGATGCAGCGTCTGGACCCCGAGGCCTATCCTTCGGCAGCGGCACCGGGCGCGGCCCGATCTTCGGCGGCTTTGCAGGCCTGAGGCCCGACGTATCCCATGCTCAAGAACCTGCTTCCCTTGTTGCAAGGCGCTCAGCTCAGTCTCTTCGGCCAGGAGCCGGTGCCGGCCCGCAGTGAGGCCGAGGTGCTACAGAATCCGCGCGCCCAGCGCGAGCTCAGCCTGGGCGAACACCGTGTGGCCTATGAGCTCAAGCGGGCGCGCCGGCGCAGCATCGGCTTTGTCGTCGGCGCCCAGGGTCTGCGCGTCAGCGCGCCACGCTGGTTGCCGCAGGCCGATATCGAACGCGCCCTGCATCACAAGGCCGACTGGATTTTGCGCAAGCTGGTCGAGCAGCGCGAACGCGCCCGCCGTGTCGAGGCCTCGCGCATCGAGTGGCGCGACGGCGCCAGCCTGCCTTACCTCGGCACGCCCATCACCCTGCGCCTTGAGCCGCAGCGCAACGGTGTGCACTTCGATGAGGCCGGGCGCGTGCTGCGCATCGGCCTGCCGCTGGCGGCCAGCGAGGAACAGCTGCGCGACACCGTGCAGGCCTGGCTCAAGCGACGCGCGCGTGCCGATTTCGAGCCGCGCTGCCAACGTTTCGGCGCCGCGCTGGGCGTGCAGATGACCCAGCTGCGCCTGAGCTCGGCCCAGACGCGCTGGGGCAGCGCCAGTGTCGACGGCTCCATCCGCCTGAACTGGCGCTTGATCCATTTCGCGCCGGCCATCATCGACTACGTGGTCGCCCATGAGCTGGCCCATCTGCGCGAGATGAACCACAGCCCGGCCTTCTGGGCCGTGGTGCGCTCGGTGCTGCCCGACTTCGAAACCGCCCGCGGCCGCCTGCGCGAAGAGTCCATCGTCAGCGAGTGAGCGCGACTGCTTTCTTCGGATTCACTGGTTCACCTGTTCACGCGTTCACCCAGCGAAGTGAACATGTGAACAGTGCCGATTTGGCTCGCTGGGCTTATCCCTCTTTGGGGGGGCTTGTCCCCCAAGAGGGTGACGATAGACACTCTGGGCCAACGCTGTCATCACCCGCACCCAGTTCTAGATTCCATACGGCGTGGAATCACTCGCAGCCCGGCTGCCGAGGGGTGCTAAAAGGGGCCGAGAGTCCGCCATCCTTGACGCTGCCATTGCCGGCAGCCTCAGCGATGGCGGATTTCTTTTGGGCGCAGCGCTTCGGGCCGGTTCAGGTCTTGGGCGCCGATGCTGGCGTGGCCAGGGTGCTGAAGCGGTAGATGCCGTCGGCGCCGCGCTCGCGGCGCAGCTGGCCGCCCAGCCAGAGCGAGTTCAGGTGGGCCACCGATTCACCCATGGCAAAGGTGGTCTGGTGCAGATCCAGCTTGCGCTTGAACAGCAGCTCCAGCAGCTCGGCCGCATGGCAGGGCTTGTCGGCGCAGGCCTGGCGCACATCGGCCAGGCGCTCGACATGGTGCTCCTGCAACTGCTCGATGCGCGCATGCAGGCCGCGGAAGGGCAGGCCATGGGCCGGCAGCACCAAGGTGTCGGCAGGCAGGCTGAGCAGGCGCTGCAGCGAATCGAGGTAGAGGCGCAGCGGGTCGGCCTCGGGCTCGACATCGACGACCGAGACATTGGTCGAGATGCGCGGCAGCACCATATCGCCCGAGATCATCAGGCCGAGTGCGGCGCAGTAGAGGCTGATGTGCTCGGGCGCATGGCCGTAGCCGACCAAGCATTGCCAGCTCTGGCCGCCGATCTGCAAGGTCTTGCCGCCCATCAGACGGCGAAAGCTGGCCGGCACTTGCGGCACCATGCTCGGGTAGTAACTGCTGCGGGCGCGGATCTTGGCCAGGGCCTCCGGGTCGCTCAGGCCATGGCTGGCGAAGAAGGCCGCGGCGGTTTCGCCGCCCATGCCCACGGTCGAGCCGCTGGCCAGGCGGGCCAGGTGAAAGTCGGTAGCGCTGATCCAGAGCCGGCATTCGTGATGCGCCGGCAGGCCCGGCGCCACAGCGCCGCTCCAGCGCTGGCAGAGCCAGTGAGCCAGGCCGATGTGGTCGGGGTGGAAGTGGGTGACGATCACTCGCAGCACCGGCAGGCCTTCGAGCTGATCGGCAAAGATGGCCTCCCAGTTCGCCTGCGTCGCTTCATTGGCCACGCCGCAATCGACGATAGTCCAGCCCTGGACCTTGGCCCCCATGGCCTCACCCGTGCCGTCGATCTCGTCGCGCAGCAGCCAGAGGTTGATGTGGTCCAGCGCAAACGGCAGGCCCATGCGCAGCCAGCGCACGCCGGGCGCCAGCTCGATCAGCTCGCCCGGGCCGGGGCGGGCGTCGCCGAGCGGGTAGTGCAGTTCCGATTCGCGGGGATTGGCCATGGTCGTTCAGCTAGAAGCAGCAAATTGGGAGGGGAGAGGGCAAGGCCCGACGCGGCGCCGCTTCGCAGGTGCATAGAATTGCCGCTTACGTCAACGTCAATGCGAGCGAGCCCCAGTTTAGCCATGAGCACCGTCACCCCACCGAATGCCGCGAGCGAGGGTGCCCGCCAGTTCACCATCACCGAGCTGGCCCATGAGTTCGACATCACGCCCCGGGCCATTCGTTTTTACGAAGACATGGGCCTGCTCGAGCCCTCGCGCGCCGGCCGCAACCGGGTCTACACCCACCGCGACCGCACCCGCCTCAAGCTGACCCTGCGCGGCAAACGCCTGGGCCTGAGCTTGCAAGAGATCAAGCAGCTGGTCGATATGTACGACGCCTCCAGCGGCGCGGCGCCGCAGCTGCGCGCTTTCCTCGAAGTGCTGCAGCAGCACCGCCGCCAGCTCGAGCAGCAGCTCGACGACATCGAGGTCACGCTGGCCGAGATCGCCCAGCACGAGGACCGTTGCAAGAGCCTGCTCAAGCAGGTCAAGTAAGAGCCAGGAAGCAAAAGGGCCGCATGTCAGCGGCCTTAATGCTAACTGTGACCCGTCCTGCCCAGCGTTGACACATTTGTACCTGAGA